>JAXDLH010000203.1:0-5086 GCA_034666705.1 Chloroflexota bacterium
GCTGGACACCGGATGCTGCGGGATGGCGGGCGGCTTCGGGTTCGAGCGGGGCGAGCACTACGACGTGTCGATCCGGGCTGGGGAGCGCGTGCTGCTCCCGGCGGTGCGCGCGCCGCCGCCGGACACCCTCATCATTGCCGACGGCTTTAGCTGCCGCGAGCAGATTGCGCAGACCACCGACCGACGGGCGCTGCACGTCGCGCAGGTGCTCCAGATGGCGCTCCACGAAGGGCGCGGCGGTGCGCGCGGACCATTCCCCGAGGGCGGATACGTGCGCGAGGCGCCCCGGCCCCAATGGCGTGCAGCCATCCTTGCCGGATCGGCTGCACTGGTGGCCGGTAGCATCGGGTGGTGGCTCGCGCGGGGCGGGCGGCGATGAGAAGCACGCTGCTCAACGATGGCAATGGGAAGAGCTGGCCGTGATCTTCGAGACCGGCGACAAGGTGATGGCCGGCCTGCGGCAATTCGCCTGCGCGCACCGGATCACGGCGAGCGAATGGTCACCATTCACCAGCGAGGTGTCAATTCGTTGTATCGCTTGGCGGTGCCTCAAATAGCAGCGTAAACACGTATGCACAATTGACGATTCGACCGGATCAGCATAGACTTCGCGCATTCCTCCGCCACTTGGGATTCGGGACACGCGGTGCACCCGGACGCCCGACGGACGAGAAGGGGGTGGAACTCGACGAGGTCCGATCGATATCGTGAACGTGTTCGTGTCGCCGCGCAAGGAGTACGACTGTGTACCTGGTTCGGACGGAGCTGCTGGTACGGCCGGGTGGGGCCAAGGAGTTCGAAGAGACGGCCACCAGGCTGGGACAGGCGCGCAAAGGGCAGCCGGGGAACGTGGGGCAAACCTTGCTGCACTCCTATGGCTCACCCAGCAAGTACGCGCTGATCTCGCGCTGGGAGAATGCGGCCGCGCAGTTCGCCTGGCAAAAGAGTGACGCATTCACCGGCATCGTAACGGCTCTGCAGGTCACCCCGCTCGGACAGAGCGCGTACGAGAGCGTGTTCGAGGTCGACGCGCCCGGCATGGATCCGACCCAGGGCCACTGCGAAGTGCTCGTCGACTGGACCCTGGACCAGCGGCCGGGAGTAGTCTCTGAGTTCGAGCGAACTCGACGCGAGTTGTTCGAGCTGCGCCGTCAAGTCGACAAAGCGTGCCTCTCGAGCCGGCTCCGGCGGTCGGCCGGCTCGCCGTTCACCTATCTTGGTTTCAGCATCTATACCAATGCCGAGGCTGCGCGCGCTGGCGCGGCATCCCCCCAATTCCAGGCATTTCAGGCGGCGCACCCGTACACGCTGTATGCATCTACCCCACCGAACATCGAAGCGTTCGAGGTGGTCCATCGCATGTAAGGCGTGCAGCCCGGGGATGAGGGCGCAGCGCCCTCATCCCCGGGCACGGGTTCGACTTGCTTATCGGCTAGCGCAGGGCGTTGAACCGGGAGCGCGCGGCCCCTACAATCCGCCGCAGCACTCTTCGCCGCAAATGGCGCGGCAGCCCCGGGGGAACGCCACCATGCACTTTCACATGCACCTGCTGCCCACCTACGTTCCCGTTCTCGACGCGCCGTTCGACGTGTACTACCAGCAGGTGCTGGAGCAGATCCAGCTCGCCGAGGAGCTCGGCTGGGAGTGTTTCTGGTTTACCGAGCACCACTTCCTTCTATATGGAGGGCCGATGCCGAATCCGGCCGTCGTGATGGCGGCGGCGGCCGCCCGCACCTCGCGCATTCACCTCGGCTCGGCGATCTCGATCCTGCCGCTCCACCACCCGGTGCAGATTGCCGAGGACTATGGCATGGTGGACGTCGTCTCCGGCGGGCGGCTGGAGTTCGGCATGGGGCTCGGCAACACGGCCGTGGACTTCCAGGTGTACGGCGTGGAGCGCGAAGAGAGCCGCGAGCGCTTCCACGAGGCCGCGGAGGTCCTCATCAAGGCGTGGTCCGAGGAGCGGTTCAGCCACGAGGGGGAATTCTGGCGCTTCGAGGATGTCCCCGTCTACCCGAAGCCCGTGCAGAAGCCGCACCCCGCGCTATGGGTTGCCGGCCACTCGCCGGAGACGCTCGGCTGGGCGGGCCGCCACGGCTGCAACATCATGATCGTGGCGCACCCGTTCCCACCGGAGTACTACACGCCGGGGCTAGCTGCCTGGCGTGAGGGACTCAAGGAAGCCGGCATCGACCCGAGCGAACGGCACACGAAGCTGCACCTGCGGGTCGTGGTGGACGAGGATGGGGCGCGAGCTCGCGAGGTGGCCGAGGGCGCCATCCAGCGGTACGACTGGATCTCGACCGTGGGCCGTCAGGCGCGCGGCCCGCTGGGGCCAAACTACGACTTCGCCGGCATGCTCGCTGCCGGGCGCAACGTCTACGGCACGCCCGACCAGTGCATTACGGCGATGCGGACCGCCCAGCAGAATTACCCGGCCGACGTGCTCAGCACGACGTTCTTCTTCGGCGGCATCTCACATGAGTCGGCCATGAAGTCGATGCGCCTGTTCGCCAGGGAGGTCATGCCCGCGTTCGCTGACTGACGAGCAACGCTCAGCACGCGTCGGGCCACCACCGGGCGTCACGTACGACCACCATGGCAGATGGTCCGCATTGCCAATTCTCGCCCGGATTCGCTCGTCGAGACGGTCTATCACTTCTTCGTGGGGGACGAGCCTGGCATTGCCCGCTTCATACAAATCCAGCACCTCGCGAATCGCGGTGATCTGCCGGGACCCCTCTTCGACATAGCGGGCGATTGCCTGGGCGATCACCCAGGCGCGAGGACGGTCGAGCGCTTCAGCGAGCTGGTCGACCCTTGTCAAGAGTTCCTCTTCGAGCCGCACTGACGTCGTTTTGGACACGACTCCATCCTCGTCCAGCGTGAGGCGGCTGGTCGCTTCGGGTCGGCCGTATTGGCGGTTGTCTGTGACACGGGCGGCGTGCGATGCTTCGGGGCATGACGGGCGTGATGCCGGTTTATCTCGAAGGTGGCAAGCACCGCGTGTTCGCGTGCGCGCTGGAGTGGCCGGGCTGGTGCCGCGCGGGCCGCGACGAGGCCAGCGCCCTCGCCGCGCTGGCTGCCTATGCGCCGCGCTACGCCCCCGTGGCTGCGGAGGCTGGCGTCGCATTTCCAAGCGAAGCTGAGGCCTCGTTTGACGTCGTCGAGCGGCTCGCTGGCACAGCCACGACCGACTTTGGCGCGCCGGACGTGGTCGCCACGGCCGACGCCGCGCCGCTGACCGAGCCCAAGGCGCGGCAGCTCGGCGCGTTGGTCAAGGCCTCCTGGGTCATTCTCGACCGGGTCGTGGCGGCAGCTCCGGCAGAGTTGCGCAAGGGCCCGCGAGGGGGCGGCCGTGATCGGGATAAGATCGCGGAGCACGTCCTCGCGGCTGAGACGGCGTACGGCCGCAAGCTCGGGCTGCGAGGGCTCAAGCAGCCAGCGCTCGACGACACAGCCGCGATCGCGACCCTGCGCGGGGCGATCGTCGCGACCCTGATCGAGGCTGCGGTTCAGGCAAGCACGCCTGCCGGACAGTGGCCTCCGCGCTATGCGGCGCGGCGCATCGCCTGGCACGTCCTCGACCACGCCTGGGAGATCGAGGACCGCAGCACACCGGCCCCTGTCTGAGCCGCCCCGGGCGCAGTACTATTCGATCAAGACCAAGTGGCGCCGCCGCGCAGCGGGCGCCGGGGAGGACCTGATGACGCTTACGCAGGAACAGAATGAGATGCTCACCCGCGTAGGACCCGGCACGCCGGGCGGCGAGCTGCTGCGACGGTACTGGCACCCGGTCGCACCGGTGCAGGAGCTGACCGAGGAGCAGCCGACGCGCTTCGTCCGGATCCTGGGCGAGGACCTGATTCTCTTCAAAGACAAGAGCGGCAACGTCGGCCTCATCCAGGACCATTGCGCCCACCGGGGCGCCTCGCTGCTCTATGGCCGGGTGGAGGAGCGCGGCATCGCCTGCGCGTATCATGGCTGGCTCTACGATACCGCCGGCTCCTGCCTGGAATGCCCGGCCGAGCCCGCCGGCTCCATGTTCCACCTCACCGTCAAGATGGCCGCGTACCAGGTGCGCGAGCTGGCAGGGTTGTACTGGGCGTACCTCGGGCCGGCGCCGGCACCCGAGATCCCGCACTACGACGTGTGGAGCCGCACGGACGGCGATGTGAGAATTGACGTGTACCCGCAGCTCGATTGCAACTGGTTCCAGGCGATGGAGAACTCGGTCGACCCGGCCCATCTCATGATCCTGCACCAGGACAGCAACGGCCGGCGGTCGGAGAACACCACCCGCGGCAATACCGACCAGGTGCTTGGCTTCGACTTCTACGAGACGTCGTACGGCATCATCAAGCGCCGCTCGTACCGCAGCGGCCGCGTGGACGAGCATCCGCTGATCTTCCCGAACATCCTGCGGGTCGCGAACTGCGCGCAGATCCGGGTGCCGATCGACGACACGCACACGCAGATCTTCTTCGTGCGGTTCGTGCCGAGCAAGTTCGCCGACGCGGTGGATGAGAACGGCCAGCCGCTGCCGAAGCTCCGCTACGTAGCGCCGTTCAAGACGCCCGCCGAGGCCCTGCACCCGTTCACCCACTTCCGCATGGACCTGACGCTCGGCCAGGACCACATGGCGTGGGAAACCCAGGGACCGATCGCGGATCGCACGCACGAGCGGCTGGCGACGACGGACCGCGGCATCGTGACGCTGCGCGAGGTGACGTTGCGCGAGATCGGCCGGGTTCAGCACGGCGAAGACCCGCTGGGCACGGTGCGGGACCCAAACCATGAGATGATCGAGACCCACCTGAGCGACTCGCTCGAGGAGATGCAGGAGCGCGGCTACGCCGCCTTGGTCGAGCTGCTGCCCGAGGCGGCGCTGGGCCGCCGCCGGCCGGTCACGGCCGGGTAGACGGCCCTCCCCCCGGCCCCCGAGCATCCTGAGCCCGTCGAAGGACCGTGCACGGGCGAGGGGAGCCGCTCCCGCGTTCGTCATGACGCCCCCTTCCCGGCGCCGGGAAGGGGGCGGGGGTTAGGGCACCCCTGGCCTTCCAGAAGCGAATCCCATAGCGTGAGA
>JAXDLH010000204.1:0-7678 GCA_034666705.1 Chloroflexota bacterium
TCCTTGGGCGCGGCGGGCTCCCGACCTGGCATGAATTCATCTGGATCACCCTCGCGATGCTCGGCGCGCGCACCCTGGCCATGTCGCTGAATCGCGTGATTGACCGCGAGATCGACCGCAGGAACCCGCGCACCGCCGGGCGGCCGATTCCGAGCGGCCGAATCTCGACGCGCAGCGTAGTGCTGGTAAGTGTCGCCTCGGGCGTGCTGCTGTTCGTCTCCGCCTGGGAGCTGAACGACCTGGCGGTGAAGCTCTTCCCGATCGCGCTTGTCTTCCTCGTCGGCTACCACTTCACCAAGCGATTCACGTGGCTCTCACACGCGGTCCTGGGACTCACAGACGGCGCGGCCCCGGTGGGAGGCTGGGTCGCGGTGACCGGCCGGCTGGACCCACCCGCGATTCTGCTCGGGCTCGCCGTAGCGCTGTGGGTGGGCGGGTTCGATCTGATCTATGCGTGCCAGGACGTGGAGTTCGACCGCGCGAACGGCCTGCACTCGGTGCCGGCACGCTTCGGGGTGCCAACGGCCGTGTGGATGGCGCGCGCCTGGCACGCTGGCACGATCGCGTGTCTGGCCGCGGTCGGCGCGACGCTTGGGCTCGGCGTCCTCTTCTGGATCGGCTGGACCGTCGCTGCGCTGCTCCTCGCCTTCGAGCACGCGATCGTGACGCCGACCGACCTCTCACGTCTCGACGTGGCCTTCTTCAACGTCAACGGCTACCTCGCCGTCGTAGTCTTCGGCTTCACCTTCGTCTCGGTGCTGATGCGGTCAGGATGATTGTGGCGCTCCCCAATCCCATAACGTGACACTGAGCCGTTCCGCAAAGCAGGTCGTCGGCCGCGCCTACGGCCTGTCACCGGAGAGCTGCCGCGCGAGGGTCAGCGGGTCGGAGGTTGGCAGCTCGCAGGTGAACTGGCGGCAGACGTAGGCCGCCGGCTGGCCGTTCACGAGCGGCCGGTCGCGGAGGAGGGGAATGGCTCGCAAGGCCGCTTCGTCGCTGGGAGCCGCGAGCGCGGCCACGACGTCCGGCTGGTAGCCATGGTTGAGTACCGCGATGAGTTGCCTGGTCTCAGCGGCGACCGGATCGCCGACGATTGCGACCTCCCGCGGCGGCGCTAAATACAACTCCAGCGCATCGAGCAGATTGCCTATGCCCACTGCATGCTGCGCCATGAGCTCGCCCATCGACTCGAACACCGTCCGGGCGATCTCTTCGTAGCGGCTCTCGCCGGTGAGCGCCCACAGCCGCAGCAGCACGTGAGTGGCAAGCGAGGTACCTGAGGGCGTGGCGTTATCCCAGGTGTCACGCGGCCGCGCGACGAGCGCCTCCGCGTCGCGGGGAGCGTCGAAGAAGACGTGGGCGTCGGCATCCCAGAACAGGTCGAGCATGCAGTCGGCGATCTCGCGCGCCGCCTCGTACCAGCGCGGCTCGAATGTGGCCTGGTACAGCGCAAGCAGTCCATCGGCCACTGCGGCGTAGTCGTCGAGGAAGCCGTCGATCTTCGCCTCGCCGTCCTTGTACACGCGGCGCATGCGGCCGTCGCGCCACATCTCGCGGAGCAGAAACGCAGCGTTCGCCTCAGCGACCTCACGATCGACTGGCCGCTCGAGCACCCGCGCCGCCTCCGCGTACGTGCGCAGCATGAACCCATTCCACGAGGCGAGCACCTTGTCATCGCGGGCAGGCGGCACGCGTCCTACCCGTGCTTCCCGCAGCCGCGTTTGACCGTTGACCACCGCGTCGGCGAGCCGCTCCAGGTCGACCCCCAACTCGCGGGCGACGGCCTCGGCGTTGAGCGGCGCGGTGAGGATGTTCTTCCCCTCGAAGTTGCCGGCCTCGGTCACGCGGTAGTAGCGGTTCAAGATGCCCACGTCGTCTGGCCCGACGACCGCCTCGATCTCGCCGGGCGTCCACACGTAGTACTTGCCCTCCTCGCCCTCGCTATCGGCGTCAAGCGTGCTGTAAAAGCCGCCGCTCGGGTCGCGCATGTCGCGGCTCACCCAGTCGAGCGTCTCCTCGACGATACGACGGTAGAACCACGCGTCGGCGATCTGGAACGCATGGAGGTACGCGCGGGCGAGCAGCGCATTGTCGTAGAGCATCTTCTCGAAGTGCGGCACCAACCACAAGTTGTCGACCGAATAGCGATGGAAGCCACCGCCGATCTGGTCGTACATACCGCCGGTAGCCATGCGCTGCAGCGTGAGCTCGACGATCTGGCGCGGCATCGCCTCACCCGTCCGGTGGTGCTCGTGGAGCAGAAAGTCGAGCGCCATCGCCTGCGGGAACTTCGGGGCGCCGCCGAAGCCGCCATGCTCGCGATCGAACTGCTGGGCGAGCGACGCCGCGGCCGATTCCAGGACGCGTTCACTCAACTGGCCGCTCGGCGCGCTGGCGAGGGTCTGCATCTTGATGAACTCGGCGACGTTGCCGGCCTGCTCTACGACGCGCAGGCGGTCGTTGCGATACGTATCGGACACGGCGGTGAGGACCCGCTTGAAGCTGGGCATGTTCATGCGGTCGGTCGGCGGAAAATAGGTGCCGCCATGAAACGGCCGGCCGTCCGGCGTGAGGAAGACCGTCATCGGCCAGCCTCCGCTGCCCGTCATGCCTTGCACGGCAGTCATGTAAATCTGGTCGAGGTCGGGCCGCTCCTCCCGGTCGACTTTGATGCTGACAAACCGCTCGTTCATCAGCGCGGCCGTCGCTTCGTCTTCGAACGACTCACGCTCCATCACATGGCACCAATGGCACGCCGAGTAGCCGATGCTCAGCAGCACGGGCTTGTCGTCGGCGCGCGCGCGGGCGAACGCCTCCTCACCCCAGGGATACCAATCGACCGGATTGTGGGCATGCTGGCGCAGGTAGGGGCTGCTCTCGTCGATCAGGCGGTTCGGCATGACGCGCGCTCCGGGCGGGCCATCGACGGCCAGCACCTACAAGGGTAGCAAGAATGCCGTTGTATACTCTGAGCTTGGCGTGCTCATACCTGGGGAGGAGACGAGAATGGTTGCCAACGCCGGCCTCGAGGAT
The DNA here is from genome assembly GCA_034666705.1 of Chloroflexota bacterium. GTDB lineage: Bacteria > Chloroflexota > UBA6077 > UBA6077 > SHYK01 > JAXDLH01. Next base: position 3,034 of record JAXDLH010000204.1, read on the forward strand.
GTGGTCGTCGGCCCGTCCACAATCTGCGACGTAAACGGTACGACCGGCCAACTGATCTACCGTGGCTACGATATCCACGACCTGGTGCAGAACGTCACGTTCGAAGAGGTCGTGTACCTCCTCTGGAACGACGATCTCCCGAACCGCGCGCAGCTCGACGAGCTGAATAGCCAGCTTCGCAACAATCGCGCATTGCCGCCGCAGGTGATCGACCTCCTCAAGTCGCTCCCCAAGAGTGCGAACGGCATGGACACCTTGCGGACCGCAGTCTCCCTCCTCGGCATCTACGACCCCGACGGGCGCGACAGCTCACTGGAGTCGACTCGCCGCAAGGCAATCCGCCTCACCTCGCAGATCCCCACGGTCGTGGCCCACCTCCATCGCATCCGCGAGGGCAAGGAGATCGTGCCACCGGACCCGTCACTGGGCCACGCGGCGAACTTCCTCTTCATGATGTTCGGCGATCGCCCCGACGACTACGCGGCGCATACGCTCGACGTTGCGCTAACGCTGCACGCAGACCACGAATACAACGCGTCCACATTCTCCGCCCGGGTCACGATCGCCACCCTCTCCGATCTGTACGACGCCATTACCGCCGCGATCGGCACCCTTTCGGGCCCGCTGCACGGTGGTGCGAATGAACAGGTCATGCTGATGCTCCAGAAGATCGGCAGCGAGGACAAGGCGACCCAGTGGATTCGCGATGCACTTGCCCGTCGCGACCGCATCATGGGCTTCGGCCACCGGGTGTACAAGACGGACGACCCACGTGCGGTGGAGTTGAAAGGCATGTCGCGCGAGCTTGGGGAGCGCACCGGCCAGCCGCAGTGGTACCGCATGTCCGAGAAGGTGCAAGAGGTCGTCAAGGAGGAGAAGGGGCTGTATGCCAACGTCGACTTCTATTCGGCGTCGACGTACTACGTCATGGGTATCCCCATCGACCTCTATACGCCGCTCTTCGCGGTAAGCCGCATCTCTGGCTGGACCGCGCACGTGATGGAACAGCTAGAGAATAACCGCTTGATCCGCCCGCGCTCGGAGTACATGGGCCCCACGGATCGCAAGGTCAAGCCCATCGACCAGCGCTAAATCCTGGCAGGAACGGCGAATGGCGGGTACCGACGGTACCCGCCATTCGCGTATCACAGTCATGTCTAAGCGGCCACCAGTCCCCGAGTTCCATCCCTGCCACCCTGGTACACTTGTTCTATAACTCGCCAGGGAGGCGCCGGTGGCCGCCGCGGAGCTCGCATCTTTTTCTCCAGCAGCCGAGCCCGACACCCATGACATCATTCGCGTCGAGGTGTTGCGGAAGACGTTCGGCTCGCTCGTCGCGGTCGATGGCATCTCGTTCACCGTCCGACGCGGCGAGGTGTTCGGCATCCTCGGTCAGAACGGCGCCGGCAAGACCACCACGCTCGAGATCATCGAGACGCTGCAAAAGCCAACCTCGGGCACGGTGCTGGTCGACGGCATCGACGTCGTGCGCGATCCGTGGGCCGTCAAGTCGCGCATCGGCGTGCAGTTGCAATCGGCCGGCTTCTACCCCGAGTTAAGCCTCGTCCAACTGTTGGACTTCTTCGCCGCGCTCTACAACGTGCACGTCGATCCGATGGCGCTGCTGCGGCGCTTCCAGCTCGTGGACAAGGCGAAGAGCTACTACAACACCCTCTCCGGTGGCCAGAAGCAGCGCTTCTCGCTCGCCACCACGCTGCTCCACCATCCGCGCGTCATCTTCCTCGACGAGCCGACCACGGGGCTCGACCCGCAAGCGCGCGCGAATCTCTGGGATCTGGCGCGGGAGATCAAGGCCGAAGGGGTAACGATCGTGCTGACGACCCACTACATGGAGGAGGCAGAGCAACTGTGCGATCGCCTCGCCATCATGGATCAAGGGCACATCGTGCGTACTGGCACGCCACAATCCATGATCGAAGAGCTGCTGGCGACGGGCTTCCGCAAGCCCGTTATTCGGCAGGAAGCTACTCTGGAAGACGTGTTCCTCTCGCTCACTGGCAGGAGTCTGCGCGATGATTGACACCACTACGACACCAAGCCCAGCCGGCGCCACCGACGTGAAGCCAAGTGAGCTGCGCAGCCTGTGGGCGCTCACGAAATATCCGTTTCTCGCCATGATGCGCAACGTCTCGACGTTCGCGTTCGGCTTCCTCTTCCCGATTGTCTTCATTGCCGTGTTTGGCTTGATCGGCAATGGATCGGGTGGCGGTCTCCGCCTCGGGATCACGTCCGAGAGCGCCGCGCAGCCCGCCGGCCAGACGATCGCCCAACTGTCCGGCGTGACCCCGGTACAGGGGAGCTCGGCCGAACTTGAGAAGCAGCTCCAGCTCGGCAAGCTGGAGGGGATCGTCGACGTTCAGGGCTCGCGCGTCGTGTTGCAGGTCAACTCGGCGAGCCCGCAGGGTCAGGTCGCCCGGCTGTGGATCCAGAGCACGATCGACCAGTTGAACCTTGCCGCGTTGGCGCCGGCCTCTCTGCCGTATTCACTCGACGTGACCCAGGTCGCGGGGCGCCGCGACCGCTATATCGACTTTGCGCTGCCGGGGCAGATCGGATTCGCACTGCTCTCCACGGCGATCTTTGGCACCGTCTTCGGGTTGCTGTACCTCAAGAAGGCGTTAATTCTGAAGCGCCTCTTCGCCACGCCGGTGCACGGGATCACAATTTTGCTGGGCCAGGGACTCGCGCGGCTGGTGATGGCCGTGCTGCAAGTGCTGCTGATCCTGGGCGTCGGCGTGATCGGCTTCGGCTTCCAGTTGGCGAACGGCTGGGTGACGTTCGTCGAGATGGTGCTGCTATCGGTCCTCGGACTGTTCGTCTTCCTTGGCTTTGGGCTCTTCATCGCGGGCCGTACGAACGACGAGAATGCCGCGTCGCCGATCACCAACCTGGTCACGCTGCCGCAGTTCCTGCTCAGCGGCGTTTTCTTCTCGACTGACGTGTTCCCCGGGTGGGTGCAGGCGATCGCCAACGTGCTGCCGCTCACGCTGTTCAATAGCGCCATGCGCCAGATCGCCGCGGAAGGCGTCGGCCTGGGCGATGTCCTCCCGGCAATCCTGGGCCTCTGTGTTTGGGCGGCGATCGCCTACGCCGCCACCGCGCGCACCTTCAAGTGGGTATAGAGGCACTCGCGTCCACTCTCCGCTGATGCGAGCAGACAGCCCAGATTCAGGAGCGGGAATCCGTCGGCAATGCTAGCCTCGACGCCGCACCACTCCGCGTAGCGTGCGTGCGATCAGGAGCATGCCCGCGATCACCAGCACGAGGCGCAAGAGGCTGTTCACGTCGTAGATCGGCCGGATGTGGGTACCGTCAGGCCCTATCTCGATCACGGCCACCGGCACGGCCGAAACGCCGCCACCTCCGCCGCCCCCGATCCCACTCCCGACTTCGGCGCCGTCCGGGCCGGATCCACTCCCACCACCAAAGCCGAAGCCGTAGCTCACCCGGGCGACCGGGATAATCGTGTGGTCACCCTGCACCACTGGCGTTCCGTACACCACCTCGACGTTCGCGCCGTTGCGCACCGTGTCAGTCACCCGCCGCGCGATTTCATTCTGGGGTGCGGAGTCCTCGTTCATGGTCGCTCCTCCTCAACTCCGGCCTCCGCCTCGCCTCAAATACTGTTGCACACCCGGCGACGGTTCTTGACGGCCTCCGGAGGGCGGGGTATAACAGTTGCATAACCGAAGAATAGAACGTCCTTCAGGGCAAGGTGAGTCTGCGAAAGCAGGCAATTCCTGACCGGCGGTAGCCCGCTTTTGCGGGGAGCCCGCGAGCCGCTGTTCGCAGTGGCAGATCTGGTTCGAAGCCAGAGCCGACGGTACAGTCCGGATGGAAGAAGGCGCGCGGCGTCGCACTGTGCGACTTGGGGGATGTGTGCCTTCGAGTCGTTTTTTTGTTGGGGCAAGTGCGACGACCGTGGACTACATGACCCGTGCTCTCGAGCTGGCGGAACGCGCGTTGGGCTGGTGCAGCCCGAACCCCGCCGTGGGCGCCGTCCTGATGCGGGACGGCGAGATCGTGGGCGAAGGGCGCACCCAGCCCGTGGGCAACGCACACGCCGAGGTCATGGCGCTGCAGGCTGCGGGTGAGGCCGCGCGCGGCGCGGCGTTGTACGTTACGCTCGAGCCTTGTTCCCATTGGGGACGGACGCCGCCCTGCACTGACGCACTGATCACCGCGGGCGTTAGCCAGGTCCACATGGCGATGCGCGACCCGAGCCCCTGGGTCGCCGGCACGGGGATTGCCGCACTGGAAGCCGCCGGCATCTCCGTTACCGTCGGCGAGCACGAGCGGGCCGCGGCGGATCTCAATGAGGCATATCTCAAATGGGTCGCCTCGACGCGACCGTTTGTTACCCTGAAGTACGCGATGACCGCCGACGGCAAGATTGCGACCCGATCCGGGTCGTCATACTGGATCAGCGGCCTCGAAAGCCGGCGCGTCGTCGCCCGGCTGCGCGCCGCGACGGACGCGGTACTGGTCGGGATTGGCACGGTGCTCGCCGACGACCCACAGCTTACGGCGCGCCCTGGCGAGCTCGGCGACCTTGACCTCGAGCCAGCCCACCAACCGTTGCGCGTGATTCTCGACTCGCACGGCCGCCTGCCGCGGAGCGCGC
>JAXDLH010000205.1:0-4397 GCA_034666705.1 Chloroflexota bacterium
GGCCTTCACGGCCAGACTCCGCCGATGCAGCATGGACGAATTCACGGTCCGGGTCGTTTGACTATCGCGTCGGCCCAGCCTATTGTCGGTCGCTCTTGGTACGCCGGTCTGAGCCCCGCGTGCGGGCTTGCATGGTAGTCCACGCAAGAGCTCAGGCTGAGGCCTCCTGCTCGGCGATGAAGCGCCGGATCAGGTCCCACGCCTCGTCGGGGCGGCCGCGAAGCGCGTTGAACTCGGTATTCGGGAAGATGGCGAGCCAGGAGCGGGGGAACAGGCGGTGCAGTTCGGCGCTATGCATCACCGGGTGCACGGGGTCGTCGACGTCGCCCCGCATGAGCAGCGTGGGCGTCGTGATCCCTGGGGCAAGCGTGCGTAGATCGTAATACTCGTGGAATTCGGGACGGCCGTGCATTGCCAGGTAGAACTCGTTCACCCGCGCCCAATCCGTCCCCTGATGGTATTCGAGGGATTGGCGCCGATCCTCCGGAATAGCCGCAGGATTCGCGTTGCGGCGGCGCTCCTCGTCGCCGGTAGGTGAGCTGTAGGCGATGGCGCCGTTCAGAATCAGCGACCGCACCCGCTCGGGATACGTTGCGGCAAAGCGGGTGACGATGCGCGTCCCCAGTGTCTCCGCGGCCAGGTGGATCGCCGCGATGCCCAGTGCGTCGAGGAGTGCGCCGAGGTCCTCCACCCAGTCCTGCGGCTGAACCTCGCTGGTATGCACGCTGCCGCCCAGCCCGCGGGGGTCCGGGATGATCAGCCGAAATCCCTGTGCGTGCTCGCGCATCGAGCTCGCCTTGTCGCGGGCGCTGTCGAAGCGTGTCCCCGCCATGTACACGAGGGGGATACCGTCGCCGACATCTTCGTAGTTGTGCAGATACCCATTGATGGTAAGGGTGGGCACCTTTGGCTCCTCTCCACGTTCTGCACACCCCGGGGGTGTTCCGCGTATGGTGCGGTCATCGCGGGGATGCTGACAAGGAGAATGACGAGTTTTCGAGGGAAAGATGGGATCGGGGAGCCGTCACGAGGAGGCGCGCCGCGCCGAATTGGTATAAATCCGGCGCGCGCGAGGAGAACACGATGGAAGTCTGGATCCGCCAATCGATGCCGTATCAGTGCCTCGAGAATGAGCCGATGCCATTTCCCGTGCCCGGGCGGCTCTGGGACCGCGAGTTGGGCGAGACGCTGTACGCGGACCGCATGAAGTTCATTCGCCGCGTGGACCAGCTCGGCTTCGATGGCCTGATCTTTACCGAGCATCACTCTGGCCCCAACGGCGGTCTCACGCCGTCCCCGGTGGTCATGCTCTCCGCGGCGTCGCAGGTTACCGAGCAGATCAAGCTGGTGACGATGGGGATCTCCCTCTCCTCGTACGAGCAACCGGTGCGGTTGGCCGAAGAGCTGGCGATGATCGACAACCTCAGCCACGGCCGGTTGGTGATCGGGCTGATCACGAGCGCGGCGCAAAGCCTCTACGCGCTGAGCATCCCATTGCAGGAAGAGCGCGGCCGCTATCACGAGGCGTACGAGGTGATGGTGAAGGCGTGGACTGAGCCCGAGCCGTTCGAATGGCGCGGGGAGCACTTCAACTACGATGCCGTCTCGATCCTGCCGCGCCCGCTGCAGGTGCCGCATCCGCCGGTCTGGACCACGTGCAGCTCGGAGGAGAGCCTGCAGTGGGCGGCGCGCAACCATATCCGGCTCGTCGCGCCGGGCACTGTCGTACAGACGGGCGACATCCTGAGCTACTACCGCGAGTACGCCGAGAAGTATTGTGACTGGACGCCGACGGCGACCGACCTCGGGATGGCGCGCGAGTTCTACATCGCGCCGACAAAAGCGAAGCTCGACGAGGTACTCGACGACCTCATTGCGGACGACGAGGCGATGGGGTTCAACCCACGCTTCCGCGTGCCGGTGCTGACGAAGATGGTGCGCGAGCAGTGGTCGACTCGAACCTACGACTACGGCTCGCGGCTCGGCAGGCCCGCGGGCAGCGGGCGCTCCGCCGAGGGGTACGCTGGCGGGCAGTTCCTCGCTGGCGTCCCGGACACGATGACCCAGGAGATCATCGAGCAGCGCGAGGCGTGTGGCAAGCCCGACGTGTTGGTGATCCGCCCCGAGATCGGCGCGATGAGCCTCGACGAGGTTGGCGACGGCCTCGAGCTCTTCGCCCGCGAGGTGTTGCCGACCCTCCACGCATTGGACTAGCTGCTCACGGATTCATGCTGCCCAGTAGGGCAGGCCTTCGGCTCGCCGCCGTAATCCGCGCGCGAATAATCTATCTTCGTCCTTGATTTCACAGTTCACCCTGGTCGGCGAGGCAATCATGGACGACTATACCCACGAGAGGATTGCCGATATCGCGCGGCTTGGGCGCAAATCTCCTCCGCGCAGAGCCCAACTGGCTCGTTTGCCGCTCATAGCCGAAAGCATGGTAATCTAGTCTCTCGGTCTCGATACCCGGACACTGGCGCGTGTCGCGATTTTCTGAGAGTTCCATTGGAGGCAATTCATGCGTCCCGCCCTGCGTATGCCGGTGCGTGCCGTGCTGCTCGCCGCGCTCATCGGTACGTTCGCCCTCGCTTCCGTTGGCGAACACGTCTCTTCCAACCTCGCGAGTGTGTTGCTGGCGAGTCCTCTGTCTCCGCGCGACGTACACGCGCAGGATTGCTCGCCGCTCATTAACGTGGATGCCCCGAGCCCAAACGCAAGTGTGCAAGGACCCACTACCTTTTCAGGCTGGGCCGTCGATCAGCGCGCCGCAAGTGGCGGCGGCATCAGCGGTGTGCAGATTTATGTGGACAATACACCCGAAAACGGCGGATCCCTGCTGGGGGTCGCGACTCAGACGCCGCGCGCCGACGTCGATGCCTCGCGTGGCATCTCTGGGACCTTCGGCTTTACGGCGACGATCGACCTTTCGCCCGTCCCGCCAGGCCCCCATACGTTCTATATTGGTGCTACGACCGCCTGTGGCGTGCAGTTCGCGACGATCCTTGCAAACGTGGGGACGGCGCAGCTAACGACGCCCACCGTCACTCCCACCGGATTGCCCACGACCCCCAGTGTCCCAGGCACGATCGTGCTCCCCACACCGACCATCCCGGCGGCGCCCACACTCACGCCGCAGACCATCCCGCCTCCGCCGAACCTCGCCGCGGTTCGGGAGGACCAGCTTCTGTTGTCCGATCTTGGCGCCGGATGGGAGGAGCAGTCGGATAGCCCGAAGGAGGAAACAACCCGCGATCTCTTCGGGGTGTCGCGCTTTTACAACAATACTGTGCCCACTTCGCCCCTTTTGTTCAGCGGCTCGGTGATCATCGTACCGCTGAGCGGTGTGCAGCTTTCAGATGCAAACCTCACCGATCTGCTCAATGATTTCAGCAGTGGAAGTACCCTGACGGCCCTCACCATGGTCTCGGGACCGACGATCGGCAGCGGAAGTCAGTGGGCCTGGAATCAGTTGCGAGACAATGGGCAGGCTGCGGATGTCTACTACGTCGTGTTCCGCGCTGGCGGAGCCGCGGCGGAGCTCTTGCTGGTGGGTGAGTCCGGGAGGATCGGCCCCGACGACCTCGCTCCGATGGCGAATATTGTCGCCAGTCGTTTGGCCGCGAATCCGGTGATACGGACGCCATAGCGGCCGAGTCTGCCGCCGTTGCGCGCAACGATCCGGGGAGCGCCGGATTTTTGCCAGGAACACGGCTTTCCGTGGTATTCGTAGTGGGTCAGCTCTCACGATCGCAGCCTTGGCGTGGGGTCCATCGTTCCGGTAGGGCGAGGGCTTGTCCCTCGCCGCATCGCCCGGCGCCACCATCGCGAGGTGGGAGAGGACAAGCCTCCCCTACCGGACGAAGGCCATGTATGGAGAAGCTGTCCCACCAGATGTACGGGAGCCTTCAGGCGTAGGACTGCGCGTGCAGAGCGAAGAGCCGCACGAAGGTTGGCGTTCGGAGTGGCGGACACGCACAATCTCTGTAGGGCGCAGTTGCGTATTTCCACATAGCTGAGCCCCTGTTCACGACCGTGGGAGGAATGTATTGACACCACATCGTCTCGTGCCGGTTCTGGCTTTGCTCGTCCTGCTCGCCGGGGCCTGCTCGCCGTCATCCGCTCCGACCAGCCAGCCTGGTGCGCCCACCGCCGGTAATCCCGGCTCCAGCAATGTCGCACCGTCCACCAAGACGCTGGTGGCCGCGGTCCGGGTAGAGCCCGCGACCGTCGCGACCCGGCCGCTGCGGCAGACGGGCGTCGCGTTGTACCTCCCGACGGGCATGTTCAACGCGGGCATTGCGTACCTGGATGGCAAGGGCGTCCCGCACCCGTATCTCGTCGAGGCGTTGCCGGAGCTGGGCACCGATAGCTGGAAGCTGCTCGACGATGGCCACATG
>JAXDLH010000206.1:0-5130 GCA_034666705.1 Chloroflexota bacterium
TGGAGGAGGTGGCGGCACGCTATGCAACCACTGACGAGGGCCGCCGCGCGCTCATTCGCGGCGCCCGGGAGACCTACCTCATCGATCGGGCCTTCATCGGCACCATCGCCAATGCACTCGAGCGGCTTCCCTGAGGTCGTGGCCAGTTACGGGAGCCCGGGCAGGTGCACGATGCGGACCATGCGTGCCGAGGGTCGCCCGGCGCCAAGCGGCATGAGCGACGCTCGCCAATCCTGCAACCATTGAAGTTACGCCTCATCGACATGCGGTGCAGGCTCACACGCACGGAGCTCGATGAGGTCCTCGTCGAGCAGGCCCCAGCGCGCCGGTGTCGCGTCGTCCGGTAGAGCGAAGGCCAGATGACCGAGGATCTCCCGCTGCGGCTCCACCGCCACGCTGGCAAGCGACCCACTGCAGCCGGCTGGGCAGCCGTCGCTCGGCACGCGCGCGCTGGCCAACGGGCTCCACGCGTAGCTCTCGGTGGCATCCGCGAGCACCAGCGCGGTCGGCTGGCCCACGCCGACGTCGTCCGCATCGTTGCGCAGCCAGAGATGGAGCACGCCCCAGCGGGCCTCCTCCATTGTGATGATGACCAGGCTATGGGTCCGCCACGTCCACGGTCCATTCGGCAAGGCCTCGACGCCCACCTCCTGGCGGGCAGGGAGCGATTCGGTGATGGGCCGGGCCAGCCATGCATCCGGGCGCTGGAGTCGTTCCAAGAGCACCCGCCGGGTAATCGTCCGATCCCGCGGGCTTGACCCGCGTTGCCGGGGTGCTAGATGCTGCAAGGCGTCCGCGATAAGCAGCAATGGCACCGGGTGCTTCAAGCGCTTGCCGAGGTCGCGCACGAGTTCCCGCGCGAAGTCAGGGTCTGGCGGTTGAAGGAGGGTCTGAATGAGGTCTCGTTCCAAGGCCGCTTGCGTCGGCAGCTCGGAACGCGGATCACTGGGATGCTGCGGTCGCGCCGCCTGTGTCATCGGCTCCTCGGGTACCGATCCACCATCAGCAGGTGCCACGGCTGCTTCGACACCAGCTTGGTTCCGTGCCCCGCGCTTGGGCAGCGCTCTGGCCCGTGGCCCCGCGTCCCGATCGACCACCAATGCACCTCGCTTGCTATCTTCATTGGAAAGCCAGTTGGCCATTCCACCACGGCCACAATAACACGGATCGTCCTGGGTGCCACGCCCGCGAGTTGGTCGTCGCGATGGCTTGAGGCGCTACGAATGCGGCCGTGGCCCACGTTCTGCACGGTGTGCTCGAGGTGCCGACTCTTTAGTTGAGAGACGGCGCTGAGCGGAGGCAGGTATCGTGGCAATCCTATGCGAGACGGATCAACGCTGGGCGCGGCTGCTGCAGCAGCAATTGCATCCGGGCGAGGTGCTCGACGGAGTCTTTGCCGTAGGTCAGGACCGCACCGCGGCGGTTACCTCAGAGCGGTTCATGATCGCAGGACCGACGGACCCGGATGGCTGGGCATTGAAGTCAATCCCGTGGCGGCTCATCAACTGGACAGTTGTCGACCTCGTTGCGGAAGGAGCCGAGCCAGCACAGGCGGTGCGCCTGACCTATGCGCTGCCCGCCAGGCCGGCGCCGCGGATGGTTGCCCCTACCGAGCAAGCGCTCGCAGCCGGGGATCTGCCAGAAGCCCTCAGCGCCACGGAGCCCCCGGGCGAACTGCTGCTGCTCCTCGCCGGCAAGGAGGAGACCCTCACTGCGCTGCTTAGCGCCCGGACGGCCGGCGCGGTCGCTTCGTGAACCGGCGGTATCGGCTCATCGTCACGGTGCACGGCGCGCATCGCGTTCAGCGCGAGACGATGAGCCGCTGGGCGATTTCGGTGCGGTCAGCGTAGCACCTGGCGGCGCGGCAGTTAAGGTCCACGGCTGGCGCTGGGTGAGCCAGCGGAACACGGGGCTGGTGGCTAGCGTCGTGGCCAGCGCCATGAGCACCAGCATCGTGAACAACGTTGGCGAGATGATGCCCAGGTCGAGCCCGATATTGAGGGCGATCAATTCGACCAGTCCCCGGGTGTTCATGAGCGTGCCGAGCGCCCAGGCTTCAGGCCAGGACAATCCGCCCGCCCGGGCCCCGATGATGGTGCCACCCACTTTCCCCAGCGTGGCCACGAGGATGATCAATCCGACGAGGAGCCAGTCCGCGCTCGTCTCCACCAGTCCGAGCTGCGTGCGGAGACCAGTGTAGGCGAAGAAGGCGGGCAGGAATACGATCCGTACCACGGCCTCCAGCCGCACGCGCAACTCCCGCGCGAGCAGACTGTCATGCGGAATCAGGGCGCCGTAGAGGAAGGCGCCGAATAGCGCGTGGATCCCGATGTACTCGGTGCCGAGTGCGGCGAGCAGCACCAGCACGGTCATGAGGGCCAGCCCACCGTCTGAGAGCCGGCCGCGCCGCTCCAGGACGGGCGTCAGGGCGCGAAGCATCGGGCGTACCACGGCCAGCATGAGGAGTACATAACCCACTGTGAGCAGCAGGGTCGTGACAGCGCTCGTGAGTTCCGCCTGGGCGACACTGACCGCGAGGGCGAGCAGACCCCACGCCGTCGCATCGTTAGCGGCAGCGCAGGCGAGCGCGAGGCCACCCAGTGGGGTCTGACTGATCTGCAGGTCAGTGAGGATGCGCGCCAGGACCGGGAAGGCAGTGATGGCGAGGGCGACGCCGAGGAAAATCGTAAAACTCGCAAACGGTACGCCCGCATTGGCGGCGCCCGCAAGCGGGCCGCCGGCCAGCAGCACCCCGAGCAGGAATGGCACCGCGATGCTCGTGTAGGCAATGACGCCGGTGGTCAGGCGGCGCTGGCGAACGAGGCCCGGGTCGAACTCGAGGCCCACCAGGAACATGTAGAGGATGACACCAAGCTGGGCCACGATGTTGAGGGACGGGGCAACAGCGGCCGGCAGCAGGGCGCTGGCCAGTCCCGGAGCGACATGGCCCAGGAACGATGGCCCCAGGAGCAGGCCCCCGACCACCTCGCCCATGACGGCGGGCTGACCGACCAGGCGGAAGGCTGCCCCCAGCGCACGCGCCGTGGCGATGATGACGGTGAGCGCCACCAGGAGCTGCCGCACCGGGTCGATCGGGGGCGCCTCGGCAGCCCGGACGGTCGCCGCGGCACCCGGGAATACAAGCTGGCCACCATGGGCACCATTCACCCAGGCCAGCGCCGCGGCGATCAGCCCGCCGAGCAGCAGGACCAGCACGAGCGCTCGGCGGCGCCCCGCACCAATCGGAGGTGGCCTGAAGGGCAAAGACTGCATCTCGCTGGTCACCTCGTGCCGTGTGGATACGATAGCCGCAGCCTCACGACCGGCGCACGTACCGTTGGCGGCGACGCTGCGGAGGAGCTCAGGCGTGGCGAGACGTAGCGCCCCAGCGCCCTACCAGAGTTCGCCGTTCTCCACGGTGTCATAGGTGGTGTCTGTGACTACCCGCTCGGGCTGGAGCCTCCAGCGGAACCACACCCGCTACAAGCAAGCTCGGCCGTCCGGGTGTGCTCAATGGCGCGCGACGCGGGCCGGTACTCGCCTTGCGCCGAGCAACATCAGGGCTTGGGTGACATTGTCCGGAGTGAGCCCTACTTGACGGTCGGTTTGGACCAGACGAGCCATATAGGGCTCGATATCGTCCTGATCGTCGATGATCACAAACGATTCGATGGAGTCCTGGGCCCGCCCCGTGAGCCAGGCATGAATCTCGTCGCCCCGTGGGCGAAGATCGGTAAAGCGCGGGGTACAGCTGAGCAGGCGGTTCAGGGGCCTGACCCCCCAGGTTTGGAGGTAGCGGCGCATGTCGCGAAGGGTCGTGCGCCAGGACGAGGAGACGACGATCTTCGCGTCACGTTGTTTGAGCAAGTCATTCAGACAAGCAATATTAGCCGGATCCATCGCCTGCCGGATGGATTCGGCGGTGCTCCAGTGAGGCATCCGCTGGCGCTCACCGGCACACCAGGGCCGGTTATTGAGGACGCCGTCGAAGTCGAGAAAAATGACCTGCATCAGCACACCGCCACCTGAATCGGCTGGCTACCCGTTTGGGGCGGGTGGCACACGGAGCACCGCCACGTTCAGGGAGTCCGTATCGAAGCCAGACCATTCCAACTGCGACCCATCGTAGGATGCGCCGGCCGTGAATGCAGTCGCCCCAAGCACGTAGTCGTCCTCCTGAAGCGCCCGGTCGTACGCGGCAAGCTCGGCCACATAGACGTTCGCAGCTAACCCCGCGGAGCGCCAGCCCCAATGCGGATCCGCCACGGGCGAGAACCGCCCACGTCCGCACTCGGTAATGAGGAGCGGTGGATGCGACGTGCCGTTCGCTTGCGCATTGGCATGGAGCATCCCGCGGTAGCGGAGGGCGAACACCCCATCGAAGGGGATGGTCTCCCAGTATTCGTGGATGCTGAGCGCATCCCGGGCCGGGTCGAGACCGCCGTAGTCGCGCGAGGCCAGGTACGAGGCATCTGCCCACTCGTAGCCGCCGGCGCTGAAGCTGTAGGCCGCCACCCGCAGGCCCGCGGCATGGAGGCGAGGCGTGGCCGCCGCCACGAACGCCACGTGCTCCGCCAGGCCGGTGTCCAGCCGCTGATGGGTCTCGTTGAGCAGTTCCACGTAGAGCAGCGGGTCCCGGTAATTGCCGAGCCGTGCCAGGATGCGGGTGACTGCTTCCGCCGCGCCCGCAGCGCCAGCGGCAAGGAGGGCGTTCTGCTCCTCCGTGCTCCAGATCATGCGGAAGAGCTTGATCGCGCCGGGCCCGGCTGCCCGCAGGGCGTCGAGGGTCGGCGCGGGCCCACCGAAATCCACTTGCTTGACCACGGGCGCAGCCCGCACCCAGGAGAGTGCGGCCGGCGTCGCGTAGAGCACGTGCGGTCCGAGCTTGCTCAGTGTGCGTGCTCCTTGTCGGTAGGAAGGCTGGCGCTCATCGCACCCTGGCCTTCGCCGCGCAGCGGCGGTGCCGACGCGTGCGCTGAATGGTTCCTCATGGGGACCTGCCGAATCTTACTCACAATGCCGCCGCAGGAGCATGGAGATGCTCAGCCACATGGGAATCAGCCCGCAGCGGAACGGTGGCTGCGTGCTACTCAGCCGTCATGCTGGGATAGCAATTGACCGGGCAGAGTT
>JAXDLH010000207.1:0-7646 GCA_034666705.1 Chloroflexota bacterium
GGCATCATCTTGCGCAGCCCCCGCCCGCGGCCTGCGGGCGGGCAGATCAGCCTGGGGAGCGAGCTGCACCGAGTGCAAGACCTCCAGCATCCGTTCCCCCACGCGTGGCCACGCGGTCTCGCGTCCATACGCGTAGGCCTTCCGCTCGAGCTGCTGCTTGAGGTCGGGCTCACGCAGAATGCGCAGCGTGGCCGCAGCGAGCTGTGCTGCACTGCGGAAGTCCACGAGCAGCCCACGCCCGTCCACGAGCACCTCGGCAGCGTGTGGATAGGGGGTCGATACGATGGCCTTCCCCGCCCCGAGCGCGTACGCCAACGTCCCACTGGTGATCTGGTTCGGATCCAGATAGGGCGTGACGTACACGTCGCTCGCGAGCAGATAGTCGACGATCTGCCGCTGCGAGAGGTATTCGTCGACGAAGGCCACGTGCGCTTCGAGCCCCCGATCCTGGACGAGTTGCCACAACTGCTTCCGGTACGTCTCGCCCTCCCGGCGCACCAGCTCGGGGTGGGTTTTCCCCACGATGAGGTAGAGCGCGTTCGGCTCGAGGCGGCGGACTTCATCCATCGCCTCGATCATGTACTCCAGGCCCTTGCGCGGGTCGACGAGGCCAAAGGTGGTCACGATTGTCCGTCCCAGGAGGCCAAGCTGCTTTTTGAGCATGGTTCGCCCGTGCGGCTCCACCGGCGGCACGCCGTGAGGAATCACCGCGATCTTGCCCGGCGCGATCCCATAATCGTCGACGAGCAGAGTGCGGGCGCGCTCGGCCATGACCACTACCTGACCGCTTCGCTCGCCGATGCGCCGGATCGACGCGCGGATTGACGGTGTGGGGTCCGGAAGAACCGAGTGGAGCGTCGCAACCAGCGGCTTGGCGAGGACATCCAGGAATCCAGGGAGGTGGTCCTCATATGGTTCACCCCAGATGCCGTAGAGGCCAAACTCGTGCTGGAGACTCACGACGTCGATGGGCGCCCGGTTGAGCTGCTCTGCCGTGCTCCGATAACTCTGCGGGTCCCCCTGGTGGATGCGCCACTTGACCTCAGGTCCATAGGCGTGGACTGATGTTGCCTCGTTGATGGCCGCCCAGGAGATGCGGATCGATTCCGCCGCGGCCTTCAGTGCGCGCTCCAGGTCTTTGGAGTAGGTGGCGATGCCGCACTGTCGGGGTGGACAGGTAGCGACGAAGGCAATTGACCGCATCACGGACTGCTCCGCATTACTGCCGGCGCAGGCTGAGTACGCAGCCAGTCGAGGACGTCGCCGATTTGCGCCGTCATGAGGCCCACGGACGTGTCAGCCGCGCCGTAGTACAGACGCAGCTCACCCGACGCCGTGTCGAGCACCGCGCCACAGGGGAAGACGACGTTCGGGATCTCGCCGGTGACCTCATAGGACATATGGGGACCGGCCACCCACTCATCACCCCGTCGCAAGACGTGACGGGGATCCTCGAGGTCCAACAGGGCCAGCCCGATGCGATAGAGTGCGCCGGCCGGGGTATGGCGTACGCCGTGATAGACGATGAGCCATCCCTCATCCGTTGCGATTGGCTGCGGCGATAGCCCTATCTTGCCAGCGTCCCACCAGGCGCCATCACGTGCCTCGAGCAGCACCGTGTGGTCGCCCCAGTGCCGCAGGTCCGTCGAGAACGAGAGCCACATGTTCGCCTTCGCGGTGGCGAGGCTTGGAACCGGTCGATGGATCAGGGCCCATCGGCCGTCAAACTGCCGGGGGAAGAACGCCGCATCCTTATCCTCTGGCGGCATGATCGAGCCGTGGCGCTCAAACGTCTTGAAATCCTCGGTCATCGCGAGCGCCACCAGCGGGCCAGCGCGCGAGTACGCCGTGTAGGTCATCGCGAACTGGCCAAGTCCATCCAGTCGCACGATCCGCGGGTCTTCGACTCCCCATAACTCTTCCGGGTACTGGTCCGGCTGGGCGGCGAAGGTCGGCTGCGGATCGATGACCCAATCACGAATGCCGTCCCGGCTGCGGGCCGCGGTCAGGTGCGACATCCCACGGCGATCCTCGACCCGGACCATGAGCAGTGTCTCCCCCGTCGGCAGCAGCGTGGCACCCGGGTTGAACACGGTGTTCGCGGCATACGGCCAGCTCGCAGCAGTAAGCAATGGGTTGGCGGGGTGCCGTCGGAAGAGATCGGTAACGTAGGAATTCAATTGATCGTGATCGACAACGGTCTGGTGCATCGCCGACGACCTGCTCCAAGCTGGGGAGGATGCACGTTGGCAGTCGGCGCCGGCCCGCACGTCTCGACGAGGTCGCGGAGCGCCGCGTGCGCAAGAGCAATCGCAGGACGACCTGCATCGTCGGTGATGCGTGCCACAGGACAACCTCCTCGGTAATAGCCGCGCAACGTACCGATGCTGGGTAGCCCAGCGCTTTGCGGCAGACCGCCAGCGCCAATGCCCGTACGTCTCACACCCTACAGCGTCGCCCAACCTCTGTCATGAGCGATTCTTCATTCTGACATGTAGTCTGGCAGGTAACTGTGTTCATGACGGGCGGCGGCCAAGCAAGTAACGGATCTGTAGCGCCCGTGCCGACCTTCTGTGGGTACGTTGCCGAGCCGTTCCGGCCGGAGGCTACGTCCCGGATGGGATGAAGAGGAGCACCGTGGTCGCTGACCCGCCCTCAGTTGTGGGGTAGAAGTGCCCCGGGAGCACGTGCCCCGTGCCGAGGACGATCTCGCACTCCTCCTCCCCGAGCAGCTCCTGAAGATGATGGCCCCGAACGAGGGTGATCGTCGTGAGGTAGTTGGTGGTGAAGCCATTTGGCCCCACGCTCGAGCGACTCTCCGCCTGCCCATCCGCGAGGTGGTCCACGGTGTTGCGCCGGACGGCCACCGGGATCGTCGGACGGAAGGATGTGACACGACTCATCGCTTAACTCCTAGTGGATCAGGGTGCACAGCGCGCGTGATGCGCAATGGTGCAACGCGAGATAAAGCTGCTGCCGCGGCGGGCGCCGCCATCCAGCAGAACGCGCGCGGCACCCGGGGTGGTGTGGCGCCGGTGAGTGGATCGGAGATGTGGGGGCAATGTCAGTTCGAGGGGACCGCCTTCGTCAACGCATCGCGCTGCCGCACCTCGTGGGGCCGGTTGCCCTGCTTGGTGGTCTTCGGTTTCTTTGCGGTACCGGAATCTTTCCCCTTGCCCTTGTCGCCCATAATGACCTCGCTCTCATTCCGGCTATCACGTAGCCCAGATGCCGAATCGTTCCGCGGTTTTTCCGAAGCATTCGCCCGAAAACGGTAGTAAGCGAACTACTCCGATCGCAATTCAGTATACACGCTTAATTTGCCCATTCATTTTGCAGAGCTGTGTAACATCTCGGCTCGATTGGTCATGAAATGAAGACAAGGATCAGGCTGTTGCGGGTGTAGCGGGTCCACGAGGCCATCTCGGCCAGGGCGGTGATGACCACCGGCATGATCAGATACTTGAGCCGGTCGGTGAATATCGGCCAGAAGCCCGGGGCACGTCGTTGCTCTGGATCCCCCCGGGCGGGAGCCAGTGGAGGTTGACGCTGAAGAGCCCGATCAGCAGCAGCGCCAGCCAGAAGTTGGGCACCAGATACCATCCGGACGGTATAGACGATGGGCAAATCGGTTCTTGCTATGATTTATTGTGATCATGCTGGCTTGGTTTAGGTTGCTTCATGCTATATCGGGTTCATCGAAAAAACGAATCAGTCTTTTCAGCAATGTTCATCACGTTCCGCTTATACTGAAAGGCAGATGAATCCGGATTTCTAAGGCAGTTGCCACCGCGCGAATCCGGTCGTGTGCGGGTGTCTCCCGTGGCATGGCGGGTGGAGCCGGATCGACACCGGGGAGTCTCCGGACTCAAATACGATCTTTGAGCGGGGATGGTTTGCGGTCGGACGCCGTGGTCGCCGTCACCCACGGCGGAGGCACATGTGGTACGCTTGAGCTCGCGACCCTATCGCGTCTGTCCGGTGTGCGGCGGGTCGCTGCAGGACTCACTGGACGACCCCGGCTGGGTAAAATGTTTTGCCTGCAGCCGCTCGTTCGACGCGCAGGCGATCGCCGGTGAATCGACGGTGGAGACCCCACCGTTAACGCCCCCCGATGCGCTCAGCCGGACCCTCGCGGACGCCAAGCGGGAGATCGAGGCTGCCCGGGGCCCGAAACGGTATGGACCCCAGCATCCGAACGTACGGCGTGTCATTGATTGAGGTCGTAACCCGCGGGGGATGACGAGAGATTCCTGGGAGTTGCGCGTCCCAGGTTCCGCCGCTGCCGACCATTCGTCTAGAATGGCCGGGCCAAAACGAGAATTTCTCCAGGAAAGAAGGTATTCAGTTCGATGGAGGTCACCGCACGGCCGGGCGAGCCATTTGAGGTGCTGCTGCGCAGGTTCAAGCAGGGCGTTGAGCGCGGCGGAATCCTCGGCGACTACAAGCGGCACCAAACCTTTATGAGTCGGGGCGAAAAGGCCCGGGCCAAGCTCAAGCGCGCCGAGCGCAAGCGCCGACAGCGCCTGGCAAGGCGCCCAGCGAGCGCATCCTGACGAATGACGAGGCCCCCGCCAATTGGCGGGGGCCTCGTCATTCATGGCGCATGCCGGCGCCTCGCATCGCCAGCTAACGATTGATCATCATGGGCGAGAAGCGCGTGAAATAGTCACGCAGAATCGCCGCCTGTGGCTCCGGGATGCCCACCTCGTCGATGGCGGCGAGCATATGCCCCAGCCAGGCGTCGCGCGCGGCTTGGTCGATCGCGAACGGGAAGTGGCGGCGGCGCAGCATGGGGTGGCCGTAGCGCTCGGTATACGTCGCCGGGCCGCCGAAATATTGGACGAGGAACAGGTACTGCTTCTCCCGGCCCTCGCTGAGGTCGGCGGGGAAGATCGGCCGCAACACCGGATCAGCCTCGACGCGGTGATAGAAGGTCTCGACCAGGGCGCGGAAGGTGGCATCGCCCAGCGCATCGTAGACGGCGCGCGCCTGCTGTATCTGTTCCAGGTCGTCCATGCTGCGCCCTCCGCGGCACGCTGCGCGCTCCGTTATTATCCTGGCACACACACGCTGAGGAGAGAGCGTCATGCTGACGGCCGAAGAGAACCAACTGCTGACCCAGGTGGGCCCCGGCACCCCGGGGGGCGAGCTGCTGCGCCGCTACTGGCAGCCGGTGGGCGTGGTGCCGGAGTTGACCGCTGAGCACCCTACCAAGCGCGTCCGCGTGCTCGGCGAGGACCTCGTGCTCTACATGGGCGAGGATGGCTCGTACCACCTGATCGCCGAGCAATGCGCTCACCGGGGCGCCTCGCTCTACTACGGCTTCGTCGAGGGCTGCAACCTCCGCTGTCCGTATCACGGCTGGGTCTACGACCCGAATGGGCGCATCCTCGAGCAGCCGTTCGAGCCGGCCGAATCGATGATGAAGCACGTGGTGCACCAGGCAGCCTATCCGGTGCAGCAGATGCGCGGCTTGCTCTTCGCCTACCTCGGCCCCTTGCCCGCCCCGATCTTGCCCCGCTGGGACGTGATCGCCCGCGAGGACGGCACCCACAAGATCGAGGTGCACCCGGTCCTCGCGTGCAACTGGGTCCAGGTGCAGGAGACGAACGTCGACCCGACCCACAACACCTACCTGCACTACCTGTGGGGTTACAAGCTGGGGATGCGGAAGGATTTCCGCTTTCAGCCGATCGAGCTCGACTTCGAGCTGTGCGAGTGGGGCATCCTGAAGCGGCGCAACTTCGGCGGCGAGGGTGCCTACAAAGAGGAAGGCCACCCGGCCGTATTCCCTAACATGCTGCGCCACTCCAGCGGGCATGGCCCAATCGACTTCTTCTGGCGCGTGCCCGCCGACGATACCCACACCCTGACCTACTGGCTCGGGTTCAATCCCTCGCCCGATGGCAGCATCCAAGCCGTCGAGATGCCGCCGGTCGAGTACATCGAGCTCAAAGACGACGAAGGCTACTTCCACATGCGCAGCTTCCCGAGCCAGGACTCGATGGCGTGGGAGACCCAGGGCCCCATCCGCGACCGCAGCCTGGAGCATCTCGGGGTTGGCGATAAGGGCGTGGTGATGTTCCGCCAACTGCTCAAGCAGCAGATCGACCTGGTTCGCGAGGGGGGCGACCCGATGGGCATCATCCGCGACCTGGCGCAGGATCGGCTGATCTCCTTCTCCGCCTCGAAGTAGGGCATCACCTCGCTCGCCCTGTAGCAAGCGACACAACCCGTTCGCCCTGAGCCTCTCGAAGAGTTGAGCCCGGCACATCGCGATTCGGGAGCGCACTCCAAGGCTGGGAATCCGTTCGCCCTGAGGCTCTCCAAGGGTTGAACCCGGCACGCCGATGCAACCGGGCCGCCATGAGCAACCGGAATCCGTTCGCCCTGAGGCCTGGCGGTGAGCGGCGTATCCGCGCCGTTCAGACGGCCGCCATGAGCAACCGGAATCCGTTCGCCCTGAGGCTCTCGAAGGGTGAACCCGCGGTGACCCAACTTGCGCTCGCCGGGTTCAACCCTTCGAGAGCCTCAGGGCGAACGGTTGGTTGGTGTTTACTCCGGGCTGCGGAGCAGCTCCCAGAGCGTATCGCGCGCCGCCCGCACGCGGTGCACGTCGAGCCCAAAATAGTGAAGCAGCCCGTAACCCATCCCCTCGGGCACTTGTAGAAGCGCCAGGAGCAGGTGCTCCGTGCCGATCGGGTAGGTGCCGCTATACCGGTTGGCCTCCTCGAGCGAGAGCTCGACGACGCGCATCGCGGCCGCGGTGTGTGGCACGTCGCCCCACGCCGTGCACACCTCGGCATCGTCCTGCCGGCGGCTATGGAGCAGCACGAACTCGGTGACGCGGCGCGCCCAGAGGAGATCGAGCTGCAGGCGAGCGAGGATCAGGCCGCCCGCACACGTCTCCTCGCGCAGTACGCCCAGGAGGATGTGGCCGGTCGTCACGCCCGGCCGGCTACCGGAGGACGACCGGTACTCAGTCACGCCGTGCTCCCACGCCAGGCGGGCGCAGCGCCCCATTCGTTCCAGCTCAACGGTCACCGCCTGACACCTCCTGGCAGTTCGGCCTACCATAGTACGCCGTCCGGGAAGTACGCCGTCCGGGAAGTACGCGCAAGGCGCCTGCCATGGAGCAACAGGGATGAGCCGCACGCGCCAGCTCGCGATCGCCATGGGCCTGCTGGTCGTCGCCGCCTTCGCGTGTGCGGCGATCATCCACCTGCTTATCGCCCCGCGACTCTCGACGCTGTTCAACCTCAAGGCGCCAACCGACGCCCTGCTTACGCTCGACGACGTGGGACCGGGCTTCGAGATGAGAAATGAATTCACCTCTTCGATCGGCGTGGAGACCGAGGTGAATCGGCATTTCGACGCCACCGGCGAAGCGTCCGACTCCGACGCGTTGTCCATCGAGAGCTCAGCAGCCGCGTATCGCTTGGCAATGGAGGATCCGGACGACTACATCAATCTTCGGCTGGGAACCGTCGCCTTCTTCACCCGTGGGAACCGATCGATCGTTTCCGTCGAAGGACCGAGCATGGGCGGCCCGACCGCCTGGCGCGCATCGCTCGATCCCGACGCTGAAGATCCGATCGATTGGACCATCGTGGCATTCAGGCGCGCCAACACGTGGATCATGA
>JAXDLH010000208.1:0-6997 GCA_034666705.1 Chloroflexota bacterium
CCGCATCGTCCCCGCCGAGGCGCCGCTCCCCGGCCTCGCGCTCTCCGAAGTGGGGGTGGTGCAGCTCATCTACTACCTCCTCGCCGACGAACACTGGTCGTGCGTCAAGATCGCCGACCACCTGAACGCCCTCGGCATTCCGCCGGCGTACCGGCAAGCTGATCGGCACGTCGATCACGACACCCCGGAGGGCAAGCGGAAGGAGGCCACGGCCGGCGTCTGGCGCCCTTCGCGCATTCGCGCCATGGTCAAGAGCACCACCTACAAGGGGGTGCACGCCTACGGGAAGCGCAGCACCAAGGTACGGGAGCTCATCACCCGCGAGGTGCCGGCCCTGGTGGATGAGGCGACCTGGACCCGGGCGCTGCAAACCCTCACCAGCTACGTGCTCTTTGCCCCGGGCGCTCACTGTCGCCAGTACCTGCTCCGGGGGCTGGTGACCTGCGGGCTCTGCGGCTGCAACTACAGCGGCGCGGCCTACGGCCGGGGCAATGGGCGGCAGGAGGTCTATTACCGCTGCAACGGGCTGGTGTCCTACCGGAGTGCGCTCACCCCGCGGTGCCAGTCCCGCTCCGTGCGAGGCGCGCAGCTCGAGGCCGCGGTCTGGGACGAGATCGCGCGCTTCCTCCGCGACCCCGGCGACGTGCTGGCGGCCCTCGCCGCCGAGCAGGACCACGAGGAAGATCAGCTCGCCCGCACCCAGCAGGAGCGCCTCGCCACCCGGACCGCGCTCGACACCAAGACCACGGAGCGGGAGCGGATGCTCGATGCCTACCGCAAGTGCATCCTCACCGCCGAGGACCTCGAGCAGCAGCTCACCAAGATCCGTATCGAAACCTCGGCCTTAACCGAGCGCCTTGCCGCCCTTGACGAGCGGGCCCGGCTGCGGACCAGTGCCGCTACGCAGTTGCACACCGCGGAAGCCTTGTTGACGGAGCTGCGGACCCGGTTGGATGCGCCACCTTCCTTTGAAATGCAGCGTCAACTGGTGGAACTCTTGGTGGCGGAGATCCGCGTCGACACCGGCGTCGAGGCCAAGCCCAAGACCGCGACCATCACCGTGACCTACCGCTTCGATGGTGCAGTCCAGACCTGCATGGGCATGGGTTCGACCCGCTGACCGGCATCCCGGACATCATCAACCAGGCCCTGAAGCGGATCTTCGTGATCGTCGAGCTGACGCTCGCGCCGGTCGCGCAGCAGACCCGCCACAGCCTCGCCTCGGCCGCCGCATGGCTGACCGTGCCGGATTGGGTGTACCAGGTCGGCAAGCTCACCGCCGGCGACGATCGCAACCAGGTCGACCCATACGAGTCGAGCCGCATTCGCGGCTATCCCGACGAGCTCGGCGGCACCGTCTACCTGAACCACCCGGGGTTCACGTTCAGCGCGACGGACACGCTCTACGTGAAGGCGATCCGCCCCGCGTACACGTTCTGCCGCGCCGCGGCCGGGGTGTACGGCGACCAGAGTGGGCTCACCCTGGAGGCGGACGACTGCGTGCCCGGCGCGGAATGGGTGGCGGCGGCAGCGGCGCTCGAGGCATGGTACCGCGACCCGATCACCATGGAGCAGCAGCACGACCAACTCCGCGCCCAGGGCCTGGCCCGGGCGGCGATGCGCACGGCGCGCTATCAGAAAGCGTACTTCCGCACGCAGCGGCTCCAGCGCACGTTCCGGCCGTACACGCGCCTCACGAGCGCCGCGCCTCAGTCCGGCTGGGTCCAGTAGGGGCCGGCCATGATGCAGCGTCGGCAAACCGGCAAGCGTCCCTACCCGTTCGACATGTTCATCAACAACCTGGGCGTGATGCTGGCCGCGGACCAGAACGGCGAGCGTCTCAAGACGACCCGGCGGACGGGCCAGGAGGCGACGAGCCCGGTGGTGCTGGAGTACGCCAGCCGCGACCCGTTCGCCGAGCGGACTGCGACGTTCATCCGGCCCTATTTCGGGATGGGCGAGCGGGTGCAGCACACGGAGACCTCGCGGTTCGTGCAGTACTGCGATGGGGCAGACACCTCGTACGGCGGGCAGGCGATCCTGGGGCCGCTGTTCAGCAGCCTGACGTTGCCGACGAGCCCCGGGGCCATCAACCAGCTTCTGGAGTTCAATCAGGGCGGCACCCGGCGGCTCGTGGCGGCGGCGACGACCGGGGTGTGGGTCAAGACGGCGAACAACGACGTGCAGGCGGATTGGACGCGCAGCAAGGATCTCTCGGGGGCGGCCAGAACGTGCAGCAGATGGCGTGGTTCCCGAGTGGTGGGGCGGGCGCCGCATTTCTCGGGACCGGCCAGCTCATGGTCGGCGTCGATACCGGCCATCACTGGTGGTGGGATGGCGCGACGGCCACCACCAACTGGACTCAGGCCGTCAACAACAACTGGGGCGCGATGTACGTCTACGAGGACCGGCTGTATGCCTGCTCGAACACCTCCAACCTGGTGATGGAGCAGGTCGCGATCGACACGATCCAGAGCGGCAGCCATGCGCGGCAGCTCGGCGACGCAGCCGGCTTCGCGAAGGCGCAATGGATGGTGATCAACGGCGATACGGCGTACGTCTGGAAGCCGGATGGCCTCTATTCGTGGTTCACCGACAACCTCTACCAGGGTAGCCCCGGCGTAACCCTGCAACGCCACGTCCACGTGCCAACCGGCTCGCCTGACAATGCGACGAACGGCATCGGCGCTACGGTGTGGAACAACAACGCCGGCAGCTTCGTGTGGGCGCCGTATACCGACGCCCTGTTGCGGATCTCGGGCGGGCCGCCGAACCTCACGATCGACCGCGACGGCACGGAGCGGCTGCTCGAGAACACCTCGCCGGTGCGCGGCCAGTGCACGGCCCTCGCGCCCTGGGGCAACTGGTTCATGTTCGCCTGCTTCTGGGACGGTACCACCAGCTACCTATGCAAGCTCGGGAGCTGGTTGAACCCGGACGACTCGAACAACGTGGATTGGGTGTACATCACGGGCTCGATCCACGGCTCGCTGATGAAGTGGAACAAGAAGGCGACCGCCGCGCTGGTCAGTGCGGTGGGCGATCCGAACGGCAACCCGCGACTCTACGTTGGCTTCGCCGACGGCAGCCTCGAGTGGTGCGTGCTGCCGAAGAACTCGCCGTTCCCGCCGAGCGATGCCAACTGCCGCTACCAGCCGACCGGCCAGATCTACTACCCGCTGCACGACGGAGGGTTTCAGGAGCTCAAGAAGCTGTACCGGGCTGGATCGGGCTTCGGATCCAACCTCACCTACAACCAGAGCGGCCCTACCGGCGTCGCCCTGCGGCTGGCCGTCGACGGCGGATCGTTCGTCTCATTCACGAGCAATGGCGGCATCGTGGGCGAAAACGGCCAGCGCCTCAACGCACCCACCGGTCTGGTCGGCACGTACGCCCAGATGCGCGCCTCGCTGCTGACGGGAGATGCGACGCAGACGCCGATCTGGGACGGCTGCGCGATCCACGAGACCGTGATCCCCGCCGCCGTGCTGGAGCACACCCTGACCATCCGCGCCGCCGACCGGCTGGTGCTGCGCAACGGCCACGTCGACACGATGAAGAGCGCCGACGACATCCGCGAGGCGATCCGCAGCGCCATGGCGGGCAACACGGACGTAACGGCCATCATGCCGGATGGGACTGCGCAGCGCTTGCTGATCAAGAGCTGGGGAGAGCGCTGCGTGCAGAGCGACGCGGGACAGGAGCTGGAGTGGGTGATCGACATTACGGCCGTGCAGTTCGACCTGGCGACCTAGTGAACTTACCCTCCCACCGCTCGTCCTGAGCCCTTCGACGACCTCAGGGCAGGCTCCGTCGAAGGACCTGGCGCGGAAAGAAGGAATCATACCGGACGTTGGCGCATCTCCCCTCCCCCAGAGTTGGGGGAGGGGTCGGGTGAGAGGGCCGTCCCGGGGGTGGGGCCGTCCCCAAGTTGGGGGATCCTTCGACAGGCTCAGGATGAGCGGGGGCGGGGGGCCCTTCGACAGAGCCTGTCGTGATCCCTTCGACAAGCTCAGGCCAGGCTTTGTCGAAGGGCTCAGGACGAACGGTGGGGTGAGGCCTTCGCGAAATGGAGGTGCTGGGGTGGATGAGGTGAGCGCGACCCCGACGAGCAACGGGTACACGACGCGGGATCTGCTGATGATGATCCTGGCGGGACAGCAGGAGGCGCGGGCGGAGCTGGCCGAGGTGAAGGAGCGCGTGGCGGTGCTGGAGACGGCGCGGCTGATCGGCGAGCGGGTGCGGGAGCACGACGGGCAGATCCGCATGATGGCGTGGGGCATTACGGCGACGCTGCTCGGGGTGCTGATCTCCAACGCGATGCAGCTTGTGCTGGCGCTCCACCCCCGGTAGCAACGCTTCCGGTCAGGGGCTCGGGCAGGCACACGGGGCGCGGCATGCGGTGCGCGTTGTCGAAAGGGAGCAAGGCTCCCGGTCAGGGTCTCCGGTAGACACCCTTTGTAGGACGCCCTTATAGAAGGAGGCAGGAGAATGAAGACGCAGTATCTGGCCACGGCGGTATTGGTTCTCTCCGCGCTCGCGGCGGGCACGACGGCGGCGATGCCCGCCTTGCCAGAGCAGTACCGGCCACTGGCGCCCGTGGTGGTGCTGTTCATCACCGGCATCGCGGGGGCGCTACAGCGCGCGGAGACGCCGCGCGTCCCGGCGGGAGGCTGATCCGATGGGCGTGAAACTCGAGCTGGGAGTGTGCCTCGACGCGCTCAACCCCGCCGGCTGTCCCGACCCGGCGGCGTACCCGTTCGGCTGGGCACGGCTGGTGGCGTTCGACGATCCGCGCTTCTACGCCTATGCGGCGCAGCTCGACCGGGCTGGCGTGCGCCTCGCCTACGTGCTGGCGCGGGAGTCGTTTGGCGCCGGTGAGAGCTCTTCGCCCGCCGGCGAGACCGACTACGCCGCAGTGACGCACCAGATCGCGCTGCGGGCGCCGTGGCCGGCGCTCTGGGTCGTGGGCAATGAGATGGACGCGCCACCAGGGAGCGCAGCGTCGTGGTCGATGGATGTGACCGAGTACGGTGCGCTCTGGCACGCGTGCGCCGGCGCAATTCGGCGCATCGGGCCGCTGGCCACGGTCGTGGTGGGCGGCATGGTGAGCGGCCAGGTCGACGCGGCGCGCCGCTACGTGGCGGCGGCGCGGGCCACGGGGATCGCGCCCAGCGGGGTGGACGTGCACCCGTACGGCGGGACCGCCACGGGCACGGCCGCGTTCCTGCTGACGATCCACGAGGCGACCCAGACCGCATGCTACGTGCTGGAGTGGATCCGGCCCCCCGACGAGATCGCCGCCTTCGTGGGGATGCTGATGACGGTGGGCGTGCCGCTCGCGACGTGGTTCTGCTGGAGCGATGCGATGGTGGATGGCTTTGGGCTGCGCGATGCGGCGGGCGCTGCCAAGCCAGAGCACGACGTGCTGGTGGCGATCGCGAGCCGCACGCCGAGTTCGCAGGACACCGAGACCGGGCAGGAGACGCAGTGCGGAGCGGATGGAGGAGTGATGGCAAGTGAGACCGACAGGCTGATCGCGGCGCGGGCGGCGGACGTAGGCACCGTGTACGAGCGGGGGACGGGCGCGCTGCCGGCGGCCAGCGCCTGGGCCTGCACCGACGGCGGGGTGACGCTCGAGGCGCCGGGCGTGCCCGGTGCCTATTTACTGGTGGACGTGACCCTGCTGGACGCCCGGGTGGCGGCGCTGCAGGCGCAGATCGACGAGTTGCGGAAGCTCGCGTCTTTTCCGCGGGCGACGGCGTAAGCGATCCAGCGCCGCCGCCGATCACCTGGATCGGGAGTCCCAACTGCTGGCCCGGCCGGCAAGGGCACGCGCCCACCGCCATCGTGCTGCACACGATGGGTGGCTATCTCGGCGGCTGCGACGCCGTGTTTAACGATGCCCGCATCGCACCCGAGAAGCGAGTCTCGGCGCACTTCGGGGTGGCGCTCGACGGCCGTGTGCACCAATACGTGCGGCTGGCAGACACGGCCTGGGCGAACGGCGTGCTGGAGGCGGGCAACCGCTGGCCGGGCGCGCCGGGGGTGAATCCGAATCTGGAGAGCATCTCGATCGAGACGGAAGATCGCGCCGCCGGCGCCACGCCGGTCAGCGACGCGCAATACGCGGCGGTGCTGGCGCTCTGCGTGGCGGTGATACTCCCAACCTGCCCGACGATCTCCATGCTCGTAGCGCACAGCGTGATCAGCCCGCACTCGCGCCCCAACTGCCCGGGGCCGCGCTGGATCGCCTCGGGGCGGTTCGCCGCGCTGGCCGAGGCGCTGGGGATCGCGGCGGTGGCGTGAGAGATTCGAGGCTTTGAAGCCCCTCATCTGGAGATAGCCCGTCCGCGAGTTGATTTCCCCGAATGGACCGCCAAGTGGCAACGACCACGGAGTTCACAGGACAGGCTGCGCCGTGGGATAATCCGCTGAAGTGCAGCTTTTCGTCGTGAAAGTGAAGCGTGCCATGGCTCGGACGATTCGAGACATACCAACCCTGGAAGATGTCAAGCCGATCGTGCTTGCCATTCTGGCGCGGCACGGGGCAACCCGGGCGGGGCTGTTCGGCTCACTCGTCCACGGGAGGCTGCGCAAACGAAGCGACATCGATGTCCTCGTCGAGCTGCCGAAGAGCCTGAGCCTGCTGGATGTGATCGGTATTCAGCAGGAGTTGGAGGATGCGCTCGGGAGAAAGGTGGACCTGGTTCAGTACGACGCAATCAAGCCGCTCATCAGGGAGCAGATCCTGGCGGACGAGATCCGCATCCTTTGAGTCGGGCACTTCACCTCTACATTGAGGATATTCTCCAGGCGATCGGTGCTATCGAGCGTTACACAGGGGGTCTGAGCAGAGAGGACTTCCTCCAACAAGAACTGGTCCAGGACGCGATCATCCGCCGACTGGAAATCATTGGTGAGGCGACGAAGCACATTCCCAACAGCGTTCGGAATGTGCACCCCGAGATTCCCTGGCGCCAGATTGCCGCCATGC
>JAXDLH010000209.1:0-10278 GCA_034666705.1 Chloroflexota bacterium
CATGGAGTGTACCTCGTGAAGCGATCTCTTCGACGTTGAGGATTCTACACAGCTTCCGTGCGCGGCCAAGCAGCCCTTCAAGAGCATCGTGCGGTCTGTCATGAGCGTGTAATCGCTGTTCAGCGGGGAAATGTCTGAGATAATGCGGGCGAGTGACGTGTCTCAAAGGCTCCATCGTGCTGGGAGCAGGGTGCAAGCCTCACGGATGAAAGGTGGAGAGATGCCAAAGCTGCGGCACATTGCGCTGTCGACCAAGGACCCGGAGGCGGTCGCGGAGTTTTACAAGCGTGTCTTCGAGATGAAGGAGGTTGGGCGGACCAACACCGAGCTCGCGCAGGGCATTTACCTGAGTGACGGCACGATCAACATGGCGGTCCTCAATTTCAAGACTGATCAGCTCAATCGTGGCATGGACTATGTTGGCTTGCACCACATCGGCTTCGTCGTCGAGGATCTCGAGGAGGTCGGCGAGCGACTCAAGGAGAACGGCGCTGAGCTCATGCAGCCGCGCCCGACGACGCCCACGCAGTTCTTCGAGGTAAAGCACCGTGGCCCCGACGGCGTCGTAGTCGACACCTCCGAGCACCCGTGGCTCGGCGCCGCTGGCCTGGAGTAAGTCCCTTCCGTCAGTCGTAGACGGTCTGGGAGTAGGCTTCGGCGTCGATGCGGGCCTCGATGACACTCGGACCGTCGAGTCCGAACGCCCACTCCAGCGCGTCGGCCAGCTCTTCTCCATTCGCGGCACCGCGGCACGGCACGCCGAAGTAGTGCGTGGGCGGCGGGGGCGGCTCGCCGAGCTCGACGCCATAGCTCGGCAGCTTGCGGCGCTCCTGCTTCACCTTCATCAGGCCGAGCCAGCCGTCGTTCAACACGATGACGGGCACGCGGAGTCCCAGCCGGCGCGCCATCGCCAGCTCCCCGGCCGTCATCTGGAACCCGCCGTCGCCCACGATGGCGACGACGTGCCGGTCCGGGTGCACGAGCTTTGCCGCGTACGCGGCCGGCATGCCGAACCCCATCGAGGACCAGCCATTGGTGCCGAGGGCCGTATCCGGCAGATCCGTGCGCCACTGCGACGCGATCTGATGGGTGTGCGCACCCACGTCGTACGCGAGGATCGCGTCGTGCGGGAGCCGCGCGCGCAGGAGATCGAGCACCTCGTGGAGCGGAAAACCGGCCGAGGGCGCGCGGAGCGCACGATCGAACGTCGCGCGGTGCGTGGCGAAGTCGTGCGGCTGCCAATCGTTCGACGTAGGGGGGAGCGCGGCGAGCGCGCGAATGGCATCGTCGAGCGCCACCGCACGGTTCGCGACGAAGTTGATCGCGCCGGCATTGTCTGCCGTCTCGGTGCTCACGTGGACGACCGGCGTGGCGCCCGCCCACTCCTCATAGTTGATTTCAATTGGATCGAAGCCCACAGCTAGGATCAGATCAGTCTGGTTCACGAAGCGCTGTACGTCCGTGCGCCGCGCGCGCCCCACGACTCCGCACCAGTTCGGGTGGCTCTCGGGCAGCCAACCCTTCGCGTGCATGGTCGTCACGAACGGCAGATGCTGCTGCTCGGCGAACGCGAGCAGCGATCCTGCTGCCGCGCTGCGCGTGATGCCGAGCCCCGTGACCAGCAAGGGGCGCCGGGCGCCGGCAAGCGCCGCGGCCACCGCCTCCGCCACGTCGCCAATCGGTTCTGTCGTGGCAAGCGCCGCTTGCCGCGGGGTACTCCGCTGCGCTGCCTCGGCGATGCTCACGTCCTCTGGGAGGTCGAGGTGAACCGGGCCCGGCGGCTCCGCAAGGGCAATGCGCAATGCCTCGGCGACCGACTCCACAAGATTGTCCGTGCGCAGGCCAAACGTGGCTTTGGTCAGCGGCCGGAACAGCGCCTGGTGGTCGATGCGCATCTGGATGCGGCGGTCGAGCCACGGCGTCGCCACGTTGCAGGTGATCGCGAGGGCTGGCGCACGGTCGAGCCAGGCGGCGCCGATGCCGGTGGTGAGATTCGTCGCGCCCGGGCCGACGGTCGCCACGCAGACGCCGGGCGCGCCGGTGAGGTGGCCGACGGTGGCCGCCATGAATCCCGCGGAGCTCTCACTCGCGGTCAGCACGAAGTCGATGCTGCTCCGCCGGAGCGCATCCATGAGCGCAAGGACCGGTCCGCTGGGCACGCCGAAGACCCAGCGCACCCCGCTGGCCTCCAGCATCTCGACGAGGATCTCGACGTTTTGCATCATGCGGTCAGTTCAGTCGACAGCGCGGCGGCTCGCCCCTGAGCACGCGGGCGACCTCTTCGGCCGCCAACCGCCGCAGGTCGCGGTCGCCCTCTTCTGAATAGTAGGCGACGTGTGGCGAGGCGACGAAGTTGGGGCAGCGCAGCAATGGGTGCGCTGGATCCGGGGGCTCGCGCTCCCACACGTCACACGCCGCGCCCTCGATCCACTCATGCTCGAGCGCCTGGGCCAGCGCGAGTTGGTCGACCACCGGGCCGCGCGAGGTATTCACCAGTACTGCGTTCCGCTTCATGCGACGCAACTGCGGCTCTCCGATCAAGTGAGTGGTCTCAGGGCTGAGGGGCACATGGAGGGTCACTGCGTCCGCGGAGGCCAGCAGCTCGTCTATGCTTACCGGGCGCACGCCTCGCGCCGTTATCTCCTCGGGCGCGATGTACGGATCGCAGGCGATGACCTCGCCGAAGAACGCCCGGGCGCGAGCGGCGAACTCGCGGCCGATTCGGCCGAAGCCGACGATCCCCGCGGTTTGCAGCGATAGCCGATGGATCGTGCGGGCCTGCTCCCAGTCTTGCCAGCGGCCGGTGCGCAGACTGCTGTCGTAGAAGAGCAACTGGCGGCGCAGCGCCAATAGTTGTGAGAGGGCGTGGACCGCGACCTCCTCGCTGCCATAGTCGGGCACGTTGCAGCCGGGGATGCCGCGCTCAGTAAGTGCTGTCAGATCGAGATTTTCATAACCGACGCCGCCCCGCACGGCGATGCGGAGCTTCGGCGCCGCGGCCACGGCGGGCTCGTCGACGGGTACGCGATGGGTGATGATCGCATCGGCGATCGCGAGGTGGCGCGCGTACGCGGCGCGGTCGAGGTTGTTGTGATCGAGGCGCGCGTCGACGATGATGGCGTCAATCGCGTCGTAGATCGGCTTTACCCGGCTCATGTCATCGGAGTAGTCCGACCGATCGGTGTAGAGCACGTAAAACTGCGGCAGCTCGATCCTCCACCTTTTCGAAGCGGCCCGCGCCGAGCTTGCGGCAGCCGGTGCCACCCTGTTCTACCGTCCGCCGCCAGGCAAACGCAACGCCCCGAGATCGTGGCACTCGCGCCGCACGGCCGATCGGACTACACTGGCGGCAGTGCCGGCGGAGTGAACGGGACGACGAGTAGGGCGATCGTTGGCCAACGGTGGGTGGCGGCCGGAGCGCAGCGGGCTAACGCTCGCAGGAAGCGGGATAGCCAAACCCGCTCATGAGGAGGAGCGATGCTTTCCAAAGAAGAAAATGAGCTGCTGACCCGGGTTGGGCCGGGGTCCCGGATGGGCGAGATGCTACGGCGGTACTGGCTGCCGGCCTGTCTCGCCGAAGAGATTCCTGCGCCCGACTGCGACCCGGTCCGCGTGCGGCTCCTCGGCGAGGACCTGGTGGTCTTCCGGGATTCCAATGGCCGCGTCGGGTTGGTCAAGGAGAACTGCGCCCATCGCGGCGCCTCGCTCTTCCTCGGGCGCAATGAAGAGGGCGGCCTCCGCTGCCTCTACCACGGCTGGAAATGCGACGTGGAGGGGCGCATTCTCGACATGCCCTGCGAGCCTGGCGGCAGCACCTTCAAAGACCGCGTGCGCCAGCCCGCGTACCCGGTGCGCGAGGCCGGCGACATCGTATGGGCCTACATGGGGCCGCTGGAGAAGATGCCGGAGCTCCCGACCTTTGAGTGGATGCTCGTCCCATCGACGCAGCGCAGCATTGCGAAGATGCGCGCGGAGTGCAACTACGCCCAGTCACTGGAGGGCACGCTCGACTACGCACATGCCACCGTGCTGCACTCCGGTTGGGCGGTGATGGGCACCTGGCAGTACGACGAGTGGCACCGGCCCACACGCGATACGGCGCCGCGCCATGAGATCGAGGACACGTCGTGGGGCTTCCGCTACGCGGCGATCTCGACGCACTTCGAGGAGCCGGACCAGAAGAAGTACATTCAGGCGAAGTGCTTCGCGCTACCCTTCCACAGCATCCTCGGCTCCATGATCCACCTCTTCGTGCCTATGGACGACGAGCACACCTGGAATTACAACATCTTCTTCGATCGCAAGAAGGAGCTGGACCACGCCGAGCACCTGCGCCGGCGGCACCAGGTGATCGGTGTGGATCTCAACCCGGACCGGACCCGCGTGCAGACGCTCGCCAACAACTTCCTGCAAGATCGGGCATTGATGCGGGAGAAGCGGAGCTACTCAGGCATCCTTGGAAGCGGCCCGAACCAGGACATGGCCGTGCTCGAGAGCATGAAGCCGATCTACGATCGCACGGAGGAGCACCTCGCCGCCTCCGACGAGGCGGTGATTCACTGGCGGCGGTACGTCCTGGACGCCTTGGACGCATTCGAGGAGGGCGCCGATCCGCCTGGCACGCAACCCGGGCTGCACTTCGCGGAGTTGTGTGGGATCGATACGGTGCTGCCAATCGATGCGCCCTGGCAAGAGGCGTACGCCAGGGTCCAACAGCTCGAAGCGGTCTACGCGGGTCGCTGAGTCCCCTGTCGGTAGTGAGCTATGGGATTAACTTGACCTCTGGCATCGTTGCCGGGGGCAACCTGGATGGGTCCCCGCACTGTCGCCCCCTGCGCGAAAAAGGGGGGGAAGGGGACTCACGCGACAATGCCGGGTCCGTGTGTGTCATACAAAGCGTGTTGTGCATAGCCGCGAGGGGATGAAAAGTGATGACGATGACAGCTCGACGGTCCAGGGCCCGGCTGGTGCTCATTCCGACAATTACCGCAGTATTGCTGCTTGCATGCGCTCCGAGTACGCCCGCGGCCCGGCCCAGCGCGCCATCCGACGTCGTGGCGCCGACCACGCCGGCCCAAACCGGCCCGACGCGTGTCACCTTTGGCATCAACACTGACCTCACCAACCTGGCCGGCAAGCTCGACACCGTGGCCGTCACCACCGCCGGCAACGTCGAGTTCCTTGCCAACGCGCCGCTCGTCGTGGTCGATCCCCAGGGCCGTCCCCAACCCCGACTCGCCACGCAGCTCCCATCCCGCGACCAGGGCACCTGGGTCGTGAACGCCGACAGCACCATGACCACGACGTGGAGCATTCGGCCCAACGCCGTGTGGCACGACGGCGCCCCCGTTACGTCGCAAGACTTCATCTTTGCCCTCAGGGTCTACACCGACCCGGCGATGGCGATCAGCGACCGCGACCCTGAGCGGCGGATGGACCGCATCGATGCGGTCGACGACCGCACGTTCACGATCTATTGGAAGCAGGCGTATCCCTGGGCCAACCAGCTCACCCTTCGCCAGCTCGAGCCGCTGCCGATGCATGTTCTTGGCGCCCTCTATGACGGTGGCGACCCCCAGGCGTTCCAGAATGCCGCATTCTGGACGAGCACCGATTACGTCGGTGTCGGGCCCTACCGAGTATCCCAATGGACGAAGGGCGCCGAGATGGTCTTTCGCGCCTTTGACAATTACTTTCTCGGGCGGCCAAAGATCGACGAGATCGTGGCACGCGTCGGCAACGACCCGAACGCCGTCGTCGCTACCGTGCTGAGCGGTGCCGTCGATCTCACCGTTGGCTTCGCGCTCGGGCAGCAGGGCGCTGCGGTCGTCAAAGAGAAGTGGCAGGGTACGGGCGAGGGTGCGATCGTCAGCACGCCGACCCACACCCGCTATGTGAACGTCCAGCAGGATCCGACCAAGGCGGGCCTGCCTGCGCTGCGCGATCCCCGCGTGCGACAGGCGCTCGTGCTGGCGCTCGACCGCGCCGCCATCGCGGAGGTCGTCACGGCCGGCGCCGCCGGTCCGGCGGACGCGATGGTGAGCCCCATCGATCCGCTTTTCCCGCGGGTCCAGCAGACGATAACCCGGTACCCATTCGACGCGACGCGAGCGATGGCGCTCCTGCAGGATGCGGGCTGGACGAAGCGCGGCGACACGGTCGTGGACTCAGGTGGCAATGCGTTTCAGCTAGACCTGCGCACGACGGCGACCACGGCCGACAACGTAACCCAGCGCAATCTCATGGCGAGCAGCTATGCGGCGCTCGGCATTCAGACGTCGCAGAGCGACTCGCGGA
This sequence comes from Chloroflexota bacterium, assembly GCA_034666705.1. Taxonomy (GTDB): domain Bacteria; phylum Chloroflexota; class UBA6077; order UBA6077; family SHYK01; genus JAXDLH01. The sequence goes on from JAXDLH010000209.1 coordinate 6,298, forward strand.
TCGGCTCTGCCGATCAGGAGTTCAATGCGAATTTCACCGGGCTCAATGCGATCCTGACGCCGATTGACGTGCCGAAAGGGCTGCTCAGCTTCGTGAATGACATGTGTCCACGCGCGGCAAACTTCTGGCGCGGCAGCAACTCAGGGTGCTGGAGCAACCCGGACTACGAGCGCCTGATCGGGACTGCCACGACGAGCCTCGACGACGGAGCGCGGACGGATTCGCTGCTCCAGGCGTTGAAGGTGATGAGCGACGACGTGGGCATCTTCACGATGTCCTACAACACGGAGAACATCCCCGTGCGCAAGGGGCTCTTCGGGCCCGGCCCGCGCTGGTCGGCCCAGGGCGGCACGACGTGGAACATCCATGAGTGGACCTGGCAGTAGCGGGCGAGGAGACTGCCAGCCGACGATGTGACCGGGTCACACTACCTGAGGCGCGGCACCGATGCTTTGTCAGCGGCTCAGCTCGCCGACACCTTCGTGCGACCGCTGAAGAGCCCGCGGATCACGCGGGCGACCATGGCGGGCTCGAACAAGGCCGTGGCTGGGCGAAGCAGGTTGAGCACCTCGAGCAGGAGCAGACGCGCGTGCTTATCCTCCGTACCGGCCTGGACGACGCGGTCGAGGTACCCGTAGAGCATCTGGTCCATGAAACTGGGGTGGGCGCCCTCGACACTGGGCACCCGGATGTCCGAGCCTGTGGCCAGCAGCCAGACCGGCTTGGTGATGTGGGGCAGATCCTTCTGGACGCGCTGCGCGAGGCCGTCCAGGCTCCCATCGGGGTGGCTGCGCCGCTGAGTCCCTAAATGCTCGCCGAGGCGCACGGCCTCCATCGCCGCCACGCTCATGCCCTGACCATAGACCGGATTGAACGCGCACGTCGCGTCGCCGATCACCACGAACCCGTCGGGCCAGCGAGGCAGCGACTCGTAGTGACGCCAGATGTTCGACGTGCTGCGGGTGCCGACGATGGGCGAGATCGGCTCGGCATCCTTGATCGCGTCGTAAAAGAGCGGCGTCGGCAGGCTGCGGGCGAACTCGAGGAACCCCGCCTCGTCCGTAGGCGGGTAGTCCCGGCCGGCCCCACTGAACGATGCGATCCACTGGCCCTGCTCCAGTTCGAATAGCACGCCGCCCCGGCAGCGTGCCGGCGGGGCGATCTGCACGTAGAGACCGGCCCAGTCCCGCGCGGCGTCCTCCTTGAGTCGATAGAGGCGGGTGGCGTACCCGAGGAACGCGTTGATCTCGGTCTGTCGCGGCTCGGAGTAGCCGAGGTCCTTCAACCACGTTGCCGCTCGGGACCCGCGACCCGTGGCGTCCACCGTGAGGTCAGCTTGGAGCTCCACCTCGGTCTCGGGGGTCGCGTCATCCCGGTGTGCGGGGCCAATCCGCGCCCCGGTGATGTGTGATCGATCAGCCGAAGCGAGCAGGCCGACCGCGCTCCGCTCTTCAATAACGCTGACGTTCGGAATCTGCGTAAGGCGGCGCCGTACGCACCACTCCAGCAACGGGCGGCTGCATGGATGTCCGATGAACGTCGAGGGGAAGCGGACTGCCCAGCCGGCAGGCGTGAGCCACGCGACGTCCCGCGCTCCGTCGATGAGCGGCGCGCCCTCCTTCTCGAGCTCAGCCTCAAGGCCGGGGAAGAGCCGCCCGAGATCCACCTTGCCGCGTTGCAGGAGGACGTGGACGTGCTGGCTCTGCGGCACGCCCACGCGCGTGGCCGGGCCCGCCGGCAATCGGTCACGCTCGACGAGCGTAACTCGCTCGAAGTGATCCGCGAGGACGCGCGCGGTGGTTAGTCCGGCGATTCCTCCGCCGAGGACGAGGGCATGCCGCCCATTGGGTGCGTGGCTCTCGTGATCTGGCTGCATGTGCTCACTCCGTTGCCGGCACCCAGGATACCAACGAACCCGTCGCAATGCATAGTCCCCCGGCGGCGACCCGAGTATCATGCGGAGTGGGATCACCCTGCGAGGTGGATGGGCAATGTCGAAAGTCGTGGGCCTGGGGCACGTCGGGATTTACACGCGCGATCTCGAGAAAATGGTCGCGTTCTATCGGGATTTCATGGGGATGGAGATCACGAAGCAGAATTGGAAGGCTGGCATGGTCTTCCTGAGCACCGACCCAGGTCGCTCCGACCATGAGATCGCGCTGATGCGTGGTCGCCCTTCCGCCGAGGATCCACATCTGATCAATCAGATCTCACTGCGGGTCGCGACCCTCGCGGATCTGCGGGACTTCTATCGCCGCATTCAGGATGCAGGCCTCGAGATCGACGAGGTGGTGAGCCATTGCAGCGCCATTGGCTGCTACTTCTTCGATCCGGAGGGCAACCGCACCGAGGTATTCTGGCTCACGGAGCGACCCTGCTGGGTGCCCACCGTCGAGCGCCTCGATCTCAGCCTGTCGGACGATGAGTTGCTGGCGATCGTGGACAAGCAGTGGGACCGACTCGGCCATGTGCCACCCGGCGGCGTGCTCGACCCGACTATGGCCGCGCCCGCTTAGCTCGCTGGAGCTATTTGCCGCCGAGGTCATGCCCCGGCTCCATACCGCCGAGATGGCCGGGGCGTAGCGCAGCTAACCAACCCAGAATATCGATAACGGGGGATGCATGGAATCGAGCATCGCGGGCAGGGTCGCTATCGTGACGACCAACACGGAGGATGAGGGGATCTCGGCGGCCGAGGGGCTGCTGCGGGCCGGCGTGCGCGTCTCGGTCTGGGACCCAGACGCCGACGAGCTGGCGCAGGTACGCAAGGAGTTCGAGGCGGCGGGGCTGAAGGCTGACTACCGCCACGTCGAGATCACGCGACTCGACGCAGTGCAGGCGGCGCACGACGCCGTGGCGCGCGAGTTCGGCGACGTCGACATCCTCGTGAACCATGCAACGCTGCGTGGGACCTACATGGCTGGGCCTGATAATCCATCGCGTGAGCCAGTGCCATTCTGGGAGTTGAACATCGACCGCTTTCACCGCGCGGTCGAAGTGAACATCGTCGGCATGTACACCTGCAGCCGGGTGGTCGCGGCCGGCATGGTCGCCCGTGGGCATGGCAGCATCATGACCCAGACGACGAGCGGCAACACCAAGCGCAATCCTTTCAACCAGCCATACGGCGCCTCGAAGGCGTTCGTGGAGGCGTTCACCGCCGCCGCCGCCGACGGGTTGAAGCAGTACGGCGTGCGCTGCAATGCGTTCCAGTCGTCCGGCCAGACGAATCGGCGGGGCGAGTACGACCAGAAGAAGCTGCCGTTCGACTGCATGCTGCCGATGATCCTCTACCTCGCGAGCGACGCCTCGCGCGACGTCACCGGCCAGGTCCTCGACCGCGAGACGTTCAAAGCCCCGGGTTGAGCGATCGGCACGTTGCTGCTGCCGCGCTGCGGGGAGTCGCGTGATCTGCCGCCCGGCCCGAGCCGGGTCGCGCCCTCGTGGCCGACGTTGTGGGTACCGTTGCGGTTACCGCCGTTGCGGTTACGAAGGAAAGGGAAGCTCGCCGCCGTAAGCTCGTCCTCTCGAATCTCAAACTCGCACCGCCACCTGCCATGCATTGCAATCGGCGTTAGGTCGTGGTATATCCGACAAGACGCCGCGACGCGTACACGTGCAGTGCGGCGCGGACGGAATACTCACGCACAAAGGGGGCGATTGACGTGAAGGTGTGGCTATTCAATCTGTTCCCCTGGGCAAGCTTCGGGGATGACGAGATCCCGTATCCATTCCCGGGCTCGCTGTATGGCCGCCAGGACGGCAAACGACTGTACGATGGATGCCTGGCGCTCGATCGGCGTGCGGACGAGCTCGGCTTCGACGGCATCTGCATGGGCGAGCATCACTACGCAACCAACAGCACCCTCCCGTCGCCTAACCTGATTGCTGCGGCCCTGGCAACCCAGACCCAGAATGCCCGGCTCGTGCTCCTCGGCAATTGCCTGCCGCTCCACAACCCCGTGCGGCTCGCCGAGGAGC
>JAXDLH010000210.1:0-2673 GCA_034666705.1 Chloroflexota bacterium
CCACTCGTCGTGGTCCGTGCCCGGCGCGAGGTACCGGCCCTGGAGGCCGGCCTCGGCGAGCGCGCGATTGAGGCTGCCGTTCTGTCGCATCACGCCGTCGAGGTGCGGCCGTACCAGCTCGCGCATGCGCTGCTGCTGCTGGGTAAGTGGGGCCGTCGCATCCATCCGCACGAGGCTGAATTCGTCGACCAGCCGTTCGTACTCCTCGCGGATCATTGCCTGGAACGTGCGGAACGACTCGTACGGGTCGGAGCTGAACCCCATGTCCATCCCGGCCTCGTAGTATTTGATCTCCGGGCGACCCGAGAGGATGCGGTGCGCCGCCTCTTCGAGCGGGACGTCGAAGTAGAACGCCAGGGTTGGTTGGGCCGCGAACGCGTACAAACGCCGCAGCCACGGCCGGCTCACCCCACGCACCGCGTCGCGCGCGAATGCCGTGTAGATGTACCGGTCGGCCAGTACGATCGCGCCGGCCTCCAGGGCCGGCATGACCTGCGAGTAGAACCGGTTCGCAAGGTCGGCTGCGTGGATGAGGCTGAACGTCATCGGCGAGAGGAGGTGCAGGTTTTTCCCACGCGACGTCGTGCGCTTCACAATCGGCGAAGAGTTCCACTCGGTGAATACCACCAGGTAGCCCTCGCTGAGCAGCCATTTGCGCAACAGATCGAGCTGGGTGCTCTTCCCGGAGCCGTCGATCCCCTCGACGATGAAGAGGCGACCCGGGAGCGGATGGTCGTCGGGCACGATGGGCTCCGCAGCAGTCAAGGACACGCGACGAACCTCCTGGGTATCCGCAATCCGCAATGTGGCCGTCGCCGCATCGCCGGGCTCCTTGCTCCGAAAAATGCGAAGAATCTGGTGAGCCAACTGCCTCACCAGATCCCAGGGGGACGACCACCACCTGGCCACCGACCCGGCGTTCATGCTTCGGTGCCCGCAATCTCCAGTCGCAGGTGGCTGCCCGTGGCTTTCTCGAGGCGCGCCTGTACTGAGCTGATGGAGCTGCCCTGGATCAAGGGCACACTGAGCACGATCTCGTCGTTCCGGCGGATGCAGCTAACGGCCAGGCGGCGCGCGGGCTCGCAGCGGTACTCCATCTCGTCGGCGAACGCGAGGATCGCGCCTGCCCATTCGATGTCTGCTTCGTCGCGTCTAGAGAGCAAGGGCGCCAGCGATTTGAGTCGCACCTTGCCGCCTGCTCCAGCGCGCAGGCTCGCAATGAGGAAGGCGAGCGCACGATGTGAGAAGCCCGCAAGGTCGGCGGCCTGCACAATGTCGGCTGCATGGGTAAATCGACGGTAATAGTCCATACTGCGGCCGACGTCGACGATGTATGCGGCGTTGCCCAGCGCGTCAGCAGCCTCCCAATTGGACGGTGGCACGGCGCTCGCGATGGCACAGGCGATCGCGCGCCGGCGATCAGCAGCCACCGCAGTCCAACTGCTGAATCGACCGGCCAGGAGACGCAGTGAGGTCTGGCGCACGATAGCGGGTCGCGGCAGGGTGGGTGCCAGCAGGCCATGCACGATGCCCTCGCGTAGTCCCTGACCCGATACGACGATCTCCTCAGCCTGAACCTGCTCCACGACCGTCTGTACGGCGAGGGCACCGCCCGCGATGGAGTCCGCGCGATCCTCGTTCAGGCCAATGACAGTCTGCCTGGCTCGTTGCGAGCGCTCGACCAGCACGCTGGTAATACGCCGCAGGCGCACGGTTGGGAGGACGTAGCCATGGACTTTCTGAATTGGATATTCGACTTCACGCCGGTCGACCCGGGCGAGATTGCGCACCGTGCCGCCCGTGCCGATGAGCTGCTCGTCGGGCGCCAACGTGGGAACGCCCGCGCCTACGAGCGCGCTGCACACGTGCTCCTGGAGCGCCGCGACCTCTGCTGCCGTGGGGGGATCAGTCTTCAGGAATGCGTCGCTGAGTCGCAGGGCGCCCAGTGGCAGTGACCACGTATTGATGGCTGCGCGGTTGCGAAAATGGACGATCTGCATACTGCCGCCGCCCACGTCAATTGAGATGCCATGCTCACAGGGAAGCCCATAGAGCGCGCCGAGCAGTGCGTACTGCGCCTCCTCGGCGCCGGATAGGACGCGGACGCCGAGGCCCAGCCGTTCATGGATCAGTTTCACGAATGCGGGCCCGTTCGGCGCCTCGCGTACTGCCGCGGTGGCGACGATGAGAATCTGATCAGCGCCGGCCCCGAGGGCCACCGCACGAAAGTCCGCCAGGGCGTCGAGGGCTCGGTGCTCTGCTTCCGCAGTGAGTGCTCCTTCGGTATCCAGCTCACGAACGAGACGAAGCGGGGCGCGTACTTCATGAAGCACGTCGAGCCGACCGGCAGTATCGGCGCGCAATACGACCACGCGGGCACTGTTGGAGCCAAGATCGACGACCGCGAACGTACGAGTGGACACGGAACTCAGCTCCTCGATGAGTTTCATCGGGCGTGGGCGAGGTTGGATGAGTCGACGCGACAGGGTCTGATGCGCAACGTTGTCATTATAGTGCTCACTATTCCATGTGAATGTGGTTCCCGTATGAGTTAACTATACTCTCATGGTAGATTCACTCACCGCTAATTGTCTCCTACTCTCGTGATACGTGCTCGTCGTGTCAATTTTGTATGCACAAACAGGTCGGCCCTCGGACAGCGTCCGAGGGCCG
>JAXDLH010000211.1:0-7951 GCA_034666705.1 Chloroflexota bacterium
CTCCGCGAAGCCGTCGTTGTATTGCAGCGCCACCTCGACCATTGTGTCGTTCACCTCGCGCTCGACCGAGATCGGCTGCGGGTGGATTGCGATGCGGTTCGCATTCAGGTGCCGCACGAAGGAGACGATGCCGCCGTCGAAGAAGAAGGTCGTCTCACGATCCTCTCGCTCGTCGACGAAGCGGATCTGCAGCCCCTTGGTGAGATACGCCATCTCGCGGAAGCGCTGCGCGAGGATGTCGAAGCTGTAGTCGAGCTCGCCGAAGGTCGCGGAGCTGGCCAGGAAGGTAATTGTGGTGCCGTGTCCCTCGGCGGCGCCCACCGGCTGCACGTCGGCCAGCGGCACGCCGTTCTCGTACTCCTGCACCCAGCGCTGGCCGTCGCGCAGCACCTGGGCCACGAGACGGGACGAGAGCGCGTTCACTACCGAGATGCCCACGCCGTGGAGCCCGCCCGATACTTTGTAGCCGCCGCCGCCGAACTTGCCGCCGGCATGCAGGATCGTCATCACGACCTCGAGCGCGGACTTGCCCGTGCCCTGGTGGATGTCCACCGGGATGCCCTGGCCGTTGTCCTCCACGGATACCCGGCTGTCGGCATGAATCGTCACCAGGATCGAGTCGCATCGGCCGGCGAGCGCTTCGTCCACCGCGTTGTCGACGACCTCGTAGACCAGGTGGTGCAGGCCGCGCTGGTCCGTGCTGCCGATGTACATGCCGGGGCGGCGCCGCACGGCCTCGAGGCCCTCCAGCACCTGGATGTCGGCCGCGGTGTACGTCGACTGGGCCGGCTTAGAAAGTTGCTCTACCACACATCACCTCAATGCGGGATGCACACCGTATGTAGGATGCATCCCGTCTTTCACGCTTCACTGGAAGTCTTGATTACCTGTGATTCGACTGTGCCGCGCGGAGTGCCGCGGCCCGCTCCTTGTAGAACTCCATACTGCCCGCCGCGAGGCCCGCAAGGATGTAATCGTTCCCTACGATCCCCAGAATGGTCCCGGGCGTGCGCAGCGCGTTGGCGAGCACGTGCCATACCATCGGCAGCCCCGTGCTGATCAGCGCGAAAGCGGCAGTGAAAAACAGCGCCGACCAGAAGTTGTGGCGCACGACGTCCATGCTGCGCTGGACGGCCGTGAGCGGCGGCACCCGACTGACGAACAGGGCGGAGGTCGTGAAGAACAGATACACGACCGCCCAGATTGCGATGGCGAGTCCCACCGAGGCGAACACGCCACCAATGCCGGGCGCCACGCCGACCACTGCTGCCACGACGAGGACGAGCGGCAAGAGGACGCCGAGCCCGACTCCCAGGATCAAGGCCATGAGGGCAATGAGCCAGATCCATATCGCCGCGAAATCCAGCATGAAGCGATGCGGGATTGCCCGTCCCTCACGCACGGCCTGCGCCAGCAGGCCGTAGAAGAGCGCAGCGACGCAGAGGCCCACGAGGATGCTCGCGAGGGCCACCGCCGTCGCTGCTTCTATCGAATCCACGGCAATGGGCGTTCCTTCGCTCGGGCGCGCCGCGGCGAAGCTGGGCAACCCCAAACCGGTGACTGGTACCGCCAGCAGTTTCAGGAGGTCATATTGGGTTAGCCCGCCGTCCTGACTCAGATCTTGCAGCGCCGACCGTCGCAGCTCGTCGATCGACCGGGTGACCGCCGTATCGACTCCGGGTGGTGGCGTAGCGTTGGCCAACAGCCGATCGGCGAGCATGCCGACAGAGATCTGCGGTCCCAGCCAGATGATGAGATCAACGGCGATTGGGAGGATGAGAAGCCAGACGTTCCGGTTGAGCGTATTGAAGCCGGCCTGGAGCGAGTCGATCACGCCGGCGGGTTGGGTGGCGGCCCGGGCCTCGGGCGCAGTCCGATTCATCCCGCAATTTTACCATGCCGGGGTCTCTGACTTCCTTATTAAGTAGCCCACGACGCTAAGAACCCAGCGTGGAGGAATCGGGGTTGGAGTATTGTCCGGACCTATGCCCGGTTGCGGCGGTTCTTGACGTAATCGACGATGAGGTAATCGCCGAGTTGGCTCGGGTCTGCAAAGAAGATGCGGCCGTTGTTCAGCTTCGTCAGCGCCTTGATGAAGGTGGTGATCACCGGCTCCGTGTCCAGCATGAACGTGTTGACCGTGATTCCGTCTTTGGTGCAGCGGCTCACCTCCCGCAGCGTCTCCTCCATCGCCTCCCGCATGCTCCATCCGTGGTCGTAGCGGCCGAAGTCGTAGCCATACGCATTGGCGTGCGGCTCGCCGTCGGTGATGAGGATGATCTGCTTGGTGCCCTCCTTGCGGTTGGCCAGCATGGCCCGCGCCGCGCGGAGCGCCTCGGGAAAGTCGGTGCCGCGCGGGTCGATCCACGAGTTGTCCAGCAGCATGTGCGATTCGAGCGGCAAGACGAAGTAAGAGAACGCCGCGATGTGCAGCTCGTCGCGCGGGAACTTGGTCCGGATCAGGCTGTCGAGCGCCATGGCCACCTTACGACCCGCCTGAAAGCGACCGCCGCGCAGCATCGAGTAGCTCATGTCGAGCATGATCACGGTCGAGCACTGGTTCACCGAGACTGCGCGGTACACTTCGAAGTCGTCCATATCCAGGTGCACCGGCGTGCCACCGCCGTCGCGTCGCAACGCATTCATCATCGTGCCGTGCATATCGATGTTGAGGGCGTCGCCGAACGCATACGGCTTCGTTTCGTCCAGCCGCTCCACGCCCCAGCCATACCGGCTCAGGGAGTGATCGCCGGCGAGCCCTCGGTCGATGCGGCCGAAGATCTCCTCCAGCGCGCGCTCCCCAACCTTGCGCATGGCCCGCGGCGTCAGCTCCCAATCCTTGCCCCGGCGCCGGATCAACCCGGCCTCTTCCAACATGCGCGCGAGATCCTGCAGCTCCTCGGCGATGCGCCGCGCCTCGTCGCCCACGAGCCGCCCGATCTCGTCGGCATCGAGCTCGCTGGCGTCGTTGCTCTTCACCGCGTCGAGCAGCTCCTTCTCCAGTTCGTCGAGGCTGCTCATGTCCCGCATCAGGCGCATCGCTTCCTGGAGGGTGACCGGCTCGTCGCCGGAGAAGGGCAGGCCGTCGCGGTCGCGGCGCTGGTTCGGGTAGAGCCGGTCGAGGTTGTTCATGAGCTCGGCGAGCTCCTGCTGGAGCTCAGGATCCTGGAACAAGGGGGCGAGCATGTCGTCGAGCTCGCGCCGCATCTCGGGCGTCATGGAGTCGAGCAGCGACTGCATCGCCGCCATCTGCTGTTGCATGTGCTCAGCCAACTGGTCGACGCTCTCGATACCCTCGGGGAAGAAATCGCCCCACTTCTCCATGAAGTCCTTGAAGCCCGAGTCGTCGCCCTGCCGATGCTGGGCGAGCAGGTCGTTGAGGTCCTGCACCATCTGGCCGAGCTGGCTCATCATCTCGGGCGTCATGGCGCCCAGGCTCTGCTTCAGCCCCTGGAAGTACTGTTGGAGCACCTGCTGCTTCAGCGACTCCAGCAGCGCTTCGAACTTCTGCCGCGCGTCCTGGTCCATGAAGTCGTATTCGCGGAGCTGCTGGATCTGACCCCCGACCTGGGGAGGCAGATTGTCGAGCTGGTCGAGGTGCTTGCGTGCCATGCCTTCGAGCATCTCGCGCAACGCCTGGTTCATGTCATCGCTTGGGGGGCCATCCTCGCCCGTGGGCTGCTCAGCTCCGTGGTTTGCTCCCTGATTCGCCTGCTCGCCCGCACCCTCGCCTGGCGGCTGATTCGACTCGAGGCGATGCTGGATCGCCTCCCGCTCGGTCTGGACGACCTCCTCGAGCTTCTGCCGGATGTCGTCCATGACCGAGTCCATGTTGTAGCGTTGCAACTGCTGCTGGCGACGCTCGCGCAGGCGCTCGAGGAGGTCGCGCAGGCCGGGCATCTGCCGTCCGGAGGGGAGGCGCGCGCCGCGCTGGAGCAGCTCGCGCATTGCGGACCAGAGGTCGCTGCCCTCCAGGATCCGGTCCGAAATGTGCTCCATCAGCTCGCTCGCAGTGAACGGGTCGATCTCCTGAGTGCCGTCCCAACGGCTGTACCGGTAAAACCTCATGACCCGCTCCCGTCTGCGTCCGTTCCGCTCGGCGTTGCCCCGGCTGCCTGCACGCTCCATTATGCTGCCTCACCGGCCGTCAGTCATCGATGACGATCAGCCTCAATGAGACTCATCCAGAGGGGCGAGCCCCTGCCCTACCGAACGTGCAGCCGACGGCAATCAACGAGAAACTTGCGCCCTGCTGTACGAGGTATACGGATTCGTTGAGCCGCAATTACTGTTTCGGAGCTTTTGCTTTTGGCTCTCAACTCCACTGCCAGCACGAGTCGTCGGACTACTCGCCCTGGCATCATCTTGAGATAGCGGTCGCGTCGAAAATGGGCTCGGAGTCGAGTGGCGAACCAGATAGGCCTTGATCCGTCGACGAGTACACGAGGCTACCTGCCCAGCAACTCGATGGGCGCCTCGGCGTCCGCTGGGTAGACGCGGAGCAGGCCCCAGAGGCCGGCGTCGCGGAAGGGCTCGCGGTGGTCGCCGTACAGGTAATCGCCGGGCAGGCTGTCCGTGCCGCCGGCGCCGCCGTCGAGCTGCAGCGTGACCGCCTCGAGCGCGCCGACCTGCTGACTGCTCAGCAGGTTCGTGCCGTCCCGGCCTGGCTCCTGCGGCCAGCGATGCCCCTCCACGCTGAAGACGTGCGCCTGCTCGCTGTAGGGCGCGAGCACGTGGATGCGCACCGCGTCGCCAGCGTACGCCTCGAGCAGCGGTGTCGCGGGGTCGCCGTTCAGGCTGCTCATGAACACGCGGGCGCGATCCCTCGTGCGCGCGATGCGCGGCGCGAGCGGCTCGGCGCGGTAGTTCATCGCGACGACGCCGGAAATCTGCTCGGCATATGGCATCTGCGCCGTGCCGATGATCTGGTCCTCATCCTGGAGCAGGAGCGTGAAGTCGCGGTACGAGGCGCCGCTCGGCGAGTGCACGTCCGCATGCCAACTGGCTGCCGTCGAGATGTCCGCGCCGGTCGCCGGGTCCGTGTAGCTGGCGCCTGCAGGACCCACGATGATCGCGCCGTACAGCCCCGCCTTCGGGTTGTTCAACACGTCGCCCCAGTCGCGCACGAGCGCGGTCGTCTCCCCGACCTCCGGTGAGGCGTAGAGGGTGGAGCGGTGCGTCTCGCCCGGCGCGGTGGTCTGCTGCGGATTGCGCCCGGCGTTCACGCCGGCAGAGTCGGCGGGGTCGGCGGCGAGCATGTCGGCGTGGAAGCTTACCGGGCCGCTCGTCTGATTGTTGAGGTCGACGAGGATGCAATCGCCGATGTTGACGTGCAGCACGAGCGGCTCGGCCGGGCGGTCGCCGCTCAGCGTCGCGTCGAGATCGCCGTCGAGCACGTAGATCTTGGCCGGTCGCGTTCCGAACTGGGGCAGCCGGATATCGATGGCGTCGACGGCGAACTCCTTCACGGGTGCGCTTGCCGGGCAGACGCTCGGCGGCGGCACGGGGATCGAATCGTGGCCGGGCAGCGGCTGCAATCCGCCTGTGGGCGCACCCAGCACGCGCAGGATGCCCCAGTTCCCCTCCTGCAGCTTGGTGGCGCGGCCGTTGTAGTAGAGGTAATCGCCCGGCATGCCCTGCGGACCGCCGGCGCGCGGGATCACCAGGTCGTAGCGCTCGGATATGCCGAGGTGAACCGTGTTCGTTGGCGGCGAGGTCGCGCTGTACAGCTCGGTGCGGAACCAGTGGCCGTCGACGTGCAGGGTGTGCACGTCGTTCGTGCCGCCGACCAGCGACCGGAACACGATGGGATCGCCGATGAGCGCCTGGATGAGGGGCGTCGCCGGATCGCTATGGACAAGGCTGCTGAAGAAGTCCGCGGGGTCGCCGCGGGCGCGGTTCAACGGTTCAGTGCGCAGGTTGATCGAGCCACCGCTGGAGAGGCCTACCTGGGTGAGCGGCTGGTCATCCTGCAAGAAGCTGACAAACTCGCGGAAGCTCCCCACGACGTCGGCGGAGATACGGCCAAGCGTGTGGACGTCCGCGATGGGACCGCTGATGATCTCGGCGCCACTGCGCGGATCGTGGTAGGTCGAGCCTGGTGGCTCGCCGACGAGGGCGCCGAAGAGGCCGTGCCGCCACGAATGCAGGGCGTCGACGTGGTCGTGGAAGTAAGCGGTTCCGAACTGCGTATCCGGGTACCAGCGGTAGCGCACGAACTCTGTGCTGACGATCTCGCCGGATGCGTGCGCGAACGCGAGTGGCGCGTCGAGCGTGATCAGATCGGCGGCCACCGCGGAGATGCGCGCCGTCTCGAACGTGGTGTCCTGCTCCATACCAACGCCGACGACCTCGCCGGGCTGGAAGCGCCCGGTTTTGGCCAGGCTGAGCGTGGTAGCGCCGGCTGCGGCGCTGGCGCTGAGCTTCTCCCCCTCGGTTGCGAAGGGACGGACTGATTGCTCGTAGTTGAAGCCAGTATCGACGCCGTCGCTGGCCTGCACGTCGAACTGCACGAAGTGGATGTGGATGTCAACCTTGGAGAGAAATGCGTTGTCGCGGCTGTCTTGCAGCTCGCTCCTCAACACCACATCCACGCAGTCCTGGCCTGCATTGGCGCGAATCGCGAGTGGTGTCTTGAGGTCGTTGGTTGCCTTGACGGCGTCTTCCTGGCTGCGCAGCACGAACAACTGCCCGACGGGGTCGATCTGGCTCGTGAGCGCGTTGTACGTGATCGGCAAGGTGATCGCGTTTACCGCGAACTGCTTCGGCTGGGTGCCGGTCGGGCATAGGCTCCAGGGGCCGTTGGCACCGGGCGCGGCCGGCAAGGTCCCCTGCTGAATGGGTTCGAGGAACGGCGCCGGCCCGTGGTTCGGCGCGAATGGCGGTCGTTGGCCGAGGTGCGGGTGCAGCCATGGGTAGGCCAGCTTGCCGGTGACCGGGTCGAACGTGATCGGGAGGCGCTGGCCGGGCGCGGCCGATGCGTAGCCAGGCCAGCTCCGGTCGGTCTCCGGCTCGTTGAGATACAGATCGCCCTGCTTCGACCAATCGAAGACGGCTGCGTCGTACCCTTTCGGCGTGCCCTGCGGTGGGAGCTGGCGCTCGACCCATTGGGCCAGGTTGTCCGGTGTGATCTGGAAGGTCTGGCCCATCCAGTCGACGGTGCGCCCGACGAGTTGGCTCGACGTAACGGCCGGCTGCATGCGCCCCGCGCGGTCGGGGAGCTCCATCAGTGCCGGGAGCCCATCCTGACTGCCCGCGGTGCCCTGCAGCGTGTCGTAGACGCGCCAGATCATCCACATCCCCGCCAGGTAGTGGTGCGCGACGTGGCAATGGATGAGGAAGTCCCCAGCGCTCAGTTGACAGCCGCCGCTGCCACACTCGTCGACGACGTCATACGTCTCTGATGGGCCAATCGACTGCGAGTCCGTGCGCTCGGACGCTTCGGGGATGAGCGGCGGATGCTTCTGCAGACCGGTATCGAAGTAGCTCGGCTGCTCCCCGGGCTGGCGGCCCCAACGGATCGCACCGCCGTGCACGTGGTGCACGTGGAACACCTCGGAGCCGCCGTGGATTACGCGCTGCTTCACCGGGTCGCCGAGATAGCTGCGGGCGATCGGCGTGGCGGGATCGCCAAATGCGTATGAGCTGTACGGGGCAGATTTGTCGAACGTACCAATCGTTCGTTGCTGGAGCGCAAGGCGATTCATGAATGGCTCGCTACGGTAGTTGATGGCCCGGTCGCCCGGCCGGTAGGCCGTGCTGAATGGGTCGACCTGGACGACGGGAAGCCCGGCGGCGTTGAGGTGCTGATACCGCTCGTTGCCGATCTCGTGGTAGTAGATCGCGAACTCGCGGAAGTGGCTGCCACTCGGCCCCTGGATGATCGCGTCCCACCCGCTGGCGGTCTCGGCTCCAGTGCGTGCGTCGACGAAGCGCGAGCCCGCCGGCTCGA
>JAXDLH010000212.1:0-7733 GCA_034666705.1 Chloroflexota bacterium
GGGATCTTCGGACCGCAGGGCAAGGCGGTCGCGGCAGCCGCAGCCAGTGACGTGCGCGTGCTCGTCGTGGGCAATCCATGCAACACCAACTGCCTGATCGCGCGGAGTAATGCCCCCGAAGTGCCTGCCGAGCGGTGGTTCGCGATGGTGCGCTTGGACCAGAACCGGGCGAAGGCGCAGCTCTCGAAGAAGGTCGGCGTGCCTACGACCGAGGTGCGCAATATCGCGATCTGGGGCAATCACTCGGCTACGCAGTTCCCGGACTTCGAGAATGCCACCATCGGCGGACGACCGGCCGTCGCCGCGGTGGGCGATGAGGGTTGGCTGCGCGGCGACTTCATCAAGACCATCCAGCAGCGCGGCGCGGCGATCATCAGCGCACGCGGTGCATCATCGGCAGGGTCCGCCGCTGCCGCCGTCATCGATTCGGTCGTGAGCATCCATACGCCGACCGCGGCGGGCGATTGCGCGGCGCTGGCGGTGGTGAGCCACGGCGAATATGGTGTCCCGGAGGGCCTGCAGTTTGGGTTCCCCGTGCGGAGCACTGGCTCGTCCTGGGAGGTCATCCAGGGCTTCGAGCACGACGACTTCGGGAAGGAGAAGATCCGGGTTACGACCCAGGAGCTGCTTTCCGAGCGCGAAGACGTGAAGGACCTCCTGTAGGACTCAGCGCTCGTCGAGTTGAGGATGAGCGGTACACAGCACGAAGGGGGCCGCCACCGGCGGCCCCCTTCGTGCTGTGTTAGCCGGAAAACTAAGGCGCGACGTTCGTCTGACGAAGCGGTATTGGGGCATCCAGTGAGATAGAACCCTCGATGGTCCGCAGTTCCGGCTCGATCACCACCCGCGGCACCGCCTGTGGGCGGACCATCTGCTGCGGGACCGGGCTCGCAGCGGCGGACGTGCCACAGTACGGGCACATGCTCCAGCGCAGCAGCAACGGCCGCTCACAGCGCTGGCAGAGTTGGCGTACTCGCGCCTGACATGAGGGGCAGAACAGGAAGTCTGCCTCGATTCCCTGCCCACACGCCGGACAGAGGGCCCCTTCGTTCATGGTGCGAAGCAGCGCCTCTTCCTCGAGTGACTCGTCGTACAGCTCAGCCAGCGTGCGCTGGGGGCGAAGCAGTAAGTAGATGAGCAACCCGGGGAAGTTGAAGACGATCACGAGGACGGTTGCCGTCACCTGAAGCAAAAGATCAGTCGTGCGGGACCGAATGTCCTGGAACGTCCACCATGCGGCGGCAATCCACAGCGCGACCAGGTAGGTGAAAAGAACCGTCAGGCCGACGCGAACGATGCGCTCGATTTCGACGATGACATCTTCGATCTGCATATCTCAGTGTAACCCACGTCGGAGCGCCGGCAGAGTAAACGTTACGTCTCATTCCATCACAACGGGGTCTCGCACCCCGCGGGCCTACGAGGCCAGGCGGACGACCGTGGCGCCTTCGCCGCCCTCGCGTTGTTCGGCCACCTCGTGCGAGCGCACGAGCGGGTGATCGTGCAGCAGGTCGCGCACCGCCTGGCGCACCGCACCGGTGCCTTTGCCGTGCACCACGCGGATTGCGTGCAGCCCTTCCATGTACGCGTCGTTCAGATACTGGTCGAGCTTGTAGCGCGCCTCTTCGGTGGTCAGCCCACGCAGATCGATCTGCGACTCGATCGGCGCCCAGCCCTCGAGCACGGCGCGATCATGCGCGGGTGGCGGGGGCGGCGCGAGGTAGCCGGCATCGGTCGCGCGCTTGCGGGGGCTCGTGCCCATCACCTCGCTAGCCGGCGTCAGCTCAGTTCGCCGGACGCGCACCCGCATGCCCCCGACGTCGACCTCTGCGGTCTCCCCGTTCGGTTGGATCGAACGAATAATGCCGGTGGCCCCGAGCGAAGGCACGCCGACCTCCTGGCCGACAGATGGGTTGAAACCGTCCTCATCAGGTGTCACGGCGGGGCGCTTGCCAGGCGCACGCGCTGCAGGGCGGAGCTGCGCAATCCGGTCCTCGATCTCAGTCAGCCGCTCACGTTCGCTGCGCATGCCGCGCAGCTCGCGACGCAGCTCGGTCGCCTCGCGCTGGAGCTCGGCGACGGTCGCGTTCACCTCGTCCTGGGCGTGGCCGAGCACGTTCGCGCGGTCGCGCTCCAGCGCCGCGAGCCGCCCGCGGAGCTGCTGCGTGGCGCGCTCGGCTTCGAGCCGTTCGCGCGCCGCGGCTGAGCGCTCGTCACGGGCTTTACTGAGCTGCTCATAGATCTCGGCCAGGATCTCGTCTGCTTGCCGCTCGGTGGGATGCAGCGAGCCGCGTGCTGCATCGATGATCGGCTGCGGCACGCCGAGTCGCTGCGCGATCGCAAGCGCATTGCTGCGGCCCGGTACGCCGATGGCCAACCGATAGGTCGGGCGGAGCGTCTCGGAGTCGAACTCCACCGACGCGTTCTCGACCCGCTCGGTGGCGTAGGCAAAACTCTTCAGCTCCGAGGAGTGAGTCGTCGCGATCGTGTAGACCCGCGAGGCAACCAGGTAGTCCAGCACTGCCCGCGACAGCGCGGCGCCCTCCTGCGGGTCCGTGCCAGCGCCAATCTCGTCGAGCAGGACGAGCGAGGTACGGTCAGCATGTATCAAAATCTCGACGAGCCGCGAAATATGCGAAGAGAACGTCGACAGACTCTGCTCGATGCTCTGCTCGTCGCCGATGTCAGCGTAGACGCCGGTAAAGATCGCCAGCTCAGACCCCTCGTTCGCCGGTATCTGCAACCCTGCCTGGGCCATGAGTGCCAGCAAGCCGACGGTCTTGAGCGCGACGGTCTTGCCGCCAGTATTGGGTCCGGTGATGAGCAGCGTGTCGAAGTCGACGCCGAGTTCCAGGCTGATCGGCACCACGTCACCGTGCAGGAGCGGGTGACGAGCACCGCGCAGACGCACGGCGACCTCTCGAGGCTGGTTCCTCGCAAAGGGGTGGATTGCGGGGCGGGTCGCGTCCATGTCGAGCGCGAGCTTGCCCATCGCGAACGCCACGTCGATCCGGGCGAGCGCGTCGACCGTGTCGATCAGGCCATACTGCGCGTTGCCGACTTGCCCACTGATCTCCTGCAAGATGCGCTCGATCTCTCGCTCCTCCTCGATCCCACGCGTGCGCCAGGCATTCGTGAGCTCGACGATCGGCAGCGGTTCGATGAAGAGCGTGGCGCCACTTGCCGACTGGTCGTGTACGATCCCGCGCACCTTGCCCCGGTATTCGGCCTTGACGGGCAGCACGTAGCGTCCGGAGCGCATCGTCACAATTGGCTCCTGCAGCGCGTCACGCAGCGATTGGCTCGTCATCATCTCGTTGAGGCGGCGCATGAGCCGGTCGTATGCGGCCCGGAGCTCAGTGCGAATCTGGCGGAGGCGGTCGCTCGCGCCATCGAGCACGCGGCCCTCATCGTCGATTGCGCGGCGGATCGTCGCCTCCAGTTCGTCGAGGTCGGCGATGCCCTGGGCGATGCGCGCCAGCGAGGGGGCATGCAGTTCCTGGCGCGTGAGCAGCGCCTTCATCGAGCGACCCGCGGCGATGGTGCCGGCGACCTCCAAGAGGTCGCTCGGCGGCAGTGAGCCGCCGACCGCGCCGCGGCGCGCGTGGGGGCGCACGTCGCGGGCTCCGCGCACGCCGCTGTTGGGGCGTGCCTCGACCAGGCGCTTCGCCTCTTCCGTGCCGTCCTGGGCACGCCGGATCTCCCCCTCATCCGTCGATGGGCGCAGTGCCTCTACCAGCGCGCTGCTGGCGGAGAATGACGTGTGCTGCTCGAGTCGGACGAGGATCTTGTCGAACTCGAGGGTCTGCAAGTGGCGTTCGAGCATGGGCATGCGCGGCGAACTCCGTGGTACGGCGCGAGCGGACTCAACCGATCCTGTTGATGATCAGGGCTGCGGAACCAACCTGTCGATCCCTGACTTTACAAAGGAGAAGGTATCGGCGAGTAGAGGGAGGAAAGGGGTGCTCTCGATCTGCAGACGCAGGCTGGAGCGGGCCCCATCCAGGATCGCCCATGGGCTCGCCGTCATTACCGTCAGCATTGCCCAGAGCTCCATCACAACGACGAGGCCGACGACAACTCCCACGAGGCCGGCAAGTACCCGGTCGGCGGTCCGGAAGCGACTGACCAGATTCCCCGAAAACGCCATATGGGTGAGGACGTCGAACAGCACGGAGAGGAGCACGACCAGGAACGAATAGACGAATGGGAGGAGATCGGCGCGTGGGCCGTGGAGCATCAGGTTGAGAATGTCGGTCAATGGGATCGACACCGCGGAGGCGAGGAAGAGCCCGATGACGATGGACCCGAGCAGCAGGATCTGACGCAGAAATCCGCTATACACGGCGTACGCAATGAACGCCAGCCAGATCACGATGAAGATGACGTCGACTGCCGTCATCTGGTTCACGAACTGGACCACTACGGCGTCCCTCTGGAAGGCGCAGCCGGCCTGCGCCGACTTATGCGGCGAGTTGTCGCGAGAATAGCACGCGCCGGGGCAGGCTCACAATCACGGTAGTCCGTTCCGAGATGCGCCCGTGACGTCACCGGCCGCGGACCTGGGCGCCAAGCGTGCGGGTGACGGCACGTTCTATTGCATTCATGGCCCGCCCGACTTCGTCCTCGGTCAGGGTCCGCTCCGGCGATCTAAAGGTGAGCGCATACGCGAGGCTCCGCTGCCCGGGCGGCACCGGCTCGCCGCGATAGACGTCGAACAGCGTGACGCGCTCGAGGAGTTGCCCACCAGCCCGCCGAATCGTGGCGGCGACCTGCTCATGCGGCACGTCCTCGTTGAGCAGCAGCGCAAGGTCGCGATCCGCCGCGGGGAAGCGCGGCAGCGGCTGCACTTCTACCTCCTCGCGGGCAAGGGCGGCGATGGCGGCGAAATCGAGCTCCGCGGCGTACACGTCTACGCCTTCGATGTCGAAGCGCGCCGCGACTTGCGGGTGTACCTGCCCAGCGTAGCCGATTGGCTCTCCGCCGGACGCGGCGAGGATCGCTGCGCTGCGGCCAGGGTGTGACCAGGCGGCGCCCCGTGGCTCGTAGGTGGGTGCAGGCGCACGTACGGCGCCGAACGCCGCATCGATAGCGGCCTTGAGGTCGTAGAAGTCGAACGGTGCGCTGCCGTTGCCCCAGCCGTCGGGCGACCGCCGCCCGGCGAGCACGATGCCGAGGCGGCGCACCTCGTTCGGCAGCGGCTCGAGCGGCGGCAGGTAGACGCGGGCAATCTCGAAGATCGGCACCCGCCGCTGGAAGCGGAGATTTTCCGCCGCGGTCTGCAGCAGGCTGGGCAGCAACGTCGTGCGGAGGCGGCTTTGCTCGATGCTCATCGGGTTATAGAGCGGGATCAGTGCAGCATCCGGCTCCTCCGCCGGCCACGCAGCCTGCGCATCGATCTTGCTGAGCGCGTAGGGGCCGACGAACGAGTACGTCTTCACCTCCTGGATGCCGGCGCCGGCGAGTGCGGTGCGAGCCTCCTCCTCGTGCCGGAGCACGGGATCCTCCCAGGCGGGTGGGATCTGGCCGGACGGCAGCACGGTTGGGATCGCATCGTAGCCGACAATGCGCGCTACCTCCTCGGAGATGTCTGCCTTGCCCTCTACGTCGCCGCGCCACGATGGCGCCGCTACGTCGTAGTGGTCGCCGCTCCGTTGCACCTCGAAGCCCAGCGGCCGCAGAACATCCTCGATCTGCTCGTTGCGGTAGTCCTGGCCGATGAGGCCAACCACGTCCTGGCGGTCGAACGCAATGCGGCGCGGGCCTTCGCTGGCCGCGCGCATGTCGACGATGCCTTCGGCCGGTGACCCGCCGGCCAGCTCCATCATGAGCCGGATCGCGCGTCGCGCCGCCAGTGGCGGCAGCTCCGGATCGAGCCCCTTGTCGAACCGCTTGGATGCCTCGGTGCCGAGCCGCAATGCACGCGAGGTCCGCCTGATGTTCAGCGCATCGAAGGTGGCGGATTCGAGCACGATGCGCGTCGTGTGGTCGGAGATCTCGCTGTTATTGCCGCCCATAATCCCGGCCAGAGCCACCGGCCGATCGGCATCGGCGATGACGAGCATCTCCGGGGTTAGCGCGCGCTCCACCTCGTCGATGGTGGTGATGCGCTCGTCCGGTCGTGCCCGCCGCACGTGGATCGTCATCTCGTGCAGGAGATCGGCGTCGAACGCGTGCAGGGGCTGGCCGAGCTCTAGCATGACGTAGTTCGTGACGTCCACGACGTTGCTGATGGCGCGCACCCCGGCGAGGTGCAGGCGACGCTGCATCCAGAGCGGTGAGGGCCCGAGGCGGACGTCCGCCAGGTACGCGGCCGTGTAGCGTGGGCAGAGATCTGGATCGTCGACGAAGACCTTGACGAGGTCGGCGACGTGCTGGGCGCCCGTCCATGGCTCGGCCGGCGGCATCTGTAGCTGTGCGCCGGTGAGGGCGGCAACCTCGCGGGCGATTCCGACGATGCCGAGACAGTCCGCACGGTTGGGCGTCAACTCGATGTCGAGCACGTCGTCGGCCAGATAGTCGCGGAGATCGACGCCGACCGGGGCCTCGGGCTCGAGCTCGTAGATGTGGTCCTTGTCGGCCGAGACACCCAGCTCGTCGCCCGAGCAGAGCATACCCTCGGAGAGGATGCCCCGGAAGCGACGCGCTTCGAGCACCTGATCGGCCGCGAGCTTGCCCTTGTCGCGGACGATCGGCACGACGAAGCCTTCCTGTACATTCGGTGCGGCGGTGACGAGGGTGATCTCCTCGTCGCCGACGTCTACTCGCACCACGTTGAGGTTATCCGCATTCTCGTGCTTGCGTACTTCGAGCACGCGGCCAATGACGACGCGATCCCAGTGCTGGCCGACGTGGGCGACGTAGCCAACCTCCGTACCGGAGGCCGTCAGCAGCCGAGCGATCTCATCCGTGGACGCCTCGGGATCGACGTATTCGCGGAGCCAGCGCATCGGAACGCGCATCGGTCACCTCGCTGCTTGCTGGCAATTGCCGCCGGAAACGGCGGGCCACGTTATTGGGAGCCAGGACCATGCTCCGGAGCCGCCCGACCCAGCCTCGTGCGCTAGTTGAATTGCTGAAGAAAGCGCAGGTCGTTGCCGTAGAAGAGGCGGATGTCGTCGATGACGTGCTTGACCATCGTGATGCGCTCGGGACCGAGCCCGAAGGCATAGCCATTGACGGCATCCGGGTCGTAGCCGACGTTGCGCAGCACCTTGGGGTGGACCATTCCCGCGCCGAGCAGCTCGATCCAGCCGCCCATCTTGCACGTTCGGCAGCCAACCCCGCGGCAGATCGGGCACTGCACGCTCATCTCGACGCCCGGCTCGACGAACGGGAAGTAGTCGCAGCGGAAGCGGCACTGGATCTCGGGCCAGAACATGCGTTGCGCGAACGAGATCAGCGTGCCTTTGAGCTCCGCCATCGTAAGGCCTTTGTCTACCGCAAGCCCTTCGACCTGGTAGAACATCCACTCGTGCGAGGCGTCCTGCGCCTCGTAGCGGTAGCAGCGGCCCGGGACCACTATGCGGACCGGTGGCTTCGTCTGCTCCATCACGCGGGCCTGGTCGGGCGAGGTATGCGTGCGCAGGAGCACGCTCGGCGGGTCCACGTAGAACGTGTCCCACATGTCGCGGGCGGGGTGGTGCGGCGGCATGTTGAGGTATTCGAAGTTGTTGAGGTCATCCTCGACTTCGCGGGTGCGATAGATTTGGAAGCCCATGTCGGCGAAGATG
>JAXDLH010000213.1:0-2682 GCA_034666705.1 Chloroflexota bacterium
TTAACCATGTTCTTGATCACGTCGGGCCGGTAGGCCCGACCTTCCCGGGAATCGGCATGTCTCTCCTCGCTTCGCGAACCTCGCGCGCGGGCCGGCCATGAGCGTGAATGGCGAGCGGCGCGAGGGCCGCGCCTTCTCGATGGAGACGTTTCTCTCCCTGTACTTGCCGTCGGTCACGCTCGCCCTCGGCCAGGGTATCGCCCTCCCCGCCTTGCCCGTGTACGCCCGCTCCTTTGGGGTCAGCTTCGAGGTCGCGGCGCTGGTCCTCATCGTGCAGAGCCTGGGCGGCATGATCGCCGGCGTGCCGATCGGCTTGCTCATCGACAAGATCGGCCGCCGCCGCGTCATCCTGGCGGCGCCGATAGTCGAGGCCGCATCGTCGTTCCTCACGGCTAGCGCCCAGAGTTTTCCGGAGCTGGTTGTCTACCGGTTCCTCGCCGGCTTCGCGCTCAGCATGTGGATGCTCGGCCGACTCACGATCATCACCGACACGGGCGGCGACAACCAGCGCGGCAAGCAGATCACCGGGATGAGCGCCATGGAGAGCGCCGGGCGGCTCATCGGGCCGGCAATCGGCGGCTTCGTCGCCACCGCGTGGGGCCTGCAGGTGCCGTTCGTCATCCACGGCTTCATCTGCCTGCTCGTCTTGATCCCGTGTTTCAAGCTCATTCGGGAGCCCGCCCGGGCACCACGGCGCCCGGGGACGGAGACGCCGACTCAGCGCGGCATCGCGGGGATGCTCGGCTCCTACGCGCCGCTGTTTACCATTCCGATCCTGATGTTCTTCATCGCCCAACTGCTAGCGTCGATCACCCGCGGCGCCCTGTTCGGCGGCACCCTCAACGTTTACGCCGTCTATACCTACGACATCAGCGCGAAGGATATCGGGCTCCTCGCGACGGTGGCGACGGCGATCGGCATCCCGATCACCATCCTGTCCGGCGGCATCATGGACCGCTATGGCCGCAAGGCCACGCTCGTGCCCGGCTTCAGCGCGCTCAGCGTCGCACTCTTCCTCATGGCCGTCACCGCGTATATGGATTGGCCGTACGCAGCATACTTCGTCGCCTTCCTCCTCGTGCAGGCTGCGCTCACGGTGACCTCGGGCAACATGATGACGCTCGGCTCGGACATCGCCCCGCCCCATATGCGCGGGAAGTTCTTCGGGGTGTGGCGCATCGCGAACGACGGCGGCAGCGTGATCAGCCCGAGCCTGTTCGCCATCCTTACGGCAAGCGCCGGGAACCCCTTCGGCTTCGTATTCCTGGCGACGACCGCGGTCGCCTCGGCACTCGTGCTGGCGCTGCTGGTCCAGGATCCAGTGCGGCAGGCGATCCAGGCGCGGCGGCTGGCGGAGTCCACTACGGGCGCCGCCGGGGGATAGGTCGCCCCGAAACTCGCATTCTGCACGGAGGAGAGCCGCGATGCTGCTCGAAGGGAAAGTCGCCATTGTCACCGGTGCCGGTCATGGGATCGGCCGCGCGTATAGCCTCGGTATTGCCAGGGAGGGCGGTCGGGTCGTCGTAGCGGACATCGACGGGAAAGCCGCCGACCAGGTGGCGGAGGAGATCGGCGCGCAGGCGCTCGCGGTGCGGGCCGATGTCGCCGATCTGGAAAGCTGCAAGGCGATGGCGCAGCGCGCGCTGGAGGCGTTCGGCCAGATCGACGGGCTCGTGAACAACGCCGCGATCTTCGCTACCATCCCGATCTCCCGTGTCGGCTTCCAGCAGATCGACGAGGCCGAGTGGGACAAGGTCATGGAGGTCAACGTCAAGGGCGTCTGGAACTGCTGCCGCGCGGTGGTGCCCGCCATGCAGGCGCGGAAGCAGGGCAGCATCGTCAACATCTCCTCCGGCACCGTCATCAACGGCAGCGCCGGCCGCGTCCACTACGTCGCCTCGAAAGCCGCGGTCATGGGCATGAGTCGCGTCCTGGCGCGCGAGCTCGGCGAGGACAACATCCGGGTCAACACCATCGCCCCCGGCTCGACGCTCAGCGAGGCCGAGCCGGACGAGCGTATTCTGAACCTGCGGCAGGCCAACGTCTCCACCCGGGCGCTCAAGCGCGTGGAGCGGCCGGATGACCTCGTGGGCACGGTGCTCTACCTGCTCTCCGACCTCAGCAGCTTCGTCACCGGCTCGATGATCGCCGTCAACGGCGGCGACGTGATGTACTGAGCACCCGATGCGGACGGAGTGGGATGCCTCGCGCTATGACGCCGAGCATGGTTACGTCACCCGCTATGGCGAGTCGCTGATCGACGTGCTCGCGCCTCAGTCTGGCGAGCGCATCCTCGACCTCGGGTGCGGCACGGGTCATCTCACCCATCAGATCGCAGAGCGTGGCGCCGCGGTCGTCGGCATTGACATCTCGACCGCCATGATCGAGCAGGCGCGCGCCGCCTACCCGGACCTCGAATTTCACGTGGCGAACGCCGCCAGCTTCAGTTTCGCTGAGTCGTTCGACGCCGTATTCTCGAATGCTGCGCTCCACTGGATCCCCGCCACCGCGCAGGACGCCGTCGCCGCGTCGATCGCTCGGGCGCTGCGGCCCGGCGGTCGCCTCGTCGCGGAGCTGGGCGTCAGGGGGAACATTGGTCGAATCCGCCTGGCTCTTGAGGATGCGCTGCGCTCGGTAGCCCCGGACGTGCCGGTGCCCAATCCCTGGTTCTTTCCTTCGGTC
>JAXDLH010000214.1:0-2937 GCA_034666705.1 Chloroflexota bacterium
GCGAGGTGCTGCCCATGCTGGGCGAGCGTAGCCCGGAGCTCCGCGACCGTGCAGCCTGCCTCGACCGTGGCAGTCATGTCGCTCCACGCGTGCTCGACGACGTGGTTTAACCGCGCGGTGGACACGATGAGATCGGCGCGGGAGGGCAGATTGCCCCACCCCCGCTTCGTGCCGCCGCCACGCGGGATCACGGCTAGCCCGGCGTCGTCGGCGCAGCGCAGCACCAGCGCGAGCTCCTGGGCGTTGCCCGGCTCCACTATGAGCTTCGCGGGCGCGCCGTCGATTGCATCGTCGGGACCAGCCGGGCGGACGTGAGCGTCGCCGACGATGGCGCGCAGGGGATCTGCGGATGGCAAGGCGGCGACCTGCGTGAGAGCTCGGGATACCATCAGTTAGAAGCGCTCGGCGATGCCCGCAATCTCGAGCGGGTGGGGCATGTACTCGCCGGGGCTCTCGCCGCACAGGCGCGGGCGCGGGAACACCTTGGTTGGATTCGATAGATGGAGGGGATCGAACGCACAGCGCACCCGCTGCATTGTGTCCAGGTCCGGCTCGCTGAACATCTTCCCCATCAGGTGCTTCTTCTCCTCGCCGACGCCGTGCTCTCCAGTGATCGAACCCCCTTGCTCGATGCACAACTCCACAATGCGCTCCGCGAGCACCTCGGCCGCTGCTTGCTCGCCGGGGACCTGCGCGTCGTACAGCACCAGTGGATGCAGGTTCCCATCGCCCGCATGAAAGACGTTGGCGACGCGGATCCCCGCCGCTGCGCTCAGCCGCGCGATCTCGCGCAACACCTGGGGCAGCGCGGTGCGCGGGATCACGCCATCCTGCACGATGTAGCTTGAGGCGATCCGTCCCATCGAGGCGAATGCTGCCTTGCGTCCTTTCCAGATCAGGGCGCGTTCCGCCTCGCTCTGGGCGACGCGGAGCTCCCAAGCCCCGTTCTGACGGCAGCGGGTGTCGACGTCGGCCATGAGCGCCGCGACCTCGGCCTCGGGTCCATCTAGCTCGACCAACAGCAACGCGCCGCAATCCGGGTAGTGTGGATGGACCCCCGCCTCAGCGGCCTGGATCGAGAGACGGTCCATCATCTCGACGGCCGCCGGCAGCACGCCGGCCGCGATGATGTCGCTCACCGCCGCGCCCGCCTCGTCGATCGTATTGAAAGCCGCGAGCAGCGTCTGCACGGCCTGCGGCCGTTTGACGATGCGCAGGGTGATCTTCGTCGCGATGCCGAGCGTGCCCTCTGACCCGACGAAAACGCCCAGCAGGTCGTAGCCGGGGGCGTCTAACGTCGTGCCGCCGAGGTGTGCCAACGAGCCATCGGGCAGCACGACCTCGAGGCCAAGTACGTGGGTCGTCGTGAAGCCGTATTTGAGGCAGTGGGCGCCGCCGGAGTTCTCCGCGACGTTGCCGCCGATGCTGCACACCGATTGCGACGACGGATCGGGCGCATAGAAAAACCCCGCTGTCGCCACGCGGCCGGTGACCTCGAGGTTCGTCACGCCCGGTTCGACGGCCATGCGTGCATTCTGGAGGTCAACCTCCAGAATGCGGTTCATTCGCGCCAGGCTGATCACAATGCCGTCTGCCACGGGCAGCGCGCCACCGCTCAACCCGGTGCCGGCGCCCCGCGCGACGAATGGGATGCGCTCCCGGTGGCACACGCGCACGACCGCCTGGACCTCCGCCGTGGAGGCTGGCAGCAGCACGGCGCGCGGCATCACGCGAAAGTTCGTGAGCCCGTCGCACTCGTACGTGCGCAGATCCTCGGGCGCAATGAGCAAGCCGCGCTCGCCGACGATCGCGCGCAGCTCGTCAAGCACTCCCGACGCGAGTGAGCCGGGCGCCGCTGCGCCGCTTGTCGTCACCGCACCACCGCGTTGTGCGGTGAGGCCAACGTCTCAGAGAAGAAGTCACGCGCCGCCTTCTCGAGGACGGACTCGAACCCCCACCAGAAGTGGTCGGTGCCCGGCACGACGCGCAGCCTGGTGGGGTCGGGCAGACACGAGGCGTAGCGCTCGATTCCCTCGGCGACGTTGCCATCGCGGTCGCCCACGAGCACGAAGTACGGGATCCCGTCGAGCGTATTCGCCGGCAAGGGCTCGCGGAGGGGCGGCGCCACGCAGAGCAACGCCCGAACCTGGGGCGCCTCGACGATTGTGGCGAGGCATACCCGGGCCCCAAAGGAGTAGCCGGCGAGGCCGACCCGCTCCGGCGCGATCCCCGGCTGCGCTGCGAGGAACGCGAGCGCGCCCCGTACGTCGCCCCGCTCCTCCTCGCCGCTGCCGTATGCGCCCTGGCTGCCGCCCACGCCGCGGAAGTTGAAGCGCAGCGAGGCGATCCCCGCGGCGTGCAGGCCCTGGCACAGTGCCACCATGACATTGCTGTCCATGCTGCCGCCACGCTGCGGGTGTGGATGCGCCACGACGACGCCCGCGGTCGGGCCAGTGACCTCAGGCAGCCCGAGCTCGCCCTCGAGTTGGGGCGGCTCTGGACCCTCCGCCGCGAAACGGACTCGCTGCACTGCCATTGCACGCTCCTCCTCAGTCGGACGGCGCCAGGTGTCAGGCCATTGTACTCACCCAATTGCGCACGTCCTGGGGCCGGCCTATACTCGGTCGAGTGAGCTCGCCGCAGGAGGAATGGATCCATGGTATTGACCAGGGAAGAGAATGACTTCTTGACGCGCGTCGGGCCTGGAACCCCGGCAGGCGAGCTGCTGCGGCGCTACTGGTTTCCGGTGGCGTTCTCCCACGAGCTGACCGAGGAGAAGCCTACCCACTTCACCCGTTTGCTGGGCGAAGACCTGGTGTTGTTTCGAGACAAGAGCGGCAACCTGGGCCTGATCCAGGACCACTGCGCGCACCGAGGCGCCTCGTTGCTCTACGGCCGGGTGGAAGAGCGCGGCATCAGCTGCGCCTATCACGGCTG
>JAXDLH010000215.1:0-13238 GCA_034666705.1 Chloroflexota bacterium
AGCCAAGTGCAATACCGGCGCCGAATCCGAGGTTGATCTCGCGATGGCGCCACGTCGAGATAAGGGGAGCCATCCCGGTGCGCATGGCGGTGGCCATGCGCACCGCTCGTGTTGCCGGGTCCTCGCACGGTACCGGGTCGTTGAAGAAGACCATCAGCCCATCCCCGGCGAAGAAGCCCACCGTGCCGCCGTAGCGAGCGACTTCCGTGCCGAGCACCGCGTGGTACTCGTGGAGAACGTGCATGATCTCCTCCGGCTCCGAGGTCTCGGCGAAGCCGCTGAAGCCCCGCAGGTCGGTGAATACGACGGCGATTTCGCGGCGATGACTCTGCAGCAGCGCCTCCCCGCCAGAGCTCATCACCAGCTCCGCGAGCTGCGGCGAGAGGAAGCGGCGGAGCTGATGCAACCGCTCGAGCTCGGCCAACTGCTGTTTGACACGATCCTCCAGGGTCTGATTCAGCTCGGCGAGCTCGTGCGCCTGTTCCGCGAGCACGCCCGCCTGGACCTGGATCTGATCCTGATACGTCTTGACCCGCAGCAACGACTTGATCCGAGCGAGCAGCTCGGCCTGGTGGAACGGTTTTGGCACGAAGTCGTCCGCGCCGGCCTCGATGGCCTTGAGCTTCTCCTGCTCACCACTCCCCGTCAGCATGATCACGGGGAGGAGACGGGTGGCCGGGTCCGAGCGCAGATGCCGGCACAGCGCGAACCCGTCCATGATCGGCATCACGATGTCGGTGAGAACGAGGTCGGGCTGCTCAGCCGCCACCCGCTCCAGGGCATCTTCGCCGTTCACCGCCACGACAACTCGATAGTCAAGTGGGCGCAGCATGCGCTGGAGCAGCGCGACGTTCGCAGGCACATCGTCGACTACCAGGATCGTACGCGCGGCGGCCTCACGCATCTGGCACCGGCGCATCGAGCACGTCGCGCACCCGCTGGATGAGGTTTGTCGGCGTAAAGGGTTTCCCCAGGTAGGTATCAGCCTCAGCGAGGAGCCCGTGCTGCGCCGCGACCTCACCAGGGTAGCCAGACATGAACAGTACCCGCATCTCAGGACGGAGGCGCTTCACGCGGCGAGCCAGATCCACCCCGTTCATGCCCGGCATCACGACGTCCGTGAGCAGCAGATCGATGCGATCCGGGTACTCCTGGACCAGCTCGTATGCCCTATCGCCGGCGCCGGCCACCAGCAGGTGGTATCCGGCCGTCTCGAGGATCTGGATCGCGAGACCTCGCACCGCTGCCTCATCCTCGACCAGCACAATCGTCTCGGTACCGCAGGCCAGAGCCGAGGCCGCCGTTGCGGACCTGCTTGCGGCTACCTCCTCGGCAATCCGCGGCAGGTAGACGTGGAACGTGGTCCCCTTGCCCAGTTCGCTGGAGACGCGGATCTCACCTCCGCTCTGTTGAACGATGCCATACACCGTAGCAAGCCCCAGCCCGGTCCCTTTCCCCTGCTCCTTGGTCGTGAAGAATGGCTCGAAGATCCGCTCTGCCGTCGCGGCGTCCATCCCGATCCCGGAATCGCCGACTGCCAGCAAAACGTGTGGCCGCGCTGTCGGTCCTTGCACGGCCCCCCCATCGGTGGGGACGACGTCGACGTTGGCCGTCGTGATTGTCAGCTTGCCGCCCCCCGGCATCGCGTCACGTGCGTTTACGACGAGGTTCATGATGATCTGCTCGAGTTGGCTGGGGTCCGCGAACACGTGGCCCAGGTCGGGGACCCGGATGGTGGCCAGGTCGATGTCCTCACCGATCAGGCGGGTCAGCAGTCGCTCCATATCCACCACAATCGCATTCAGGTCCACGACCTCTGGCTGCAAGACCTGCTGGCGGCTGAAGGCCAGGAGCTGACGGGTAAGCACTGCCGCACGCTCGCCGGCCCTTGCTACCTCATCAACCATTGGTCGCAGGGGGCTCTCCAGTGGAAGCTCGGCCAACGTGAGCTCGCTGAAGCCGATGATGGCGGTCAGCAGGTTATTGAAGTCATGCGCGATGCCGCCAGCCAGCACGCCGACCGCCTCCATCTTCTGCGCCTGACGGAACCTCTCCTCGAGGCTGCGCCGCTCAGTAATGTCCTCGGCCACACCGACGACGAGGGTCACGTTGCCCGACGCGTTATGAACTGGGAAGGCAACGTCGCGGATCCAGCGAATCGCTCCGTCCGGACGGACGATCCGATACGTCTCGTCGTAGCCGCCCTTGGCCTGTTGCAGCGCGGCGTGCAGCACCCGGTCGCGATCCGCCTCGTGAATCGCGTCAATCCAATCCCTGGGTGTGGTGTAGAGGCTCTCGCAGGTGCGACCCCAGACTGCCTCATACCCAGGGCTGATATACACCACCTCGCCCTTCGCGACGTCCGTCATCCAGAGCACCTCGTGAATGTTCTCCACGAGCAGGCGGAAGCGCTCCTCGCTTCGCTCGAGGGCCTCGGCAGACTCCTTTGATGCCGTAAGGTCACGCGCGATTGTGGCCGCGCCTGTTATTGCGCCCGTCTCGTCGAGGATCGGAGAAGTCGTGATCGCGACGGCAATTCGCGCACCATCCTTCCGTACCCGCACCGTCTCATGCTGCAGCACGCGTTCGCCCTCGCGCACCCGAGCTAAGATGGCTGGAACCCCATCCTGCAACTCCGGAGGGGCGAGTCGCGCGATCGGTTGCCCAACCATCTCCGCCGCGGCATACCCGTAGAGGCGCTCGGCGCCTCCGTTCCATGACGTGATGATCCCGTCGAGCGTCTTCCCGATAATGGCATCGTCTGAGGACTGCACGATCGCGGCGAGACGGGCCTGGACCTCTTGCATCAACGTGCGCTCGGTCACGTCTTGCGCCGTCCCCACCAATCGCCAGGCCGAGCCATCTACGTCGCGCTGTAACGTCCCGCGCGACTCGATGACCCGCTGGACGCGGTCTGGCCGCACGATCCGCACATCGGTCTCGTAGGGTGAGCCGTCGCGGACCAAACGCTCAATCAAGTCGTCCAGACGTGACCGGTCGTCGGGATGAATCATGGCCAGGCCCTCTGCCGCGGGAATGGTCCCTGAGCGGGGTTCGAGTCCAAAGATGCGGCAGTGCTCCGCAGACCATCCAAGCTGGTCAGTCGCCAGGTCCCAGCTCCAATGTCCAAGGTGGGCGAGGCGTTCGGCTTCTTCGAGTTGTTGCTCACTGATACGGAGTCGTTCTTGCTCCTGGCGTCGGGCGGTAATGTCGATCACCATCGCGAGCGTGCCGGTATACCGGCCATCGGCGTCCAGCAGGGGATTGGCGGAGACGATCGCCCACAGGTCACGGCCATCGCGCCGCTTGAACTGGAGGTCGAGCTGCTCACCGATTCCATCCTGACGATGGCTCATCTGAGCCTGGGCGATCGCCCGCGCCGGCTCGTCCATGAACGAGAAGAGAGACTGCCCGAGCATCTCCTCTGCCGCGTAACCAAACATCCCGGCCAGGCGACGGTTCGCAAAAATCGTCCGGTTCTCTATGTCGACAACCCAGATGCCCTCTTGTGCCGTCTCCACCATCGTGCGGTACCGCGCCTCGCTCGTAGCCAGGTCTGCGGTTCGCTCAGCAACCAGGTGTTCGAGCGTCTGATTCATCTCGAGCAGGACCGCGTTCGCCTCGAAGTACCCGCGATGGGCGATCTCGAAGGGGACCAGTGCCTGTTCGAGCACCACATTGCCCGATTCCACGATGCGCTGTGCCTGGCCGGCGGCCTCCGTTCCAACGGCCATCTGCAACACCTGGTCATGGTGGATGGCGACCAGATCCAACAAGCTGAAGTTCGACATGAGCGCTTCCCGCCCGCAATCGTATGCCTCTAGCAGGGCCTCTTCCGGCGTCTGGCCTGTGAGGTAGTCATGGAGCGCCGCACGGTATCGCGCCGCGACGTGCGATTGCTCGGTCATCGCTCGATCCCGAGGAACCGCGCCACGAGGACCAGGGCGTCATCGATCGCCAGGCCGTAGTCGGCGAGGATGCGATCGGCCACCCGCTGCGGGTCGCCCGCACGTGGGGGCGTGTCGGCGAACCGCTCGTGGATGCCATCCGTGGCAAGGATCAGCGTATCTCCCGGCCGCAGCGCACGCTGGCTTGTCCGGGCCGGCGGCAAGTGGGACCCGACCACGCCGCCCGGCACCACCAGCCGCTCGCCAACGCAATCGATCGTAGGGTTCGCGCGAAAGAGCACGGCCTGTACGTTCCCCACCCCGAGCCAGGTCATCGTCTGCTCCTGGCAATCGAGCACGGCGAGGCTCATCACGACGCCGCGCGTCCCGATCAACGCCTCGTGGCAGCGCCCGATGAGCTGCTCGATCGGGTCATCAGGGTGAGCGCGAAGGACCGAGGCAGCCAACGTCGCCGCGAACGCAGCTTCTTGTCCGTGCCCAAGTCCGTCGATGACTGCGAGACACACGCCGAACGCGGATGGTGCCACCATCCAGGAGTCGCCGGACGTGGCCTCGCTGGGGAGCGCTCGCCCCGCTACCCCCCAAGTAACTCCCGGCAGCTGACTGGTCCCGCGACGCACCACCTCAGGATCTCCACATCCGGGCGGTCACGGTCGTGCCCTCGCCAACCACCGACGCGATCTCGAACTCGTCCATTAACCGCCGTGTCCCAGGTAATCCCATCCCAAGGCTGTTGCTCGTCGAGTAGCCATCGCGCATGGCCAGCGCGAGGTCCTGGATCCCGGGGCCCTGGTCCCGCGCGAGGATCAGCACCCCACGCCGTCCGGTTTGTTCAGCCAGGCTAATAGTGATTTCGCCGCTGACGGCGTACGTCACGATGTTGCGGGCCAATTCAGAGATCGCCGTGGCGATCACGGTAAGCTGGCTGCCAACGAATCCGGCCTGCTCGGCGACGGCTCGCCCTAGCTGACGGGCCGCCACGATGTCTTGCTCGGTGTAAATTGGGACCCGAATCTCAACGGGCACGTGGGCCCCCCACACCCAGCTGCCGCCGGCGGTGCAAGAGCGCCAAGCCCTCCTCCAGATCGAGCGCAGTCTCGACCGTATTGAATTTGAGGCCGAGCTGGACCATCGCGAACGCCACATCCGGCTGGATTCCAACGATGACCGTCGCGGCGCCCCGCAGTTGGACCATGTGCGCGATCGTGCGCAGGGTCCGCACGGCGAATGAGTCGAGTACGTCAAGGGCGGTTACGTCGATGATCACCCCGTGGGAGCGGTGAACCCCAACTTGCATGACCAATTCGTCGCAAAGGAGCGCGAGATCGCTGTCGCTGAGCGCCGCCTGCACCGAGGCGATCAGATAATCGCGTTGTTTGAGAATAGGGACACGCATCTTCCGTCCTCAGTCCCGAGGATCGTGGGGAGTCCAGTCCTCGATCCGGACGGCCCGGTAGCCCAGCAAGCGATCGGCCTCCTCGATCCCCCCCTGGAGGTCGCCAACGGTGCGCATCTCGCTCAAATCGACGCCAATGGTGACGAGGGTCTGCGCGATCTCGGGCGACAGTCCGGTGACGATGACGGTGGCGCCCATCAAGCGCGAGGCATCCACCGTCTGGACCAGGCGATTCGCCGTCGCGGAATCGATCGACGCGACGCCCGTGACGTCCATCACCACAACCTTGGCACGGTTGTCGCGAATCGAGCGGAGGAGTTGCTCGGTCAGTTGGCGGGCACGTTGCGCGTCGATGACGCCGATGATCGGGAGGATCAGCAGGCCATCGCGGACCTGGAGCACCGGGGTAGGCAACTCCCGAATCGCCTTCTCCTGCTCGCGGATGGTCCGCTCGCGGCGCAGGATGTAAGTATCGGTTGCGAGACCGATGTCCAGGAAGGTGAGCTTCATGAGGGATAGGAAGCGATCCAGCGCCTGCACGGAGTCCGATCGGTCAGCCTTGAAGATCCGAGCCGCTACCGCACGCAGGTAAAAGTTGTACATGCCAAGATAGAGCTTCATCGGAAGCTCGATTCGCTCGTGGACCTCGCCGATCCGGAGTCGATCCTCTACGTACGAGAGGCCGTAGTCGCCGCCGGTGAGGCGGAGGAAATAGCTCCGCTGCATTTGCTTGACGTACTCGAGCGTCTCCGGATCGGCGAAGAAGGCCTGACCCTCTTCGAACTTGAGCAGATGGTTATAGAACTCCTCGATGACCTCATCCGCGTATTTGAGCGCGAGAGGGTTGAGCTCTTGGAGGCGGAGTATATCGTCGGCACCGAGCTCGAGGAACTCTTTCCGCTTGGCGATCTCCTCTTCGCCGATTGCCATCTCCCGAACGAGGGCGCCAGCCATCGCACTCCGACCAGTGCTTGCTCCCACCCCATCGGGCACTCCTCCTGCCTTCGCGCTATAGGGCGCCCCGTTCGGTTCATGCAAACTGGCCATCTTCCTACCTCGATCTCGATGCGGCACCTGGTGGCATTTCTCGACCCTGAGTCGAGGATGCGAGCTGCAATCACGTGCAGCCAACTCGCTGTAGCCTCCCGATACCGGCCAGCGAGGTTTCGCCTGCAGCCGATGACCGGTCGATTGAAGTTAAGATAGTCAGAGAAATCGGGCGTGACAACTGATGATCGTCAGTAAATACACCTGACGATTGTCCATATCCTTACCGAGAATCAAACGGCGAGGACAGGCTAAGTGCGAGTGAGATACGGTATCCCTGGGTCGAGATTTGCGGGGAAGGCGGCGTTTTCTAGCGCCCGTCGTAGATACGTGCGAGGTACGCGGAGACTTCCGCACGTCGTTTCAGACCGAGCGCGTGGTAGATCTCGCTCGTGTAGGCACGAACAGTGTTTGGGCTGAGATACAGTGAAGCGGCGATCTCATGATTACTCAACCCTGCAGCGAGCAGCGGGAGCATTTTGCGCTTCTGGTTAGAGAGGAGATCTACTGGCAGGGCCTGCGTCGGAAGGATGCCTTGTTGCATCCACTCCAGCACCGCACTCATGACCGTAGGGGGTATGACAGGCTCCCCTCGCGCAGCCCGCCGAATCGCGTCGGCAATGCTCTCGGGGTTGTCCGTCTCGCGAACGATCCCCGCGGCGCCGGCTGCGAGATAGCCAATCAAGTCTCCTGGAGCCGCGGCCTCCACCAATACGAGGATGCGCAGCGAAGCGTGTTGTGCATGTAGGGCGCGACAGGCGTCGATACCGGTTCCGTCTGGGAGATGCAGCCCCGCGATTGCCGCGTCGGGCCGGCTGGTCATGATCTCCCTGGTCGCATCGGCGAGC
Organism: Chloroflexota bacterium; assembly: GCA_034666705.1. Taxonomy (GTDB): domain Bacteria; phylum Chloroflexota; class UBA6077; order UBA6077; family SHYK01; genus JAXDLH01. The sequence continues at coordinate 7,200 of JAXDLH010000215.1, forward strand.
GTACCAGCCTCGCCACAGATGACGATCCCCTCAGTGCTTGCGAGTGCCGCACGAAGGCCAAGGCGAATGATGATGCGGGCGGCTACCAGGAGCACTCGCACTTCATTTCGTTCAAGCGACGCTAACGGGCCTGTGTTCTTCATGAAAGATTCCTGGGACAGTTCCGAGGCTCAGCGCTTCTACCTTGCGGAGACCACCAACAGCCATACTTCGGGAATCATGCTGTTCATCGGTGCATATGGGCATCCACTCCTAAAGATCCATCTACCAAACAGACTCGGCATTCTCCTCAAGACGACGCCTCATGAGTTGCTCGGATTTCGCCCGTTGAGGCGCTGAGAAGTTGCTCCAGGAGCCCCCATGCATCCCGGGCCAGCTCCTCACTTTGGGGATGCTCGGCTACGCTGGCGATGCAGAGATGCAAGCCAAGGAGTACGGCAGCTACCGCGCGCGCGTTGAGCCTCGCGTGAATAGCTCCGCTGTTTTGCGCGTGAATGATCAAGGGAACAAGCTCATCCACCGTGTTCCAGAGCGGACTGGCACGATGCTCATCGCGAGGCATCGCACTGGTCGTCCCGCACAGCACCAGGGCGGGGATCGCACAATTGCGCGACGACACGGTACGCCAGCGCCTGAAGATCTGTCGCAACTGTTCGCCAGGATCTGCATCACCGGCGGCTTCTGCATGCACGATACCCGTGAGTTGGCGAGCCGCAGATTCGGCAATGGCGGCGATGAGAGCCTCCTTCCCCGGGAAATGCAGGTAGACAGTTCCCTTGGCAACACCGGCTGCAGCGGCCACCTCGTCGATGGTGAATGCAGTCCAACCACGGCGTGAGGCTACTCGTGTCGCCGCCTCGAGAATGCGTTCCGCGCGCTGGCGGCGCATGTCCTGCGCAAAGGCCGATGCCATCGTTACGGTCATTCCCCAACTAAGCGGTCATATCCCACCGGAAGAGTAGGTCCGGCAATGCGTGAGTGTCAAGTGAATGGTGAGCGTGCTCCTTGGCTTGGATGCACCCCCGCCGCGCTGAGGAAACAAGGGGGTACGGGCTTTCGGCAACGCCGATGGGCAGCGCCTCCCGGCCTCCGACGCTGCGAGTTTTGCTGGTCTAGACCGGAGCAGGAGGCAAATTGCGTGGCGTTGCTAGGAAATATCACGGATGAGGCGAATCATCGCACCGTCTATGACAATGCCTCAAGGCGTGTGCGCTTCACTTTGGCGCGAGTCGAGTATCGGAAACGCGGAGTTGAGCGAGGATGGCCAATCGGCCCGATTCCCGATCCGAAAGGACCAAGTCGTATCGATCCTACAAGCCTGGGACCGGGGCTAGATCAATGGACGCGAACCTGCGGAACGCTCAGGCGAGCCCACGACGAACGCCTTCGGCTGCGGCCTGCGCTCGGGTCCGGACTTGCATCTTGGCAAAGATCTCCTGGAGCCGTCGCTTCACCGACGTCGTGCTCCAATGGCACACATCGGCGATATCCGCGTTGCTGGCCCCTTCCGCCAGCAGCGTCAGCAACTGGCCCTCCTCCGCGGTGAGTCCAACCTCGGCCAGCATCTGAGCGTGTCGCAGGCCGGCAAATTGCTGCAGGACGCGGTCCAGCAGTGCAGGGCTCAACAGCCGCTCGCCGCGGTGCACGGTGCGGATCGCATCGACGAGCGTCTCATCAGACGCACTCTTCATCAGATAGGCATGGGCGCCAGCCTGGAGCGCACGCACGAGGTAGCCATCGTCGTCGTAGCTCGTCAGGATGATTACCCGGGGCGCCGGTTCGCAGGAGCGCAGGCGCTCGGTCACCTGGATTCCGTCGAGACCACCCAGCCGGATATCCATCAGGACGACATCGGGTTGGCTCCTCGTGACCGCAGCCACCGCGGCTGGCCCGCTGGCTGCTTCGCCTATGACCCGGACGTCCGGATAACTCGCTAGCAGGGACCGAAGCCCATGGCGGACGACGGGGTGATCGTCGACGACGAGCACCGTGATGGGCGTCACCGGTCCGCCATAGCCGATTCGAGCGGCACTCGGACTGTCACCGTCGTGCCTCCACCCGGATGACTGTCGACCCGCAGCTTCCCACCCACACGGCTGGCACGCTCGGCCATCCCCACCAGGCCGAGGCGTTGGTTGTCACGCACCGCTTGCGTGTCAAATCCGCGGCCGTCGTCGACCACGGTCAACGTAACCGCTTCCGCGGCAAAGTCGAGCTGCACACGAGCGGCGCTGGCCGCGGCGTGCTGGGCGATGTTGTTGAGCGCCTCCTGCATGATCCGGTACAGGCCGATCTCTACCTCTAAGGGGAGGCGCAACGGCTCGCCCTGGATCTGGGCTACCGTCGGGATCCCCGTGTACCCACGGAATCGCGCCACGTAGCGGCCGACACTTTCCGCAAGTCCCAGGTCGTCGAGGCTTGGCGGGCGCAGCTCGAAGATGATCCGCCGCAACTCGTGATCCACTTGCTGCAGCACCGACCGAATCTGGCGGTGCGCGCGGGCCGCGCCTGCCTCGTCGTGCGCGGCGAGGCGCTCGCTGGCGGCCTTGAGCTCGAACGTTGCGCCAATGATCAACTGGGTCATGCCATCGTGCATATCGTGCGCGATGCGCTCCCGCTCACGCTCCTGGATGGCGAGCGTCTCCACCACCAGCATCTGTAGTTGTTCAGCACGACGAGTGAGCTCCTGCGAGGTAAGCTCCAACGTCGCAATTCGTTGTACTGTCTCAGCTTCGAGGTCAGCCTTACTCAGGCGAAGCTCCTCGAACGGGCTTGCCTTGAAGATAGCGAGCGCCACTTGCGAGGCATATGCGGAAAGGAGCAATTCGTCCTCACCGTCGTACTGGCCCAGACGATTCGCAACCCCGATCATGCCGATGGGCTTGCCGATTACCCGCAGGGGTATCCCCAGAAACGTGCGCACCGGCGGATGGCCGCGAGGTTGCCCCACCCGTCTGGGGTCGTGCAGCACGTCGTCAGATATGACGGGCGTCGCATCGCGCGCGGCCTGGGAGAAGACGTTGGGTCGCAACGGGATGTGATGGTAACGACGGAAGAAGTCGGGCGAGGGTCTGAAGCCCTGGATGGCGACGACGTCCATCGCCGAGAGATCCTCATTATTGAGCCCGATGAACCCGAACGCCGACTCAGTGAGCGCCAGGCAGTCGGCGAGTGCCTTGTCGAACACGCCGTGCAGGTCCAGCGGATGCACCAGAATCCCGATGGACATCCGGTGGAGGGCGTCGAGCCGGGCTCGCTGCGGCAGCTGTGTATCCAACGCCCGCCGCATCGCATCGACGAACTGCTGCTGGTCGAGCACGTGGAACGGTTCCTGCGCCATGGCGTGCCTCGGAAGCCGGTCGTCGGCCGCTAACGAATCAGCTGAACCGCATACGAGAAACATACCACGGCTCTTCAGAGAACCCTGCGCGCATCTCCCCGGGTGGAGAGTGAGACGGCAGATGCGCCGTGCCCCGAACACTCCAGCCATGAGTCCGTTGATCTTCGAGGAGATACAACTGCTATTGCGGTCTAGAGAGTCAATACCGCCTGCTCGCTAAGCTGAGGCGAACGGGGAAATCCGCATCAGGGTTGCGATGCCGAACCCGGCGGAGTGAGGGCGTCCGCAGTCGGAGCGGTTGACCATCCAGCGTGAAGCGCCTCACTGAGGAACTGCACCAGCAAGTCCAGCTCGTTCTCCATCGTCGGGAGCTGTTCGGTCCAGACCCTGGGCAGGAACGTCCCGAGCAGCGCGCGGATGCAGACAGCCAGCGCGGTCGCGTCCCACCAGGCCCCCCGCAGGAGGCCCTCGTCGCGACCTCGGTCGAGCGCGGCTACCATCAACTGCCGCAGCGTGTCTTGCTGGGGATAGGGGCACTGGGTCTGGTGAAGACAGCATGGGTAGGAGAGCTGCCAACGGTCGCCGGCGGCGGCCTGGGTAGTCGCCTCCGCGAGGGCGTCCCGAGTGTAGCCCCGCAGGGCGGCGACGAACGCTTCCGCCGCCAGATGCGTCGTCAGTTGGCTGGCGCATCGCGCGCCGGATGCTTCGAGTACGCTGAGGATGAGGTCAGTACGACTGGGGAAATGCCCGTAGATGGTACCCTTGGCGATCCCCACCGAACCGGCGACTTCGTCCATGGTAAACATGAGGCAGCCTCGCCGCACCATCAAGTCTTCTGTGACGGCTATGATCTCGGCTTCCCGAAGCGCGCGCGCCCGAACGCCGAATCGCTCTGCCAAGATCGTCCTCGTCGACCTCACTGGGTCAAAATATGACTAATCGTACAGAATACGCGGATTCACGGAAAGTCGACTATGACGCGTTGGCCTACTGCATCCATACCGCTACATCGATGATGGGCCCCATGAAGGTGTCTGCACCGCCCCCGCCGGGTAGTTCCCGTGCGAGCAATCGGGTAGTCCGTTGCCATCCGGTTGGGTGGGTTGTACCAAACATGTCACAATAGCTGGCTATGATCGATCGGATTCCCGATGTGCTCGTCGTCGGGGGCGGACTCATCGGCTGCTCCATTGCGTATGCGCTGGCGTGCGAGGGCGCGAAGGTCACTGTCGTCGAGCGGGCCGGCATCGGCGCAGAAGCATCGAGCGCCGCTGCGGGCATTCTCGCGCCCCGCGCCCATGCCACCGAAGGAGCTCTTTTCCCCTTCGCGATGGCGAGCCATGCTCGCTACCCGGCCTGGATAGCGGCGATCCGGGAGGAAACGCCGCTCGACGTGGAGTACATACGATCTGGCGTGCTGCACGTCGCGATCACCGACGCCGAGGGGCGGCTGCTTCGCGAGCGAGCCGACCGACTTCGCGCTGACGGACACGACGTCACGTGGCTGGAGCCGTTCGATGTGCTGTCTCACGAGCCGGCTCTGAACGCACGGATCCGGGGTGGTATGTTCGACGTGGATGCATACCACGTAAACCCATCCCGCCTGACGCAGGCGGTCGCCCAGGCCGCGGCCCGACATGGTGTGCATTTCGTGCTCGGCGGAGAAGTCCAGGGAATAGGAGGGAGCGCTGGGCGCGCGACCGCCGTGCGCACTGCTACCGGCGCGATCAGCGGCGACCACATTGTGCTCGCCACGGGCGCGTGGATGGCAACGGCGGGCGACTGGCTGGGGATGGCGATCCCCATCGCACCAGCGCGCGGCCAGATCCTCGCGCTTTCCGCCATGCCTTCGCCGATCCAGACCATCATCTGGGGCGAAGCAGCGTACCTGCTGCCGCGATTCGACGGGTCGATCGTGCTTGGCGCCACCGTAGAGCACGTCGGCTTCGACCGGCGGCTCACAGCCTCCGGTATCAACTGGCTCCTGGAGCAGATCCCTGCACTATGCCCTGTGCTGCGCAACGCCACGTTTTTGCGGGCCTGGACCGGCTTCCGGCCGATGGCGCCGGATGAGCTGCCCATCATTGGACGGGCGCCCGGTTGGGACAACGTGACGATCGCGACAGGTCATCATCGCAATGGCATTACCCTGGCACCGATCACCGCGGAACTGGTAGCCCGCCTCGTGCTCCACGAGGAATCCGACCAGCTAATCGAGCCATTCAGACCGGCGCGTTTCCTGCCACCGACGTGAGTCGCGATGCGGCACTCGAGTCAAAGCCCTCAGCCAGACGAAACCGACTCCTTGAGACGTCAGAAGCGCTCTCCCGACATGCGGGAGAGCGCTTCCTCGTGAGGTTTACGAGAGGATAGGCCGGGGTGATGTACTTAACGGGCGCGGTTTGGGACAAATGCCCAGGCAAGAATGATCGCCGCAAAGGAAAGCAGGCCCACCGCTGACTCTACCATTGGTATTTCTCCAGCGAAGGATGCGTGCTTAGGCGAGAGCTTCGCGCGGTGCGACGCTCGCCTTGTGCGCCACAATTCCAATGCGCTTCGACGGCGCGACGGCCCACAGAATCACGAGTGCTGCAAATGAGATGAGCGCTGCAATTGCCTCGAACCCCATTTTGATTCCCTCCGCCGAAACTGCTGGTGTCCTGCCTCAATACTACGTCCGCCGGCAATGCAGCCGTATA
>JAXDLH010000216.1:0-7955 GCA_034666705.1 Chloroflexota bacterium
GCGCTGACGGCGGTCGAGGTCACCTCTCCCGAGGTCGGCGGCCGCTCACCTTCGCGAGCGGTCGCGGCCCAGTCGGGCCCACCAAACTCGCTTGAGCCGCGGGGTTCCATGGGAGCCCGACGGGCGATCATATGGCGCGAATACAAAACGCAGCAGGGTCAGCCGCGTCGCGGCTGACCCTGCTGCTCAATTTGGTGGAGACGGGGGGGAGTCGAACCCCCCGTCCAGAGCGAGTCGATCGGCGATGTACTCCAGGCGTAGTCGACGTTTTGATTCCTCGCCGTTTTGGCGCCCGTCGACGGGCTCCGTTCAGGCCAGCCGGCCTTGGCTTACCCGCACCCCACACCGGCGGCAGGGCGCGTAGCAGCTCGACTAATCGGCGCTCCTTTCCGGTCCGCCGAGCTGGGGCCGGAAGGAACGGTCACTGCTTACGCAGCGACGGCTGTTGCGTAGTCGCCATTTACTGGCTTGCCCCATGTTTTACGAGGGTGAGGCAACCTCGGCCCGCAATCGCCTGATCTTCTCCCCTGTCGAGACCTAGCGTCCCCATATGTGCTATGGGAGATCGTGCTTCATCGCGCGCTCGATCTCCCGCTTGGCATCGCGCTCCGCCAGGGCTACCCGTTTGTCGTAGCTGCGCTTGCCGCGCGCCACGGCCAATTGGACCTTGACGTGCCCACGCCGATCGTACATCCGCAACGGCACCAGTGTCACGCCCGACTCGGTCGCCTGGCGCATCAGCTTCCCGATCTCGCGGGTGTGCGCCAGTAGTTTGCGAGGCCGCGTCGGCTCGTGATTGTAGCGGTTGCCCTGGTCGTACGGCGCGATGTGGGCGTTGTACAGCCACAGCTCGCGTCGATCGATCTTCGCGTACGCATCGCGGAGATTGACGCGCCCTGCGCGCACGGATTTGATCTCCGTGCCGGTGAGCGCTATGCCAACCTCGAGGGTCTCCAGAATGTGGTATTCGTGGAGAGCGACGCGGTTCGTGGCGTATAGGCGCTCGCGTGTATTCGCCTCGGTCATTATACCAGTCCGATCGGGTCTGCTGCGGCACGCTCCGTGGAATCGAGGATTCCAACCGGGAGCGCTTCCGCCGCGGCGGCGTCCATTAATGGGGCGTAATCGGTGCTCGAGGCACGCCTTGCGGGGCTCGAAACCGCCGCGGCGGGTGCGTTGCCCGCCTGCGCCTGCGGGCCGGCGCCGCTGGCCGCGATGTGCTGGCGGATGAGGTCCAGCCCCTCGCCGAGTACTGCGTCGGTGCCAGCAACCGACGCCACGGCGAGATCCGGCGTGAGACCAACCCCATTGATCGGCTCGGCGCGCGGGGTGAGCCAGTGGGCAATGGTGATGCGCAAGGCGCTGCCGTCGCTCAGGCGGTGGACGAGCTGCACGGAGCCCTTGCCAAACGTCTGCTCGCCGACCAGGGAGGCACGGCCGTCGTCTCGCAGCGCTGCCGCCACGATCTCCGCCGAGCTCGCCGTACCCTTGTCGACCAGGACCACCATCGGGCCATCCGCAGCGCGTGCCTGCCCACGCGTGTGGGTCTCCTCGCGAACACCGTCGCGCTGCTCCTCGAAGAGCACCGTGCCGTCCGGCACGAACTGGCTGGTCACCGCCACTGCCCCTTCGAGATAGCCGCCCGGGTTGCCGCGCAGATCGAGGACCCAGCCCTGGGGACGCTGCGGTGCGAGGCTATCCAGCGTCTGCCGCAGGTCGGCGCCAACCCGCTGGGTGAAGCTCGTGATCCGGATGTACGCGATGCCATCCGGGCGCATCTCGCCGGTGACGGCCGCGATGCGCACCTCGCCGCGCTCGACCGGCAGGTCTGAACGGTTGCCATCGCGCTCGACCGTAAGAATCACCGTGCTGCCGCGCGGGCCCCGGATCAGACGAATGGCGTCGCCCAGACTGACGTTCGAGATGTCCTGCCCATCGACGTGGGTGATGACGTCGCGGGGCTTCAGTCCGGCCTTTTCGCCCGGCGAGCCCGGCAGCGGGGACACGACGGTCAGGCGGCCGTCGATCATCTCCACCTGCACGCCGATGCCGTCAAAGGCGCCGCGGAGGTCCGACTCGGTGATCTCGCGATGTACCGGGTCGAGGAAGAGCGTGTACGGGTCGCCGAGGGAGGCGACCATGCCCCGCAGCGCCTCGCGCTCGAGCCTCGCCTTGTCGAGCGCACTCTGGGTGTAAAACTCGGAGTCGACGTAACTCCACGCCTCCCAGAACGGCTTGAAGAGATCGTCCAGCTCCTTTGACGGGGCCGAGGCGATCGCGCGCTCGGCAGGAAGCGGCAACAGGTGCAGGCGGGTGAGCCAGGACTCGATGGGCGTGTTCGGCTGGCCCGCGGCGTCGTGCTGACCGACCACGTAGCCGAGCCCAAATGGGAGCAAGAACAGGGCGCACACCACGACGACGATCGGGGCGACGCGGGCAAATGGACGCAACGCCGATAGTCCTCTGGCGCGGCGACGGGCGGCGGAGTCGACGTGCTCGGTAAAGTCTTGTCGGGATTGTAGCATCGGCCCCCGGAATGCCCGCGCCGCTGTGCGTGACCGAACTCGCGCGTGCCTCCGTAATGGGTGTCGGACCGGCATGCGTGTTGCGTGATCTTCGATACCTGCCAACCTTACTGACCGAGGCGAGCAACGTCTCCATGTGCTCGGGCAGCACGCCTGGGCTCGGGCAGCGCCTGATCATTGAGGAAGCCGCTCCGAGTGTGTACATGACGCGCGCCACCGTTCGGCTGGAGGTGCTGAGCGACGAGCTCGCGCACCTCCAGCTCCGAGTGTGCGCATGACGCGCGCTACGATTCGGCTGAATCGTGTGGTCCGCGCCGGCGCTCCAGGCGGTCTGCCATCTCCTCGGCGCTGAGGGTGTAGCGATCGAAGGCGTCGCGGAGGTGCTGCACCTCGTAGTGGGCGTAGATCTTCTTCGTCGTCTCGGGGCTGGCATGACCGAGGATGTCCTGCACCTCCGAGAGCTTCGCCCCCTGGTTGAGCAGCACGGTCGCCTTCGCGTGACGGAAGTCGTGCGTGGAGATGGGGACCTCGGCGAGCTTGCTGTATTTCTTGACGGTCTTCCAGACCGAGAGGGGCGAGAGGCGGTAGTTCGAGCCGCGGCCTCGGGCGCGGCTGCGCGCGCGGTCGTTCCGAATGAAGACCGGCACATACTCGTCTCCCCGAGCTACGAGGTAGGCGCGGATCGCCTCGAGCGCCTCGTCGGTGAAGAAGACAACCCGCTCGCGGTCACCCTTGCCCCGAATGATCGCCTGGCTGGCCCAGCCATCATCCACGTCGGCGCGGTCGAGATTGGCCGCCTCCTCGCGGCGCATACCGGTGCTGAACAGGGTGAGGATGAGCGCGCGGTCGCGCAGAATTTCGAGATAGGCCTGGCGCTGCGTCGCGGGGTCGGGCAGGGGCACATTCTTGACATAAAGCACAACGAGCGGCAGGCGACCATCCACGCGGGGAGCGCGATACGAGCTGCGGCCTAACGCAGAGCGGGCGTGGTCGCGCAGCGCCTCGAACGAGACGTCGGGCGCGAGCAGCCGCCGGCGGGCGAGATCGCGGAGGAACGCGCGCACCCCGGCAACGTACGTGGCGATGGTGGCGCGGCCATCCTTGCCGTACGCCTTGATGAGCCAGGTCTGAAAGTCGACGAGGATCGTCTCGGGCAGCTCGGTCGTGGCCAGGCGTGCGGCGTCCAGCCTGCGCATGGCGAAGAACTCGTCCAGGCGCCGCAGCCCGCTCGCGTACGTCGTCACGGTGCGCGGCGACTTGCCGACGAGCGAGTCGAGAAACGTCCGCTCGGCCTCGGCGACCGTGACATCTGCTGATGCGGGCTGGATCATGTGGCATCCTCAGTCCGGACCCTGCAGCGGCGGCCGGATCAAACAGAACGCGTACCAACCCACTCATCCGGCCCCGCTCATCCTGAGCCTGTCGATCCTTCGACAGGCTCAGGATGAGCGGGCGTAGGATGAATTGGCTCAGGGCTGGCTCCAGGGAAGGTATGGAGCGGGGAGTGAGATCAGCTCGTGAATTCTATGTGTGCACTGCGAGCCACCAGCGGGGCCGCAGCTCACTGTGTCCGCGTTGTTAGGCGCATGTGGCGGCGCCCCGTGCTGATCGGACCGAGATCCACGAAGCCGGCGGCGAGAAACGTCGACACCGCGCCCATGTACCGATACGCGTGCGCCGGCGTTGGCTGACCATGCTCGTCGGTGTGGGGCGCGACCGGGTACCCCTCGATCACCGTCGCACCCTGGCCGCGGGCATACTTCACCGCTGCGCCGAGCAGCCCCGATGAGAACCGCTGGCCTTGCAACTTGCGATCCACGAAGAAGCACAGCACAGTCCAGGCGCCTTCGTCGGTGGCGCCAGGCAGCGAGCGCGCGCGCTCGAGGCGCGAGTAGGTGGCCCGAGGAGCGACCGAACACCAGCCGATCGGCTCGCCGCCGACGTAGCCCAGGATCCCAACGGGCGTCCCCATCCCCACGAGGTCTGCGAGGGCGTCGCGCCGCCCGGCGCTGCGCAGACGCCGGAAATCGGCCGCCGGCAGCCGCCAGCTCATGCACCAGCAGTAATTCGGGTTGCCATTGGCGGCGAAGAAGCGCGCCAGATCGTCCCATCGCTCCGTCGTGACCGAGTGGAACTCAGCGTCCGCGAAGATGTCTGTCGCCATAGCTGAAGTATTGCACTTGGGACGCGCCGGTCCTCGCTCGCACGCGCTCGGCTCACTCGTGCCCAACTGCGGGATGGAGGCGAGGCGCAGCCAGGTGGCTCTCTCGCCGCTTGACGAACTCTTCGCCCGGTGCACTCTCGTCGAGTGGGCGCGGGTAAGACGACATAATGATTCGGCCAGCCTAGCGGGCAGGGGAGGGAAGCATAGGCCTCGGTCGGTGGACGCGGCACGGCAACGACTGATGGGTGAGACACGCTGCACGAGCCAACGCCCATGGCAGATGAGTTTCTGCATCGCGCGACCTGAGTCGGCATCCGTGTCAGCATGCCCAGGATCGTCTCGCTGGCAGTCTGGCAACTCACCAATTTCGCTGCCGCGCGGTCCTTGCACGCGCGCGCTCAGAGCTACCAGTGAATCCATCGATCGCTTGCGCGTGAGGTATGCCCCGATCATCCGTCGACTCGCGATCACAACTACGTGCGGAGCGCCGACGGCGCTCCGCCCTCAACTCCACGGCCCGGACCCCCATTCCGCGCCTGACGAATGATGATAACGATAATGTGAATTATATCTACCATGACGTCTATAGCGAATTTCATCGGACGGTCGGGAAGAGGCAGTTCCTCGCGACCGATGCGAGCGCGGAGTTGGGGCACGCTACGTTCTACGTTTCGCGCCCGGGGTGACGGGAACCTGCGCCGCGCACTCGGGGCACGTGCGCGTTAGAATTGGGCCGCCATTCGCAGGAGGAGCGCCTGGATGCGGATTCGCCATCAGTGGTCCGGCGGCGTCATTTTCGCGGTTCTTGGGAGCCGCAGGCCGGTGCGCTCCAGTACACGGAAAGTCGCGGGCGCCGAAGCGAGCCGGCATCGGCACACCCTCGGGTTTTGGGGGGTGGCGTTTGCGCTCCTTACGGCGCACACCCTCGGGGGCCCGCCCGCCGCGGTTCAGCAGGCAGCATATGCCGCGGCCTATGCCGCCCCGGCACCGAGCGCCCAGGCGGATGATACCCTGCAGTTTCGGCTGGCCGGCGAGACAGACGTCCTGGGCGGCGCCTCGCCCGAAGACGGCGCTGCCGGGATTACGTTAAGTACTACCCTGCTCAATCGAGGTGCCACCGAGATCGCTGGTATTGAGCTCCGCACGCCGATTCCTGCCGACTCCGTGGTTACCGACGTTTGGTCCAATACGTCCGAAATCGGACCCGCTACGGTCGAGCGCGGCGCGGTCGTCTGGTCTGATCTCGCGATCACTCCGGGCGCGGAACTCGGCCCCCTGTTCTTCCGCGTGACGCCGGCGCCGCATGCCGACGGTGCGACGATCTTCCGGCACGCGGCGTTGCAGCCAACCGCCAGCGGGACCGAGATTGGGACGATCGCCGCCCAGCCACTGGCGCTCGTCGGCCTGTGGGGCGAGCGCAACCTGCGTCGCACGCTCCTCCCCACCGGTCTCACCCTCTTCACACAGGAGCGGCTGGATACGCCGACCGTCTCGCTCCGCATCGCCGTGCGCGCGGGCTCCCGCGATGAGGACGACGTGACTCGGGGCGGCTCGCACTGGCTGGAGCACGCGCACTTCCTCGGCACGGCGCGCCGGCCAACCGGCACCGAGATCGACGCCGCCATCGAGGCGGTTGGCGGTCTCTCCAATGCCTCGACGAGCTGGGAGCATACCGACTACTGGCATCTCGTGCCGGCCGACCAGTTCGACCTCGCCCTCGACGTGCTCGCCGATCAGATGCTGCACAGTACCTGGCCGATCGCCGAGTTCAACCGTGAGCGCGACGTCGTGGCGGAAGAGCTGAAACTGCGCGCGGACACGCCCTCGACCCGTGCGTTCGACGAGTTCATCCAGGCCGTCTTCCAGGTCAGCCCACTGAGCAAGCACCCGTCCGGCACGATCGAGAGTGTGTCGAACATCCCGATAGAGACGATCCTCGCCTATCGGGAGGCCCGCTACGTGACCGGCAACGCCGCCATCGCCGTCGCCGGCAATGTCCGCCACGACGAGGCGGTCGCCAAGATCGAGGCGGCCTTTGCGACCTTCCCACAGGGTCCATGGAGTGACCGCCCTCGTGTCGTCGAGCCGGTGGCGCAAGCTCCACGCCGTCTGATCGTCGGCGACGGCACGCGAGCGGCCACCGTGCGGCTCGGATGGCCTGCGCCGGGTGACACCGCCGTCGACTCCGCGCCGATGTACGTCCTCGAAGATATCCTCGGCGCGACCGGCCGCCGGCTCGTGGACCAGATCCGCGACGAGCGTGGTCTCGCTTCTTCGATCAGCGCCGACTACTACGCCTTCAGCGACGCCGGCGCGCTCTCCATCGGCGCCTCCACCCGTCCGGACCAGGTGAACGACCTCGTCGCGGCGATCATGGGGGAGATCCAGCGGGTGCGCGCGGGAGACGTGACCGCGGACGAGATCGAGACCAGCCTCCGCGCGCTGGCCGGCCGCAGGGCGCTGGACGAAGAGACGAATCAGGCGCAGACTGCGCGAGCCGATAGCGCCGTCGCCGGCACGCTCGAGTCGTACGACGAATACATCGCCCGCCTGCGCCGCGTTACGCCGACCGACGTGCAGGACGCAGCCCAACGATACCTGGACCCGCAGAACTACACCCTGGTCGTGGTGCAGCTATGACCGCTCATCGGGATCACCCGTATCGTCTGTCGCGCCGCCGCCTGCTCGGTCTCACCGCGGCCGCTGCCGGGCTCTCCGCCACCCGCTGGAGCCCGCTGGCCGCCTTCGCTCAGGTGCAGACCACGCGGGGCACCCTCCCCAATGGGCTAACGGTGCTCGTCGAGGAGCGCCCCAGCGCCGATACGGTGGCGTTGCAGCTCACCGCACGGGTTGGTGCGCGTGAGGATGGGCCGGTATCCGGAAGCGCCCTGCTCACCTCGCGCACCATGTTCCAGGGCACCACGCACCGCCCATCCGAGAGTGCACTGCAACGCGAGGCGGCATTGGTCGGCGGCACCGTTTCCCGCGGGACAACCGCCGAGCAGAGCTTCTACGCTAGCGCCATGCCGTCGAGTGAAGTGGATCTCGCGTTCGACCTGCTCTCCGATGTGGTTGGCGATCCGTTGATGGATGAAACGGCTTTCGCCCGCCAGAAGACGATCGCGCTCCAGGAGTTGGCGCAGCGCCGCACGAGCTCCGCCTCACAGATCGAGGACGTCTTTCTCCCCGCCGTGTTCGCGGGCCACCCGGCGAGCAGCCCGGTTAACGGGCGTGCAGAGTCGATCGAGGTGATGCAGCTCGACACG
>JAXDLH010000217.1:0-9094 GCA_034666705.1 Chloroflexota bacterium
CTTCGGCCCCGACGGCACCTACGAGGGACTCCGGCTCCTGGGAGTGGAGCCAACAGACGCCCCCGCCGCCTCATGACGCCAGTGCGGGCGGCCCGGTCGGTGCGGGCGGCCCGGTCGGTGCGGGCGGCCCGGGCGGCGCGGGCGGTGCGCGCGGCTCCCATGGCAGGATGGCGGTGGACCCGGCCGATAATCCCGCCCGGGGCCGAGCTCCGCCACGCCGTGGGGACAGCCGCCCCCTCCCGCTCATCCTGAGCCTGTCGAAGGATCCGCCGCGCGTCGAGCGCGGAAAACCATGGCGCAACCGCCCTAAAGGGTTCGCCAACCATGCATGGCAAACCCGGAAATTCGCGGGGCCAGCGGTTCCGGCCCTGCGCTTCGCTGCCGGCCGCGGGTCCTTCGACAAGCTCAGCTGAGGATGAGCGGGGGGACGGCTGTCCCTATGGGGACGGCTGTCGAGACGCCCGGATCGACCCTCTGACCCCGCCAATCGGCGACGGGGTTCACTGCAGGCGTGGGGTCACCAGGGGCGCACGGATCTCAGTGGGCGGGCGGCTGGCGAGCTTGGGGCCAAGGACGGCGGCGAGCACTGCGCCGAGTAGCACGGGCAGGAACGCCGACGCAGAGATGTGGGTGGCATCCCACGCTGCCCCGGCCGCGAGATTGACCGTGAACGACACGCAATAGCTCACCGTGAAGCCCCCGGCTGAGAGCCGGGCGACGTCCGCTGGCTCGGCAAGCAGCGCCGGCAGCGCGAAGCACACCACCAGGATGTAGGCGCCGGCGAAGCCGATCATGCCGCCGGCGACCACGATGAGCAGCGGCTGGCCGCTGAGAATTGCCGCCAGCGCCACGACGATCGATGCACTCGCCACGTACATCACGACGCGCCGGCTCAGGACCTCCCACGGCACGAGCCCCACGACGAGCGACGCTGGCACCTGGGCGCCGTTGAGCGATGCCAGGGCAGCCGCCACCAGGCCTGGCTGCCCGATCTCATGCAGGTAATCCGGGACAAAGGTATTGGTACCGAAGTAGATCATGCTCGAGGCAGCTTGCAGCAGCCCGAGCTGCCAGGTGCGCACGTCGCGCCAGTTCGGCACGCCGGAGCCGCGCCAGTACCCGGCCTCGGCGGCGACGTGCGGGGTCCCGACCGCGACCAGCACCGCGGTGCCGAGCACGATTGCCGCCCAGACGACAAACACTTCCGGCCAACTCCAGCCGAGTAGCGCCATGAGCGGCAGCGTCGCCGCCGCGCCCACCAGTTCCCCGCTGAGCAGGCCGTTCGACCACACGCCGGTGGCCCGCGTGATGGCGCCGGGATACCACTGCCGAACCAGGGCGGGCAGCGTGGTCTGGGTCATCGCGATGCCGATGCCCATCAGCACCGTCATCGTGAAGAGCACCGGCGCCGAGGGGCCGAGCCCCCGCAGGCCCGATGCGACGCCGGTGACGCAAAGGCCGGCGATCAACGCACGCCGCGCCCCGATGCGGGCGATGAGCACCGAGCCGGGCACCGCCGCCAGCCCGAGCAGAAGCACGGGCAACGAGGAGAGCGCCGCTACCCCCTTCTCGTCGAGCTGGAGCTGCTGGTGGATGATGGGCAGCACGGGAGGTATGGCCAGCAGTGGCAGGCGGAGGTCCATCCCCGTCAACCAGAGCAAGGCGAGTCGTCGCCATCCGATCTCGGTCACCGTGCCCACCGACCGCGCCATGCCTTCAGGGTACCGGACGGCCCCCTACTCAGGCACTGAGGCGCGGGCGCAGCCAGGCGAGCAGCTCCGCGAGCACCGCTTCGCGATTGGTTTCATTCAAAAGCTCGTGGTAGGCGCCCGGCCACTCGCGGATGGTGCGATGGTCGACCGAGAGTCGGTCGAAGAATGCCCGGTCTTCGGCTGGCCCCGTGATGCGGTCGGCATCTCCAACGAAGAGCAGCACCGGCGGCTGCAGCTCGCTCGCATGCTCGCCTACGCGGCGCATCTCGGCCTGTGCTTCCGTAAACCACCGCGGCGTGACGCGGTCGTGCACGAGCGGGTCGGCAACGTACGCCGTGCCGACTGCGGGGTCGCGACTGAGCGCGTTGGGATCCAGCCCGCTCGGGGTGGAGAACCAGGGCAGCAGCCGCGACAGCACGATCGCGGTGGCCGCTCTGAGCGGCGACAGCGGCCTGGCGAGCTGGAGCAGCGGCGACGTGAGCACGAGCGCGCACAGCGTGTCGCCGTAGGCGAGCGCATAGCCGATGGCAATGAGCCCGCCCATCGATTGGCCGAGCACGGCCCGGGGCAGCGCCGGGTCAGCGACCGCCTGGATCACGGTGTGGAAGTCGTCGACGTACTGCCGCCACCGCTCGACGTATCCCCGGCGGCCGGCACTGCGGCCGTGGCCGCGATGGTCCGGCGCAATGACGGTCCAGCCTTCCGCATTGAGTCGGCTGGCGAGCCACTCATAGCGGCCGCCATGCTCGCCCATCCCGTGGCAGATGCAGACGGTGGCGGTCGCGGTGGGCGCCGGCCAAATGCGCACGACCAACTCGTTGCCGTTGGACCCCGTGACAGTGCAAGTCTGGGATGCAGCCATGGCGACGCTCATTTGCATCGCCGGGCGGCGGCGCGCCCACTGCGCCCCGCCGCCCGGAGATAACACTCGCTACGCGCCCTTGTAGCCGCCGATGAGGGACACGCCGAGGCGCTTCCAGAACACGTCGACGGTCGGGAAGCCGGCGTTGCGCAGGAATTGCAGATGCTCAGCGGCCGTGATGTAGTAGTGGCCACCGGTCGGCGCACGGTTGACACCCGCGGTCTCCTCCGCCGGCAGGCCGCGCAGGACCCGGCCCGCGGCGCGATAGCGCGCGCGCAGCACGTCGTCGGCCGGGGCGACCGTATCGAGATTGAAGAACACGCCGCCGGGGTTGAGCGCCTGGTAGATCGTCGTGAACAACTGCTGCTTCTGCGGTGGCTTGAGATGATGGATCGCCTTGGAGGAGACGATCACGTCGAATGTGCCCTCGGCACCCGGCAGTCCGCCGTCGATGAAGTCGCCAAGCACGTAGTCGAACCGCTTGCCGTAGCGGGCCATGCGCTCCTGGGCAATCGTCATCATCGGCTCGGACACGTCGATCGCGAGGGCGCTGGAGCTCGGAAATGCGTCGAGCACGACCTGCGCGACGACGCCCTGGCCAGAGCCAATGTCGAGAATGCGGAACGAGTCTGACGGGTTGAACGGCACGAGCGAGGCCATAACCCTGAACGCGTCGGCGCGGTCGTCGCCCTCCTGGTCCGTACGCGCCACATAGGCGCGCGCCGTCTCGAGCGAGAACCACTCGTGGCCGTACCGCTCGACGTAGGCCTGCCCGGTGAGTTGCTGCATGTAAATCTCCCCCTCATTGCAACCTGCGCGCGAGAAGCTTGGGTGCCTCTGCGCGGCGTCAGCGCCCATCATATCCGAGGCAGCGCAGCGCTGTGGACAGCTTCTCGGTAGACTTGATATCGGATCAATGCGCCGGAGGGCGACAACCGATGGGCCATACCTTCATAGTGACGGGGACGTTGCGTGATAACCACACCGTCCAACTCGACTATCCTGTCTCTCTCGAGTCGAAGAAAGTGCGCGTAACACTTGAGCCGCTCCAAGTTACAGAGCGTCGGCCTTATACAGAGGTCATGGCAGAGATCCGCCGCCGGCAAGATGAGCGCGGCCATCGGCCGCCTAGCCTCGAAGAGGTGGACCAGTACCTCGCAGCAGAGCGCGAGAGTTGGGGCGAATAGCGGGTGCGCGTCTATCTCTGGATACGGCTCCGGTTATCTACACGGTCGAGCAGGTCGCACCCTTTGCCGCCGCGACCGACCTACGCCTATCAGGGCCCGACATAGAGCTCGTAGCGAGCGACCTCACCCGGCTTGAATGTCGCGTCAAGCCGCTACGCGACGGAAATGCCGACCTGCTACAGGATTTCGACAATTACTTCACTAACGCTTGCACGACGATCATTGGATTGACAACCGAGGTGATCGATAAGGCTACCGAGATTTGGGCTATTTACGGCTTCCGGACGCCGGACGCGATCCATCTGGCAGCTGCTATTCTTGCCAACAGCGATGTCTTTCTGACCAATGACCGCCGACTCGATCGGTTTACAGAGCTCGTGGTCGAAGCCATTCGGGTCTGACACCGATCCGTCGTGCGCCCGCCCTTGTCTCCACCGTGGTACTGCTCAATACGGTACACGGCGGAGACAAGGGCGCTTCACTCGAAGCTGAACTCGGTGCCGATGCCGCGGGCTTTGGCTTGCTCGTAGACGTAGTTGGCGAAGGCGATGTCACCCACGCCGCCGCGGGACTCACGGAACACGTTGATGTCCTGCGGCCCGTTGCGCGGCGCCACGTCGCCCTTCACGAGCGAGCCCAGCTCGATGATGCGATCGCGGCTGTAGCGACCGGCCTGCAGCAACTCCCAGAGCTGGCCGCCGACGCGCTTCGCCTTCGAGTGGGCCGCGGGCTGGGCCTCCTGGATCTCCTGCTCGGCGCTCCCCACCACGAACTGAGCCGCCTCGAGGTAGAGCGACTCGGCGAGCTCCGTCGAGCGGCCCATGCTCGTCACGTGCGTGCCCGGCCGCACCTGGTCGATGCGCAGCACCGGCTCGTCCGAGGCCGTGGCCACCACCATGATCTCTGCCGCCGCAATCACCGGGTCCGGCGAGTCGTGCGCAGTAACCGGGAAGCCGAGCTCCCTCGTGGCGCGCTCGGCCAGCGCCGTGCGATGCTCGGGCGTCGGGCTGTACACCTCGGCGCGCTCGAGCGGCCGCACGACGTTCAGGAACTGGAGGATGGAGAGCGCATTGTTGCCGCTGCCCAGCATGCCCACGACCTTCGCATCTGGTCGGGCGAGATAGCGGGCGGCGAGCGCCATCGTCGCGCCGACCCGCATACTTCCGAACCCGCTCGCGAGGATGGAGAGCAGCTCGCGGCTGTTCGTGTCGTACAACACCGAGACGGCGCCCCCAAGCCCCACCCGGATGCCCATCCGGCCAAGGCCCTTCAGTCCGCCGCCTACCAGCCGCAGCGGGATCCCGGTCCCCGACTGTCCACCATAGGGTGGCATGTGCACCGCCGTGCCCTCTGCCTCCTCGCGCACGACCTGAGCAACCACCTCGATCGCCTGCTCGGGCGAGAGCAGGTCGCGCACGTCCGACCGCGAGAGCAGCAGGGTCATTGGACGGAGATCAGGCCGCGCTCGCGCTTGCCCATGCGCTGCGCACCGGTTGCCGTCACCCGCACCGTATCGGCCCAGGTCAATCCTTCGCCACGATAGTGCGAGTCGCGCGGGCGAACCGAGGGCTTGACGACGAACACCGTGTTCTCCTCGATCGGGTTCGCGCCCAGGTTGCCCGTGCCGCCGGCGACGTTGCCGCCGGTCACCAGCGGCCAGTCATCGCCCAGGCCGCGACCGTGGATCGTCAGCCCGGTCACGTACTTCTCCGAGCCCTTCGAGGCATCGCGCGCCGCGTCGATGACCTCCTGGAAGACGTGCCCGGGACTCATCACTTCCATAGCGGCATCCACCGCGTCGAGCTGCCACTTGAACATATCCTCGACCCCGGCCGGCAGCGGCCCGACGAATAGCGGCTGGTCCTGCTGCCCGGTATAGCCAGCGTAGCGACCCTCGATCTCGTTGGCAATCGCGTCACCCACCTGCATCACCCGCTCGGTGGCGATGGTCAACCGCCGGCTCAGTTTGCCCCACGGCCCGGAGAGCCAGGAGAGCATGGTCGGGATCTCGCCTCCACCGGCGATCAAGGCCTGAATCATGTTGGCGTAGACGACACTCTCCTTCACGCCCGGCCTCGCGGTGGTGCGCATCGCTTCGACCATCTGCTCGATCAGGTCCACCGAGTGCTGGAGGATGTCGATCTCCTCCTGACTCTTCACGTAGCGCGGGTAACGGCAGATGTCGGTGCCGTTCACGAGCTTCGCCCTGGGCATCAGCTCCTTGATCTTCTCGACCGTGGCCCAGGGCACCGTGCCCTCCGGGGCCCGCAGGACCCCTTCGAGGCCGGTGATCGCGATGGTCAGATCGTCCTTCCCCATCTCGGCCGCCAGCTCCTGGAGCCGCTTGCCGATCGCCTCGCCCCAGCGCCACCCTGTGGGCCGCAGGTCCCGCAGCCAGTAGGGCGACGCGATCCCCCAGTACAGGTCGTTGATGGCGAAGCCGGTGGGCTCGCCTGCGATTGGGAACACCACCGCCGCGTCTACCGAGTGGCCGCCGATCTGGGTGAGATAGCGAATGTCGCTCTGCCAATGGTCCCAGTGGCCGGTGTTATTCGATCCCACCAGCACGTCGACCCCGGCCTTGGCCATCTCGGCCCGCACCGCGGCCCAACGGCGGTCCCGCTCCGCCAGGCTGAAGCGGGGATACGGGTAGCTGAGGTCCTCACTCTTGCCCGGGTACTCCTGCTGACCAAGCTCGCGCAGTTGCGTCATTGCCGTGCTCCTCCCCGTCCGTGCGTCATCGCTCGCGGTTCAATGGTCATCATTGCGTCGTCCCCAGGCCTACCGTCCTGGTCATCCTGAGGCCGCAGCCGAAAGATCCGTGGCCCCGGCCGTTGGAGTAACGGATCCTTCGCTCCGCTTAGGATGACCAGATCATCGGCGCCCTTCGGCCAGCCATGCGCTGCACTCCACCACGCCCTCTGCCCCGACGATTCACTGGCGGGGCGCTCAGAGGTCCAGCTCGAGCAGGCCGTACGGGCGCTTGCCCATGCGGCGGCCGCCGCTCGCCGTCACCTCGATCGTGTCGCCCCAGACGATCCCCTCACCGCGGAACTCGGCATTCTTCGGGCGCACCGTCGGCTTCATGATGAAGGTCATGCGCTCCTCGAGCTGCATGCGCCCGATCTCCGGCGAGTAGCGGCCCATCAGCAACGGCCAGTCCTCGCCGAGGCCGCGGCCGTGGAGCGTGAGGCTGGACGTGTACTGGTCCGACTTCTTGCCGACCATCTTGCCGGCCTCGAGCAACTCGTCGAACGTCGTGCCGGGCTTCATGATCGCGCGCACCGCCTCGAACGCCTCGTGCTGCCACTTGAACATCTCGTGCACGTCGTCCGGCGCCTTGCCGACGCACATCGGCTGCACCTGCTGGGCGCAGTAGCCGCCGTAGCGCGACTCAATCTCGTTGATGATCATGTCGTTCTTCTGGAGCACGCGCTGCGTTGCCTGCAGCACCCGCTGGGAGACGTGACCCCACGGGCCGGAGAGCCAGGAGAGCATGGTGGGCATGTCGCCGCCGCCGGCGATCTGCTCGTAGATCATCGCGGCGTACACTACGTTCTCCTGCACGCCAGGCCTTGCGGTGCGGTACATGGCGTCGACCGACCGCTCGATCAGCTCGAGCGACTTGTCGAGGAACGCGACCTCCTCGGCGCTCTTGCGCATGCGCGGCTCCTGGCAGAGCCACGTGCCGTTGACGATCTCCGCCTCCGGCAATAGTTCGCGGATGCGGTCGAGGGTGCCGGAGGGCACGATCCCCTCGGGCGCGCGCAGGTGGTCGCGCAAGCCGGAGATCGCGAGGCGGCCGCCTTCGAGGCCGAGCTCCTTGATGCGCTCAGAGATCATGTCTCCCCAGGCGCGGCGCGTCGGACGAAAGTCGCTCATCCAGTCGCGGGCGGCCGGGCCCTCGTAGAACTCGTTGATGACGAAGCCAGTCGGCTCACCTTCGAGCGGGAAGACGAGCGAAGCGTCGACGTTGTTACCGCCGATTTGCGACAGGTACTGGCAATCGGCCTGCCAGTGGTTGTGATGGCCGGTGTGGTAAACGGTAATGAGCGCGTCGACTCCGTCGCGAGCCATATTGGCGCGCACCGCGGCCCAGCGGCGGTCGCGTTCGGCGAGTGAGAAGCGAGGGACGGGCAGCTCAGAGGGCGGCATCATGGCGTCATACCTCAGCACGTGATGGAGTCGCAGCGCCAAGTGTAAGCCGGCCCCGCCCGAAATTCACCCCCAGCAGTCCGTGGCCGCCGAGGCTCTCGAAGCGCGAGCAGGGGAGTCACTCACCCCTGCGGTGCGAAGCAGCAATGCGAGCGGCTGATGACCGCTATTTCTAATCTGGGATCTGCTACTCCGCCAACGCCTTGAGGAGCGCCTCGTGCGGGTCGACGCAGTAGCGGATGATCAGCGAGCTGTTGGTGCACGGAGATCGGCACCAAGGTCCCAACGGGATTGATACAGAAGCCGTATTGGACGGCGCTTTTCGGAATGGTGGCTCGCACGTGAGGGCTGACGCTCCCTTCAGTAGCGTTCCAGATACTCTCAAGTTGGATAGCATGGGTGCGGTGACGAGGAGCCTTGGAGCTTGGCCGACAAGGTGCCGATATTCAGGATAGGCGGGGCGTCTGCAGTCTGCGATGAATGCACCTCATGGTGCAACTGATGAGATCAGGCTGTGACTCGGATGATGGTGGGGATAAGGTCTAGAAACCATTGAGTTCCGATCCTATATTATCGACTATATATGAACGCTATCATCTCGAAAAATTCGATGGAAGGACACTATTTCTGAATTGGTGATATTCAGCATAGCTATTTACGATGACGATTGCCTACATAGCTTCGAATGGGTCCATGAGTGCAACAATTCGCGAAACACGCAGGTCTAGTGAGTCGTTCCACAATGAGAAACGATACAATTTCAGCACGGCACCGTCTACCAGTCGGTTGGCCCAGGCAGGGATGCCGCGGTATAGTCGCGGAATCCTCGTGCCATTTGCTCGGGGCCTGCATCATCCATTCGAGTGATCCCGTTGAGGCCGCGCCCGGAAGCGCCCTGGCCACGCTTGAACCATTTTGCCCTCGTGGGTGAACGTGACGTTGGTTGACTCGGAGAAGAAACACCGACGGCAGGTAAGCGTGGGCGACGCTTGCATTCCGAGGGACGGGGAGGGATAACCATGGCCGCCATCATGGCACCACCGGCGACACCATCCTGGGTGAAATACCCGGACCTTGGGGCACGTCTGGGTAATGTGCTGCGTACAGTCAAGGCCGAGGGCAGCATCTGGATGTCGGTCGCCGAAGCAGACCCCAGCCTCTTCGCTACCGGGGAGATC
>JAXDLH010000218.1:0-15471 GCA_034666705.1 Chloroflexota bacterium
CGACCGGAGTGCCGTTCTCGATCGCCGAATTGACCGCGGGAAGGTCCACGTCGATCTGCCCCGCGCCAGTTGCCCCGGCGATGCCAGGCCCAGCAGAGGTGACGAGGAGTGCGGCGCCAGCGACGAGTGTGCCAATGGAGCGCGGAAGGATCGGTGCCATGTGCATTAACCTCCTATTGATGTGGTCTTGGTCCCCTCGCATTGAACGCCACGAACCAGCCCACCGGCTGTAGCGCCGGTAACACGTGCGGTGCGTTCCTCGTCACAATGCGCTGGCGGCCCTATGGACACCGGCGAGCAGCGTCTTACTCGCGCCGGTCCACGAGCGTGACCTGTAGGTGGTATCGGCATGTACCCATCACGCGTACAGCCGTACCGGTCGTTCTCACTGGCGGAATGGGCAGACGGCGCGCCGCTACCACCGCTCCCCGTCGAACACCATCGCGTCGAGCGCATCGAAGTAGTGGGCGCGGAGCGAAAGGCCCAGGCTGACGCCCCGACGCACGAGGCGCTGGGCCTCCGGCGTCGTGGCGTACCGGGTGAGGAGCTGGACGGGCGACGACCCATGCTCCTCCTCGTCTTCGATGATGCGCCGGTATGGCTGCTTGATCCACTCCGGAACGGCGTCGCTCTCCAGCGCTTGTTTGATGAGGTGAGAGGCCACGCCCTCACCGGCGAGCTGGAACGCTGCGAGCCGTTCCACCGTGCTCCCGAGGTTCTGCATCGTATGGAACAGCGCGACCTGGGCTGGTGGGGGGCCATAGGCGAGCGGATCGGCGCCCATGTGCGTGATGCGGTCGAGCAGCAACCGCGCGTGGCCGAGCTCCTCGTGGCACGCCTCGCCCAAGAGATACTTGACCTCCAGCTCTGGGGTGCTCGGTAGCCAGGCGCCGAACACCTCCGCCGCCCGGAATTCATTGAAGAGCCGGCTCTGCATGACCAGCACGCGTTGCTCGTCCGTGGTGAGGGGGATGTAGCTATAGCTCGGCAGCTTGCCGTCGAGCCGATCGCAGAAGCTGCGGATCACCTGGAGCTGCTCTGCGATGAAGGCGGCGGGGCCGAGTGTGGTAGCGTCCCTAGGGCTCATGCATCCCTCCTTTGCAACACTGAACGCGGTGCGATTGGCCCATTCTAGATCAGGCCGCCCGCTCCTCCGACGAGCGAGCGGCCTGTACACTCCACTCCCAGTTGATCGGGCCGCGAGTCGACTGCGGGAGGGAACAGCCAATGGACGTTGGGTTCGTCGGGCTTGGGAAAATGGGCCGGCCGATGGTCGAGCGTCTTCTCGGCGCGAGCCACGTGGTGCACGTCTTCAATCGATCGCGCCCGGCGATGGATGCATTGGCGGCGCGGGGCGCGCAACCTGCAGCATCGGCGGCCGCGGTCGCGGTTCGGGCCGAGCTGATTCTTACGGCTTTGCCGACGTCCGCAAGTGTCGAGGAGGTGTTCGGCCAATTCGCTGCCGTGGCGCACGAGGGCCAGATCTACGCTGACCACTCGACGGTGAGCCCGGAGCTGAACCGCCGCTGCGCTGAGCTCTTGACGGCGAGGGGCGCGGATTTCCTCGATGCGCCGGTGTCCGGCGGTCCCGCCGGCGCGCAGGCCGGCACGCTCACCGTCATGGTGGGTGGAGAAGAAATCGTCTTCCAGCGGGCCGAGCCGGTGTTCCGCGCCTTTGGCCAGAACGTTCGGCTCTGCGGCCCCGTCGGCGCTGGCCAGGTCATCAAGCTGGCCAACCAGTTGCTCGTCGCAATCCACACCGCGGCCATCGCCGAGGCGGCCGTGTTCGCCACGAAGCTGGGTGCCGACCCGCAGCTCATGCTCGATCTCCTCGGCACCTCATTTGGGTCATCCGCGATGTTGACCCGCAACCTGCCGCGCTTCATGGCGCAAGACTATCGACCCGCCACACCGGTCAGCCTGATCCTCAAGGATCTGGGCGTGATCCAGGGCGAGGCTGAGCGGGGCGGCGTGCCGTTGTGGCTCGGGACCCGGACGTTGGCGCAATTCCGCGAGGCGGCCGAGCTCGGCCTCGCCGACGAGGACATGGCGGCGCTGGTCCGCCTCTGGGAGCAGGCCGCCGACCACACGGTGGCGCAGAGCAACTCAGGCACTCCGTAAGGCAGACCGCCGTGCCTGCCCACTGTGCGAGGCTCGGGAACCGCTGATGCAATCCCCAGGCTCACTGCGTTTCCGCGACAAGCCGCTGCCCCGGTGTCCCGGTGGCGTCATTGTGACGTGCACCCGGTCGCCGCAGTGCGGCATCCTCCCGGCGCAGAACCGGCAAGGGGGACTCGCGTGGACGACGGACGAATTCGCGCGTGGTGGTCGCACCGCCAGGGGTTGGACGGCTCATTGCAGGGCAAGCGCCCGCACGAAGTGCTGGAGCGCTCGGGGTGGGCGCGATCGGTCGGCGGGGTTGGCCCGTACCTGACGATCCACGCGCGTGCCGGCGCGAGTCGTGACGAGATGGATAGCATGGTCCCGCAGCTCGCGATCCACGAGCTCCCGTGCGCACGCGGCTGCACGTACGTCGTGCCGGCCCAGGACTTCGCCGTTGCCCTGCGGGTCGGCCAGGAGTTCGGCGAGGCGGCGATGAAGGTCGCCTACCGGCTCGGCGTGACCGACGACGAGATCGACAAGCTCTGCCTGGCGGTGCTGGACGCGCTGGATGGCGGTCCCCTTGACCCTGAGGGGATCCGCGACGCCACGGGGGGTGCGGCGCGCAGCCTCGGCGATGAGGGCAAGAGGAAGGGCGTCACCACCACGTTGCCGCTCGCGCTTGGCAAGCTGCAAGCGGTCGGCGAGATTCGCCGCATCCCGGCCAACGGCCGCCTGGACCAGCAGCGCTACCAGTACGCGCGCTGGCGCCCGAACCCGCTCGCGGGCTGCACCCTCACCACGGATGAGGCGTATACCGAGTTGGCCCGCCGCTACTTTCGCTGGATCGGGCCCGCGACGTACGGCGAATTCCAGTGGTTCTCGGGACTCGGCGTGAAGGCGAGCAAGACCGCGGTCGAGCCGCTCGGACTGGTGCCGCTCGAGGCCGGCAGCGAGCGGCTCATGTTCGACGATGACCGCGAGGACTTCATGGCCTACCAGGCCCCTGCCGAGCCCCAGTACACGTTGGTCAGCAGCCTGGACGCGCTGTCAGCGCATCGCCGCGACGTGGCGACGCTGCTCGATCCGGCGGACCTCGATCACCCGATCTTCGGCGGCAAATCGACGGCGGCGGGCGGCGCCCTCTCCGACCTGGCTCATCACGCGATTCTGGATCGTGGACGGCTCGCCGGCTTCTGGGACTTCGACTGCGACCGCCAGGCGATCGTGTGGATGACCCTACGACCGGAAAGCGATGCTCTCAACGCGGCGGTCGAAGCAACCGAGCTGTTCATCCGCGAACAGCTCGGTGACGCCCGATCATTCAGCCTGGACAGCCCCAAGAGCCGGGTGCCGCGCCTCGAGGCACTGCGGGCGGCAGGCGGCGCCAACTAAGCGAGACGAGAAGATCCCACCTCCGCCAATGCTGAAGAGCTCAGAGTCAATAGATCCCGTAGACGCGGATTGGCTCGAACTCATAAATCAGCCGGTGCTCCGCGCGCATGATCTCAAGAAACTCTTCGAACGTCTTCTGCTCGCCGGCCCATACGAGCTTGCCTGGCGGAGGCGCCGGCGTCAGGTTCGCTTGCATCGCTTGAAAGAGCCGCAAGCTCTGTTCTGGCGCATCCGGCCCCTCGAGGATCGTGACCTTCGCCTCCACCGTTAGCGAGCTGAATGACGTGTCGAAGACGAACACCGTGCAACGGGGATCCCGGCGCAGGTGCCGGGTGCGAACGCGGTCCTGCGTGCCGCTGCTCCAGAGCTTGCCGTCCACCAGCGCCACACCCACGCGCACGGCGTGCGGCGTCCCATCTGGCCGCAGGGTGATCATGGCCGCGCCGCGGATGCGTTCAAGGAAGGCTCGTTCTTTCTCGCCGAGCTCCATATGCTGATCCTCGCTTTCGATCGTTCAGTCCCGAATGTCTTGCAAAAACCATTCAGTCGGCATCGCCTGGCCAAGGCCGCGCTCGCCCGCAAGCTGCAGTACCCGCCCCGCCACCGACGCGAACTGCAATCCCTGCGTACCCGTGTTGATGAATAGCGTGATCTGGTCGTCGCTCGTGCGGCCGGTCGCGCGGCCGGTATCGATGTCCACCAGGTTTACGTATTGGCCCATCTCGGAAGTCAGGCTCCATGGGAGGCGGGCACGCTCCTCCGGCTGGCCGACCACGTACGCCGCCATACCGGCTGACGGCCACTCCATGTGCGGGACTTTGAACTCTTGCGGAATCGAGTTGATGCCGAGTTGCGCCACGACGTCGGCGCGGCCCACGATCGCCTTGTCGAGCTCGCGCCGCGTGACGCACGTGATGTGCGCGCCGGGCTTGACCCAGGCGGCGTCGAACGTGGCGCCCATGGCATCGGTGGCGGTCGACACGATGTCGGCCCCGGTCACCGCCTCCTCCGTCGAGTCGACGGCAGTCACGTCGAGCTTGAGCAGTTCGCCCATCTCCTCAGCATAGGCCCGGCGATGGGCTGGGTTGGTGCTGTACACCCGCACCTCGCGCAGCGGCCGGACCTGGGCGATCGCCTCCAGGTAGCTGCGGGCCATGCCACCCGAGCCGATCATGCCCAGAGTTACCGCGTCCGTGCGGGCGAGCACCTCGGCGCCAAGCCCAGCGCTGGCGCCCACCCGCATGTGCTGCAGGTAGCCATCGTTGATGAGCGCCAGCGGCTCGCCATTGCGGATGCTGTAGACGAGGATGATGCCCGAGTAGGTGCCGGGCTCGATACAGTACTTCTCTTCGGTCTTCGCGTCCGGCCAGGACACGACATCCGATTTTATGCGGATCGCGGTGACGCCGAAGCTCTTGCTCACGCCCGTCATGCTGCCCCAGCGGTAGTAGTCCTCGTCGCGGCCGGTCGGCGCATAGACATCGATCCGCGGCACATACGCCGCATCGCCGATGGCGAGGTCGGCGTAGCCAATGCGCAGCGCGGCCAGCGCCTCGCGCATGTCGAGCACGGCCATAACGTCCTGGTTGCTCAGATACCGCATCGTGCACTACTCCTGAGTAGGGGGGATGGCTCCCCGGAAGGGGACGGCCCTCTCCCCCGACCCCTCCCCCAATTTTGGGGAGGGGAGCTATTCCAAGGTCCGGTATGACTCCCCTCGCCCGAGCACCGGAGAGGGTCGGGGGGAGAGGGCCGTCCCCGGCGGGGGGTTAGGTCTCTATCCTCTCATGCCGAGGGCAGCACGGTGACGTGGATTGCGCCCGGGTCGCCCACGCCCGCCGCCGTGTCGAGCGCGTGCCGCACCTGCTCCAGCGGGAACTGGTGGGTCGAGATCGTCAGCAGCTCGGGGAACTTGCCGGAGGTCAGGTACTGGATCGATTGGGAGACGGCCTCGTACGAGTGGCCGTGGGCCGTCTTGATCGTGATGTCGCGGCGGCGCCGCTCGCCGAGGCCGGCCGCGAGATCCAGCGGCGCATCGCCGGCCGCAGCCAGCACCAGCGTACACTCCTTGCTCGCGACCGCGAGGGCATCCACTACCGCACCCTTGCCACCGCCGGTTACGTTGACCACGACGTCGACTCCCTCGCCGCCGGTGATCTCGTCGATGCGCTCGCGCAGCCCCTCTTTTTCGATGTCGATCGCGTAGTCCGCGCCAACCTGCTTCGCCACGGCGAGCCGGTCGGCGTCCTTCGTCATGCCCGCCACGATCACACAATCGGCGCCGGCCTGCTTCGCCGCGAAGGCGCACGAAAGTCCCATCTGCCCCGGGCCCTGGATCAACACCGTCTTGCCCCGGCTCGCCCCACCGTAGAGGACCGCCCACTGCACGCCGTTGGCCAGCGGCAGGTAGAGCGCCAGCACGTGCGGAGGCACCGGCTTGTCGATCTTATGCATGACGCTGTTCGGCGGCAGGTACATAAAGCGGCTGAAGCCGCCCCACAGTGACGGCCAGACGTCCGCGGTGGTCGCCCCGTGGCGGAGGATCTGGCCGTAGCCGCGATCGGTTTGGTTGCAGAAGCGGAAGCGCCCCGTGTAGCAGTACGTGCAGTGCATGCAGGGCACGTACTCCTCGGGGATGACGAGGTCGCCCTCCTGCAGGTTCCACCGCGCCGCGGCCTCGCGGCCGATCTTCGCCACGACGCCCACGTTCTCGTGGCCCATCACGCGCGGTCGCTCCGGTGCTCGCTGGTACGAGTTGACGTCGCTGCCGCAGATCCCGACGGCTTGGACCTGCAGAAGTCCGTCGTCCGGCTTGATCTCGGGCACGTCGTACTCGCGCATCTCGAACTGCTTCGGCGCGACCAGCGTCGCGGCGACTGTGGTTTCGGCCATGGTGATGCTCCCCCTTTGCGGCGCGTGCTGCCTGATGGTACATCGCCTTGGCCGGGCCGCGGGCCTAAGCGCAGTGTCATCCGGGGCCCAACTCGAAGGTCTCCCGAAGAGGCCACCGGTGGCCTCTATTTCTTTCCGCCAGAGGTCCCCGGGTGTCGTGCTGAACCACGGAGAAGGGTCCGGCATCTCGTGTGCGACAGGCGCAGCTACGTCAACGAGTGTAAGCCGGGGAGCATAGACAAAGCCGCGCTCAGGTCCGGAGGCGGTAGCCGAGTCCGCGCACGGTGAGCAGATTTTGCGGGTGCGCGGGGTCCTCCTGGAGCTTGCGGCGGAGGCGCGAGATCAACTGCTCGATGTTGTAGCTGCTCACGCCGTTCGCATATTCGGGCCAGGCTGCATGTGAGAGCGCGTCCTTATCGACCAGTGCGCCCTTCGCCTCGACGAGCGCCCGCAGTGCCAGGAACTCTTTCGCCGATACGGCGACCGGCTCGCCGTCGACCCAGACCTCCGCGGTGCGCACATCCACACGGATCCGGCCGTCGCCCCCGGCGGTCCGCACCTCGGTGATCGTCTCCTCGCTCGAACAAAAGACCGCCCGCAAGCCGGGGAGGGTGATCACATCCCCGTGGCGCAGCTCGCGCACCTCACAGAGGCGAGCGCCGTTGAGTATCGTCCCGTTCTTGCTCCCGAGGTCCTCGAGATAGAACCGCGCGCCGTCCCACCGCACTTCGGCGTGTCGCCGCGACGCAAGTGGCTCGTTAGTGGCGACGTCGTTGGCCTCGCCCCGGCCGAGCGACACAACCGGTTCGTCGAGTGGGAGGATTACACGCCTCGGGCCGCCATTTTCGATCACGAGCCGCGCCGGCATCACTCGCTCCTCGCTTGGTATGAGCGACCAGATGGATATGGCTCACGACCCGACGCCCATTCAGTCGTATGCGTGCTGCGAGTATAGCGCACTCATTCACACCGATATGCAGCTAAAAATCGGCTGGCCAAATGTCAGCGTCGAGCTAGCTATATCTCAGGACTTTCTCCCCAGCCAGGCGCAGAATGGCACTCGCGCGACCTTCGCGCTCCGCAATGCTGCGCTTTTGGCGACCTGTCCCAGCACCGTGGTCCGAGCGGCCGCGGATGATCGATCGCCGATGCGGCTCAAGGCCGCTTTCAATGGCCGGAGAGACCGGCCCCCGTCGGGAGGCTAGTGGATGAAACAGACTGTGCGAATGCACATGAGGATTGTGGCGAGTGTCCTATTACTTGGTGGGTTCTTGCTCGTGCCGGCGATGAGTCAGCCAGCGCAAGCAGCGAACCTTACCTGGGCGAGTCGCGCCTCGGCCCCGGTCGCCTCATTCAACCCGGGAGTGGCGACTGGAGCGGATGGCAAGGTCTATATGATAGGCGGTGCTGACGGGGGGGCGAATGCCCTGAGCGTTAACCAGGCGTATGACCCTGCGATCGACATGTGGACAGTACGGGCGCCGATGCCTACGGCGCGCAATGCATTCGGTCTCGCCTCGGCCCCAAACGGTAAATTGTACGCCATTGGAGGCAACAGCTTCGGAACACTGCTGAACTCGGTTGACGAGTACGATCCGGCAACGAACACCTGGGCTTCTCGGGCACCAATGCCGACGGCGCGGGAGCATCTTCGCGCGGTCGCTGCAGCGAACGGTAAGGTCTATGCCGTGGGAGGCTTCGGTGACGTGTTCGCCAATACCTTCCTCACGACGGTAGAAGAGTACGACCCGGTTGCGAATTCCTGGCTGAGCCGTGCCTCGACGCAAACCCCGCGAACCGAGTTCGGCCTGGCCGCAGCTAGCAACGGTAAGATTTACGCGATAGGGGGCGCCCCCGGTGGTGGCGCCACTTCTGACACGGTGGAAACGTATGATCCCGCGATCGACCAATGGAGCTTCGTTGCAGCTCTCCCCCAGCAGCGAGCATGCGAAACCGCGGTAGGTGCGAGTAATGGCAACGTCTACGTCTTTGGCGGCTGCGGCCCTGCCTTCCCCGGAGGCATTACAGCCACAACGCTGGAGTATGACCCCACGGTCAATATATGGTCTACCAAGACCCCCATGCCGACTGCACGACAATTCCCAGGTGCAGCGCAGGCCCCAAATGGCAAGATATATGCCGACGGTGGCGCGTCCGACAACCTCGGCACGCCCTCTCCATTGAGCGAGGAAGCCACGCTGACGATCGCGGTCACGCAGACGCCCACGAACGCACCGACGAATACGCCGACCCCAACGATCACGCCGACACTGGTGTGCGGGCCATTGCTCCCAGGTGACATTGTCGTGACGGATGACGTCGCGGCTCGGGTCATCCGGGTGAAACCGGATACGGGCAGCCAGTGTGTCATCTCTTCGGGCGGACTATTGGTCAATCCACACGAAATCGTGCAAGATGCTGATGGCACGTTCCTAGTGGCAGACGCCGCCACGATTCCAGGCAGTGGGGCCATCCTGCGGATCAATCCCATAACCGGCACTCAGTCCGTAGTTTCCCAAGGCGCAAATTTCGTCGATCCTGTTGGGATCGCGATCTCCAGTAGTGGCGATCTCCTGGTGTCCGACTCGAGTGCCTTTGGCGGGGGCGGCGGGGTGATCCGCGTAAACCCCGTCACTGGCGCACAGTCGGTGCTCGCCTCCGGCGGGCCCTTTGCGTCGTCGGTCAATGAGCCGGAGCGCGTGGCCATCGCCCCAAACGACGACCTCTACGTCGCTGATCGGCTCAACGGTGACTCGGGTGGGGTGATCATCCGCGTTACGTCCGGCGGAGCGACCTCCATCATCGCATCCGGAGGAAGTCTCGGGGGGCCCGCCAGCATCGCGATCGATGGCAGCGGCGATCTACTCGTGACTGATTTCGGACCCTCCGGCGGGAATGGTCGAATCATCCGTGTCAACCCTATGAATGGCGCGCAGACGCTGCTCTGCGCAAGCTCAGTCTTCGTAGACCCCGATGGCATCGACATTGATGCCAGCGGCAACGCTATTGTTGCCGATAATAATTCTGCAGTGGCGGCCATATACCGGCTGGACCTTGCGACGTGCAGTCGCGCGACCATCACCGCTGGTGACAATTTCACCAGCCCGGCCAGCATTTACATCGTGCGCTCGCCCGTGGTTCCGTCTGCCACGCCAACCCCGGCGGCCACGAACACTGCGACGAGCACGCCGACCTCAACCAAGACGCCGACGAGCACTCCGACCGCAAGCAGGACTCCGACGCCCACCAGGACGCCCACCCCAACTGCAACCAGCACATCGACGCCAACCGCCACGCCGACGCCATGTGCCTCGTGCCTGTTCTTGCGTGGGACCGGCGCGAACGCCAATCCGGGGGTGCTGTTCCTCGACCACAACCCGCCATCTGCGACAACCGCAAAGTCGCAGGACTCCGGATCCATCAACTTCGCGGGT
This sequence comes from Chloroflexota bacterium, assembly GCA_034666705.1. Taxonomy (GTDB): domain Bacteria; phylum Chloroflexota; class UBA6077; order UBA6077; family SHYK01; genus JAXDLH01. The sequence goes on from JAXDLH010000218.1 coordinate 9,822, forward strand.
GGGAACCAATGGTCGGCGATCGGGACTTGGACCGAATCTAGCACTGACCCGGCGCAGACCGTGACAGCACTGGATGATCTTCATGCATGGCTCGGCCTCAAGAATAGCGACGATCAGGGCACGAGCTTCGACCTGCGGGCCGAGGTATACAAGGACAACACGCTGGTGGCCACGGGGGTATCGCGGTGCATCGCCGGAGTCACTAGGAACGCGGCCTTGGCGGAGGAGGTTGTTGTTGCATTCGGTTCGTTCGCGCCGATTGGTCTAGACGGGGTGAACGATAAGCTGGCGCTGAAGCTCTCCACGCGGATTGGAACGAACCCAGATGACAGCAAGTGCGCGGGTCACAGCAATGCCGTGGGGCTGCGGACTTACTTCGACGCGGTGAGCCGTCCGGCGCGCCTCGGGCTAATCTCGCAGTGAGTGGAGGCTAGTCGGCAACGGCGAGGCATCGATGATGCGGAAGCTCACCTAATCCAGTTGATGGGCTGGAACGAGCCTCCGCCCGGACTTGACCGTCGCTGGCCTCAGATGAGGGAGCGGGCTAAGTGCTAAGCCCGCTCCCTCCCATAGCGTGCGGTGCATTGGATAGTCACCTAACCACACGTATTGTGCCGCTCTCTCACGCATACCCAGCTGATGGAGCAAGTGCGAGCCATCCGCGAGCACCACCGTCCGCACCCCGGCCGGGAGCACCTCGATGACCGCGCGGCGTGCTGCTTCCTCGGCCTGGTCCTGGCTTCCGGTCTGGTGATCCGAGCCATCTCGCTCGTAGGCAATCCGAGGCAGCGCCCGGCCCGGAGGCCGGATGGCGATGCGCAACACCCGGTAGCGCATCCGTTGGCCGCGGGGCAGGGTAGTGTCAAACATGGTCCAGTCCACCGCGAGCGCCATCCCGCGCGGCTGCACCAGCCGGGCGATCACGTGCGGGATGAGGGCATGAGTGAGTCCACACGTGCTTGACATGGGTAAGCATTCAGGCTACGTTAGACTCTCGTCAAGTGCTCTCGGCCATCTTTGGATAGTCTCCTCGCGTCAATGGGGAGTGCATGCACGGTCGAGTCGAACTGCTGCAGCCGGGTGACATCCTGGACGGCCGCTATCTCGTCGAGGGGTTGCTTGGCGCGGGCGGCATGGCTCGCTTGTATCACGCCTTCGACCAGCAGGATGAGTTGTACGTTGCCCTCAAGGTACTGCTTCCAGAGCACACTGCGCTGCCCGGCTTCCTGGAGCGCTTTCGACGAGAGGGTGAGGCGCTCTCGCGCCTCGACCATCCACACATTCTTCGGTGCTTCAATGCTGGTACGGATTCCGAGCGCGCGCTGCAGTACCTCGTGCTCGAGTACCTGCCCGGTGGGAGCCTCCAGGAGCGTCTGGACGGAAGGCCGTGGTCGCTCGCTCGGGCCATCGCCGTGCTGCGCCCCATCGCAGAGGCGCTCGACTATGCCCACGCCGCCGCAGTCCCGATCATTCACCGCGACCTCAAGCCGAGCAACATCCTTTTCGATGATGCGGACCGACCTCTCATAAGCGACTTCGGTATCGCCAGGCTCGGCGCAGCTGAGCGTCGAGTTGCTGGAAGTACCGATCTGCGAGAGCTTACCCAGCCTGGGCTCGTACTCGGCACCCCGGCCTACATGGCCCCGGAGCAGGTACTCGGTCAGACCGCTAGCTCGGCCGCTGACCGCTATGCGCTTGGCGTCATCGCGTACGAGATGCTCACAGGGCGCGCGCCGTTTCAGGGTGAGACCGCCGACGCAACTCGGCAGCAGGTCATTGCGGCGCCGCTGCCTCAGCCCAGAACGCTCAATCCTGCGCTCGATGAAGGGGTGGAGCTGGTCATCGTCCGGGCGCTCGCGAGAGAGCCAGCGACGCGCTATCCAACTGCGGTCGCGTTTATCGACGCGTTGGCGGCATTGGAGCAGCCAACGTTGTCTGCCGCCGCTCTCATGCGCAACGTCGCGTTTGCCACCGGCCGAACGGGGCGCCGCGCCTTGGTGGTCGCCATCGTGCTCTTCCTCTTCCTGAGCGGAACTGTTGTCGCCATGCGATCCGGCGGCGCCGGCGTCCCGAAGTCGTCGGGTCCCGAATCCTTTGTGTCGCCCATCGGCGAGTTCTCTGGGCCAGCGCCTCTGGCGTCAATCCCGACGCCGACGCCGTCCGCGTGTGATGCGTTGGGCGGGAGCGTGGCAGAAGCTAACGCCGCGTTGCAAGTCAACGACGTACGACGGGCCCACGAGGCGTTGACGGCAGCGGACGATTGTCCGGCAGCCGGGTTTGGCGCCTCCAACGACGTCCTGAACCGGCTCGTCGAGATGGCGGATGCCGACGATTGGGTGGCTGCGCTCGTGCTCGCGCCCTCGATGGATTCCGCCGACCTTGACCCGAGGCTCCCCGGTTTGAGAACCGCAGCGGCGTCAGTATTTACCGCCATCGGGCAGGCAGCCAGGGCCGATGGCGTGCCCCGGGAGGCGCACATGCTGTGTACCCGGGCGCTGGAGTTGGATCCGGTGAGCCGGGAAGCCGCCGGCTGCATCCTCCAGACCCGCCCGAGCCCGACACTGCTTCCGACAATTCAGCCGACGGCGACTCCGCCAGCATCGCCTGCGTCCCGGACGAGCGCCGCCCCGCCGACCTCAATCCCAACGTACACCCCCGAGCCGGCGCTGCCCACGACCGTACCGGAGCCGCGTGCGACCGCCACGCGCGTACCCCCACCCACCAGCGACCGAGCCCGTCCGGCCGACCCAAATGCCCCCATTCGCAGCCCGGAGGGATGACAATGCGTATGCCGCGGCTTCGGACAACAGGTGGGGTGACAGCAATTCCTATCACCGGCCTTCTGGTGTTCGCCCTCGCGGTGCAGCTTGGGGTAAACAGGCCGGCTGCGGCGGCTTCGATCGTCGCCACGATCTCGTTTGGGACGAGCCGGGCTGGCGTCATTGTCGCAAACCCCGCCACTGGCCGTGTGTACGCCGCGCAGGAGGATGTGCCTGCGATTGCGGTCATCGAGGGTACGAGCATCGTCGCGACGGTGCCGACGCTCGGCTACCATACCGGGATCGACGTCGACCCGCTCGCCAACCGGATCTACGTCGCGCAGCAGTTCGCGCGCTCCGTGCGGGTGATCGACGGTACGACAAATATTGTGGTCACCGACTGCGCAGTCAGCGGTGCGCCAATCAACGGCGTCGCGGTCAATTCGGCGACGAAACGGCTGTACGTGCCACGCAAGGATACGGACGACGTCGCGGTCCTCGACGCTACTACGTGCGAACGGCTGGCTATCGTGCGACTCAGAGGTGGGGCACCGATTGGCGTTGCCGTCAACTCGACGACGAATCGGATCTACGTCGCGACCATCATCGGCGGCGGTATTACAGTGATCGACGGTGCTGACAACTCGACCACCGCGGTCACAGCGAGCATTATCCCGGGCGTGCCGCAGGTCAACGCGGTAACCAACCGGATTTTCGTGCCCGACCACAACAGCAACTCGGTCTCGGTCATCGACGGCGCCACAAACACGGTGGTAAGGATGCTCGTGCGCGGCAACGGCAATTTCGTGTGCGTGGACACCATGCGCAACCGTCTCGCCATTACAGAGGATAGTAGAACGGCGGCGATCATGGATGCCACGACGTTCGAGGCGATCTCAACCGTCACCATGGAACCTGAGCTAAACGTCTGCACCTTCGTGCCCGGCACCGGAATGCTGTACGTAACGAACGATGGAGGGGGCCAGGTCACCGTCGTGGAGGAGCCCAATCCGACGTCGACGCCCACCTCCACAGTACCTACGGTTGACCAGGATGGCCCCACCGCGCCGCGGGACGCGCTCCACGATGGTGCTCCCGACGAAGCCGTGCTCGTCGCGAATCTCGGCTCCGACCTGCATGTCAGCCGGGCATGAGCCGCGGGTTCCGCCTCGTGCTTTGCCTTGCCCTTGCTGTCATCTCGCCAGGTCCCGTCTCCGTTCGCGCGCAGTGCGAGCAGCCACCCGATGCTGCCACGCTGGGCCTCGATCAGCCCATCCGGTACGCATACCCGGATGCTGCCAGGGCCCACCTTTATGTTGTCGAGGTGCCGGGGGCTGGCGATTTGACGGTCACCCTGGGTGATCAGCCGATCCCGCTCACGCTTTACGGTTACAGTCCGGACGGCGGCGCGCTCGACGATCCGGTGATCGGTCCGGGGGCTCTGCAATCTCTGAGCGCCAATGCGAGCGAAGCGGGGATCTACACGATCGTCGTGCAGAGCTCAGCGTATGAGACGAGCTGCGAGTCGTACGCGCTGCTCGCCGAGTGGGCACCGGGACCGGTGCGCTTCCGGGCTATGGCCTCTCGAGGCTCGCATACGCTCGCCCTTGCGAATGACCGATCGCTGTGGGCGTGGGGTGCAAATGAAGAGGGCCAGCTTGGAGATGGCACGACTATCGGCCGCTCGGTCCCAACGCGGGTGCCGGAGCTCACGCGAGTTACCCAGGTTGCGACCGGCAGCTATCACAGTCTTGCGCTGACGGACGACGGAGTTGTGTGGTCCTGGGGAGCGGACGTCTCGGGCCAACGCGGCGACGGCCTGTCCCGTGTAGAACCCTCCGCGGTACCCACACGCGTGGAAGGCCTGGGAGTCGTCACCGCTATCGCGGGCGGGTTCGACCACAGCCTCGCGCTCGTCGCTGATGGTACCGTTTGGGCGTGGGGCCAGAACGGCTCAGGACAGGTAGGTGATGGTTCTGTCTCGACTGATGGCTGTCTGTGCAAACCACTGCCGGTCCAGGTGATCGGACTGCGTGGAGCGACGGCGGTCGCCGCAGGCTCTTTCCACAGCCTCGCCCTCATGGTCGATGGCACGGTGTGGGCATGGGGTCAGAACGGTGCGGGCCAATTGGGGGATGGGACGAACGCGAACCACCCGACGCCGGTACCGGTGCGAGGCCTGAGCGACGTTATGGCCATTGCCGCCGGTGATAGTTTCAGCCTGGCGTTGAAGTCAAATGGCACGGTCTGGGCCTGGGGTTACAACTCGTCGGGCGAGCTCGGGGACGGGACGCATGAAAACCGTGATGTTCCGATTCAGGTGCGCGGGCTGACCAACGTCACCCAGATCGCAGCCGGGGGCTTGCACGGCCTGGCCCTCACGGCGGACGGTAACATCTGGTCGTGGGGCCACAATGGTTCCGGACAAGTCGGGGATGGAAGCATCGAGGATCGCTCTACTCCCATCCTCGTGCCAGGGGTGCCCGACGCGATTTTCATCACCGGCGGCGTCACACACAGCCTTGCGGTGACGGTCGAAGGCGAGCTTTGGGCGTGGGGCGCCAATGGCTCCGGCCAACTGGGCAGCGGCTCTGTTACCGCCATTGGCTGCGGGTGCTCCCCAGTTCCCCTCGCCGTGCATAGCCCCGGTGCCGCATCCGGAGCTGCGGGTGACCGGTAAGCACGACGACGGTGAATGAAATCACGGTGATCTGTCATATAGCAGGCGCGCGAATGGATAGAAATCGAGTATGAATGAAAGCGTCGTGGTGGGATGAGCCGTTGCAATCGGAAATCATCAGCAGTTCTCCACTGCACGTTGTCGCCGGGTAAGCCGAACATCTCCGGAGAACGTCAGCCGGCTCGCACTCGGCGCCGGGCCGCCGAGCTGT
>JAXDLH010000219.1:0-11526 GCA_034666705.1 Chloroflexota bacterium
GTCCTTGCGCCGCGATGCCATAGTTTCGTCGTCCCTGCGCGACTCCAGACGCCGCAGGCGGACGAGCGCCTCCTCGGTGAGGCGACGATTGGCCGCGATCAAGTCGGCAAGGAGTCCATTGAGCAACACGATCCAGCCGAGCATGAAGATCGTGCCGGCCAGCACCACGGACTGGACGTGTCCAGCTCCTCCATCAGCGAAGTAATAGAACACAAACCGCGCGATCCCGATGAGGCCGAGCGTGATGAGCAGGGCGCCGAAGCTCATGAACACGGCGAGTGGACGATAGGTCGCGAAGGCCCGGATGATCGTCGCGCCCGAGTGGGCAAGGTAGTGCGGCATGCTGCGCATGAGCCGCGATGGCCGCGTGACCTCGCGGGCGCCGATGGGGACGGAGACCACGCGCAGGCCCGAGGCGCCAGCCTGGATCACCGTCTCCATCGTGTAGCTATAAGTGGAGAGCACGTTGGTGCGCAGCGCGGCCTCTCGACTGAACGCGCGAAACCCGCTCGCCGGATCGGCGACGTCGGTACCCGAGACCATACGGACCGTGGCGGCGCCCCGCCGTTGGAGCCAGCGCTTGAGCGGCGAGAAGTAGGGCGCTGCACCAGGATTGCGGTCCCCAATCACGACGTCGGCTTTACCGGCAAGGATTGGGGCGACGAGCGAGGGAATCGCCTCCTGCGGATACTGATTGTCGCCATCCGTATTGACCACGACGTCCGCGCCGAGCCGAATGGCGGCATCGAGCCCGCTGCGGAACGCCGCGGCAAGACCGCGATTGCCTGGATGGCGCACGACGTGATCGGCGCCGTTGGCGTATGCCACCGCCTCGGTCCCGTCGGTCGAGCCATCGTCCACGACGAGCACTTCGACACAGTCGATGCCGGGGATTACGCGCGGGATCCCGGCGAGAACCGAGGGGAGATCCGCGGCCTCGTTGTAGCAGGGGATCTGAATGATGAGCTTCACGCTGCGCTCCAAGCGCGACGATCCAGGTCATCCCCAGGAGCAGCGCCACCGCGCGAGGCGTCTGGCAGGGGAGGGGCTTGTCCCATCCTGCCCAACGATGGTGCAGGCGGATGAGGCGGCGGGGGACAAGTCACCACCCTACCGAAACGACGGAATCGTCGCAACGGTGCTACCCATGGCAGTTGATCCTCACGCGTGATTCGCGAACTGCGCCGAGTCTAGCACTGATGTGCGAAGAGGGCCCGTCCGCCGGTGTGGCGGACGGGCCCTCTGGTCCTACAGCCCGTTAGCGGGCGCGCGCAGTTAGCTTACTGCGTGCGGCCGTTGTGGTACTGCGGGTTGAACGCGCCGGAAGCGTCGTGGTCGGTCACCGAGTAGTCGACCACGTTGGCCACGGCCACGATGAAGTTCCCGGTCGCGGTGATCCGCGCCGAGCCCGTGAACACGCCCGGCAGGTTGCCGTTGTACAGCGGGAAGAAGGTCGCCGTGCCCAGCGCGGGCACTGCGATCTGCTCCTGAGCGGTGCCGTAGATGAATCCGCTGTCGTCACTGTACTGCATGGTCACGATCGCCGAGCTCCCGCTGGTCGCGCCCTGGGTCAGGACGCCCGGGAACACGCCCGGCAACTGCGAGACCGTCATCAGGGCCGGGATGTCCGGGTTGAAGACCCGCACGCCCGTGTTGATGCCGGTCGGCACGTTGCCGGTGCCGCTGCTGAAGACCTGGTTCGACGACGGGACCGAAGCGCTCTTGCGCATGTTGGCGACCCAGAGGCAGTCGGTGAAGCCCGCGCTGGTGCACGGAATCTCGCCGACGGCCTCGGCCCGGGCCGACGCGGTCGCCGCGTCGACGCCGTTGTACGCGATCGCCTGGTTGCGACCGTAGTTGGTGTGGTTCGCCTGCACCGCGAAGTTGCCGCTGATCGGGAAGCCCGGATTCGAGTTGCTGGCGGTGCGGACCACCGCGGAGCCGCTGTACCCATCCGGGATGAACGCGATCGTCGGCAGGTACACGTTGCGCGTCGAGTTGCCCTGGGACACGCTGAACGATGCGTTCCCCAGGAACTGGCCGGCCCGATCGTAGAACCCGATGGAATAGTCAGTGCTACTGCCACCGGTGAAGAGCGGGCTGGTCACGTCGACCGAGATGCCGGAATCCCAGCCGCACGGGGTGCCGGAGGACTGGGTGTTAGCCAGGTCGGCAGCCGAGCAGTTGTAGTTCTTGAACAGCAGCGGCAGGATCAACATGCCGCTGGTCGCGCCGGTGCCCGGCACGTTCGTGTTGAGCACGCCGTTCAAGACCGTCGGGAAGCCCGACACGGTGTTGTTCGCGAAGCCGGTGGCCGACGTTGCGACCTTGCCGACCACGCTCACGTTGATCGCCTGCACGGTCAGGCCTGCGGGAAGCACGTTCGGCAGCACACCCGGGAAGACCAGGGTGTTCGCCGGCGACACGCCCGCCGAGACCACGACCGTCCAGGTGGACTGGTCATTGAGCTGAGCGACGTCTGGATCGCTGTTGTCGCCCAGATTGAGCAGCGCGATGCCGCCCGCGTTGACGGTGCGGTTGATGATGCAGCCGCTGCCGCCCTGGCAGCCGTTGTTGCCCCTCGTGTCCTTGCTGAAGAGGGTGAAGGTCACCGTGGTGCCCGAGCCGAGGTTTGCGACCACGATCTCAGACGACCACTTTGCCGCCGTGCCGCCGTAGTTGCGGAACGCCAGCGGAATGAACGACGTCCCGTTCGGAGCGATGACCTCTTCACGCGGCACGCCGTTGATGATCGTGCGCGCGCCACCCGCGTTGATCGCGTCGAGGGTGATCGTCGCCACCAGGTTGCTGAGCGAGTAGAGCCCGCCCGTGACCTGGCCGTTCGGGATGATCGAGAACACGCCCGCCCAGCCGATCGAGCCTCCAGGAATCTGGGAGCCGATGCCTGGCGCCGACGGTCGCAGGGTCGCCCCCGCGCCAGGCACCAGGTCGATAGTCTGGGTCGAAGCCGTGGACACGTTGCCGTTCGCGTCAGTTGCGAAGAAGTCGATCTCCGCCACGGTGCGCGACACGCCAGAGTTCACCACCCGGATCTCGCTGGTCTCGAGATCCCAGCCACCCAGGCGTGAGGTGTCCGGGGTGTTGGCATAGAACGGAATCACCGCCTCCAGGCGCCGCGTCGAGGACTCGCCGCCTGGCACGTTGATCAGGTTCTGCGAGGAGGTCACGAAGCTGGCGCCATCGTTCCACGTGCCAGCCACGAGGCCGGTCATGGTGATCGTGCAGCGGGTTACCCCGATGCCCGGTCCTGGGGCCAGTTGCACCGTCGCGCCGCCCGAGGGCGTCACCACGGTGCTCGCACCGCCGACCACTGCGACGCCGGTAGCCGAGCCAGGGGCGCAGCCATTGGCGCCCTGCGGCAGCTCGATCGCGACGTCGAACGTGGTAGCTGCGGATAGTCCGGTCGGCACTACCATCTGGTAGCGGCCGGTCGCGTCAGTGGTCGCCGTGGCCAGCACGGTCGACGCTCCCGCGACGCCCTGCAGCGAGGTGCAGACCACCGCGTTGTTCACGTTGAACACGAAGGACACTGTCGTCTGCAGGCAACTGCCTGCCGCGAGGACGTACACGCGCACGCCCTGCTGCGGCTGGAAGCCAGCCACCGCTCCGGCCGCCGGGTTGGTTGCCCCGGTGCCCAGCGCATCGGTCACGTAGCCGAAGATGCCAGTCCCCGTCGCGGGCGGGGTGCAGACCAAGCCGTTGTTGGTTGCGTTGACCGTCGTGGCGGCGCATAGCGTGCCCGCCGACTGCGCCGCGCCGGTGGAGCCGGGGGCGATCTTGGCGCCCAACTGGTAGTTGAGCGTGATGATCGCGTCCGAGGTCACCGTCGCCGACTGCGTCGCCGGCAGACTGCCGCACGGCACCGGCGCCACTGCGCCGGCCGCGTTCGGGACCAGCGCGATCGCGCAGCCCGACTCGCCACCAGCGGGGCCGCGGTCATCGAGAATCGTGACCGTGTACACGCCCGGGGTGAGGCCTGTGAAGGAGTAGATCCCGTTGGCGCCCACCACCTGCGGGTTGCCGCAGCCGGAGCCGGCCGCGCCGGTGCCGATCGGGAACACTACAGTCGAGAGCGCCGTGGTGCAGGCCACCCCGGTGCCAGCGGTGAGGTTCAGGCCCGGGTTCGCCAGGGTGCTGAACGCCACGATCTGGCGGGTGGTCAGCGAGTAGAGCACGGCGATTGCGCCCGTGGCCGGCAGGCCCTGGGCGTCGATCACCTGGCCGGTGATCGTGCCGGTGCCGGTGATCGGATTCACCGTAGTGCCCGGCGACGCGATCGCCACGACGAACACCGGGTCGGTCCAGAGACCGGCCGCTGTTACAGCGACGTCGGTGCAGGTGTTCGTGCCATCGGAGTTCGCTGGGATCGGGGTGACGCACGATGCCGTCGCGCCCGCGAGGGTCACGCCGGGACCGCTAATCACCACAGTCCACGTTCCCGCGGTTGCCACGGGAAGGCGGAACCGGCCAGTCTGGGCATCGCTGGTGGTCGATGGAGCAATCGCCGGCGTGCAGGCTGGGATCGGCACCGGGGTGCCCAAGAAGCCGCATACCGTGATGCCGCCAATGCCCTGGCCATTCTGGTTGACCACATACCCGAAGAGACCGCCGCCCGCGCCAAGCGCGGCTTCGGTCGTCGCCGGGGCGATCTTATTGGCGAGGGTGAAGGTGCCCGCATTGGTCGTCTGACCACTGGTCACCGTCACCGAGGTGCTGGCCGCGGGGAAGAACCCGCAGGCGGCACCAGCCGGACAGATGTAGTCGTTGGCGTTGTCCGCAATGACCAGCTTCGCAGTGCCCGTGAAGACACCCTGGCCATTCTGGCCCGCGCCAGTGAAGAGGAACACGCCAGCACCGTTCGTGGTCGTGGCGTACACAGCGCCGGTGGCATCCGTCAACACCACGTTGACGTTGCCCAGCGGCGTGCCGTCCGAACGCAGGACGGTGCCCGTGACGAAGCCACGGCCCGCCGGCGACGACACCGCCTGGGCAATCGCGAACGAGCCAGCATTGAGGTACTTGCCACCGCCCGCGGCCACGCCTGGCGTCGTCCACGCCGTCGTGGCCCCGGTGGCCGGGTTCGTGGGCAGCGCGAGTGCGCCACCGCAGGGCGCCGCGCCGCCAACGGCGGTGCAGCCAACGCCCGCCTGCGCGCCCGGGTTGGACGGCGTAAGCGTAGTGCCGGCGGTGACGCCGGGCCCGGAGAGGGTGAAGGTGTAGTTGGCAGCCGGGGTCAGCGTCGTGAAGACGTACTGGCCTGTGCCAAACGCGGTCGCCACCGCAATCGGCGTGGTCGCGCCTGCAGTGAGGGAGGTCGCGGTCACGACCAGCCCACCGATGCCGAGACCTTGCAGGTTGACTACGGAGCCAAAGGCCCCATCAACCGTGGCCGCTAGCACCGTCGTGGGCGCAAGCGCCGGCTGGAGCGTCAGCGTGCCGGCTGACTGAGCAATGGGGCCGCCGATCAGAGTGATCGGCTGCACCGACGGCTGATAGCCGCAGATCACATTCGCCGCGCAGCCGGTGCCGGCTGCCGCGGTGCCCGTGTCCGCTGCTGGGCAGCCGCCCACCGCAGCACCACCGGCGAGGCCCGCATTCGCACCAGCGAGTGGTGCGGTGCTGGCGCCGCACCCACGCTGATCGAGGAAGATCAACGTGAACGCGCCGGATTGGTCGGTGAACGCCGGGATTACGTAGTTGCCGCCGCCGGTGGTCAGCGTTGCGCCGATCACCGAGGCATCCGAGTTGCGCACCAGCGCTACGGTGATGCCAGGAACGCCTAACGCCCCGCCCGCATCGCTGCCAACCACGTTCCCTGTGACCGACGTGGCTGCGAATGCGGGGGTGACGGAGGCAACCGGCAACACCAGCGCGAGCAGCATCAGGATGGCCGATGCCATCCGGATGAACTTGCTTTTAGGCATATGTGCCTTTTCTCCACTGGGTATTCAACTTGGTACTCGTCGGGAATCCATTGGGTCTTGCTTGGGCTAGCTGGGCGCCCCCAGGACGCCGGACCGAATTGCGAGGTTTCGTTCAGAGCTCTGAATGGAACACGCGGTGGTTTCGGTTGGTCCTGCGATCTCCGCTCCCTCTAGGCCCACCTCCATCTGTGTGCGAAGCCTGGGCGCCCCTTAGCCGGCGCCGGCGCGAGCGCGCCCTTTGCGGCTCCACGACGATAAACGCAGGATGCGCGAAAACGTGACATAGGTCACGACCTCGCCGCACGTTTTCCTGGCGCTATCCACACAATATAACGAGACGCCCTGTGAACGGTAATCGACCTCGCGGCGCACTGTGTCGCAGGTGTGATGGGATCACGAGCGGCACGGCATACGAGGTGCGGATCGCGAGCGGCACGGCGGCCGTGACTTAGCAGCGCGAGCGGGGTACGGCGCCGCTATCTATCCCTGGTCAGCCCAGCGTTGGAGATCGCGACGGTGTGCTGGTTGGCGGCGGCGTGCTCGTGAACGTCGCCCGCACCGTCGGACTTCGAGTAGCTCCGCTGCCAGGCATCAGGCTCGGGCAGGCGCCAAGGCAGGCGACCGCATCGGCAATGGCGGCGTTCAGATACACGCCATGAGAGACCAGGTCGGACCTCAAGACTTCGCTGCTCGCATCGCGGAAGACACGCACCGTAGCCTCACTGCTGGGAGCGAGCAGCTTGAAATACAGCGTTCCCACGGTGCTCGTTCCCGACACGATCGACCTCTCGATATCCAGCGCGCTGTACGCGATTCGGTTGTCCGTGGCGGTCTGGCTTACGAGGTCATTGTCGCCCACAAACGTGAAGCCGCTTGGAATAGTACCCGGCCGCGCTGGTTGCACGGCGTCCACCATCCCGCCAAATGGAATAGGGGACCCAACCGCGTCGACGAGCTGCAGGCGGGTCGGATCGTAATCGATGATGGCCAGCACAGCGTCGACGGATTGCCCGCCGGTATCCACGTTCAGGTCGATTGCGAACCCACCACCAGGCGTGGCGGGCTGGCTCACGGCGTTCAGCACAATTCGCGGGGTCGCGGTGCCAACCGCTGGCGCCTGCAACGCCAACACGTCCGAGGCGGCAGGATTCAGCGACGCGAGCATCGGATTCCCGAGCTCGATCGGCAGCGCCGCGGAAAAATCCAAGACCGCGATCGACACGATGCCGTCTACGTCGCGAATCGTGAGAGGACCGAAGCTGAGTAGATCGCGAGCGCCCTGCGCGCGTACGCCGGTCGCGCGCGTGGCGGCTGGCGTCGGGGTCGCGGATGCCGCCGGCTGGGCGGCAGTGACCGCCTGAAAGCCGACCTGTGGGGTCAGCGACATCACCGGCCCGGCCCGGCCCAACGGCAACTCGGCGGACAGATCGGCGATCGTGACGCAGCCGCTGTTCGTAATGTCGGCGAATTTGTTGTACCCGGCGGCCGGGGCGCACGCCCCCAGCGGCAATGCAGCCGATAGGTCCTGGATAATAATGTGGTTGTCGCCATTCACATCCCCGATCGCCAATTGCCCGAAGTCGAATCGGTTACCACTGCTGCTCGCGCTCGGGTTGATACTTTGCCGGCGATTTTCCAGCGTGTTCGACCCCTTCACGCCCACGTCGTAGGTACCCGGAGCAAAGCCGGTAAGGACGACGCTGAAGTCCCCACGGTCATCAGTAGTCACGCTGAACGTCGCGATCGGCGTCGCGGCCGGCGCCGAGCCGGCCGGGTAGACGGCGATCCCGCCCGCGGCGCCCCGGAAGAGCTCGGTGATCCAGCCCGCGGTCCCCGGCGAGGGCAGCGGCCCGGGTGTCGGGCCCCGCGCGGCCGGCAAGCTGACGTGCCCAAAAAGGGTGAGTGTTGGAGTGCTAGTCGGGGTATTCGTCGGCGTGTTCGTGGGCGTACTCGTGGCGGTGGGCGCGGCCGCGGCTGTCCAGCTCAGATCGTCCGCCTGGATCAGGTACGACGCGCTGGTCGTGCTGAGAGTCACCGATCGTATGCCCACTCCGGACACGCTCAGCAATTGCATTGCGGTACTGAGTGATAGAGGGTTCGAGGTAGCGACAACCGTCCCATTGCCATCGCGGGCGGTGAGCGTCACCGCCACGCCACCGGTCCCCGCAACACGAATGCTCACCTGGCTGGCTGCGCTTGGGAACGTGACCGTCTCCGGTAGGCTTGGGTGACTGCTGTCCTGCAACGTCTGGCTCGGCGAGAATACGAGGAAGTTCGTGCCACTGAAGCCGGTCACACCGAACCCGGTGCACCCTTGATTGAGCACCGCCCCCCCGCCTGCGAACGTCAGGCCCGCCCCTTGCGCCTCGCTACGCAGCGGGTTCGCCGTCCCAAATGAGCAGGCACCGGCTATGTCGTCAAAGTTGATGATCTGCGACTGGCCGGGTGGGAGCGGCGATGGCGTCGCCGTCGGCGTGTTCGTCGAGGTGTTCGTGGAGCTGCTCGTCGGCGTTGGAGTCAACGTATTGGTCGGAGTATTCGTCGCCGTGTTGGTAGGCGTCCGCGTCGGCGTGTTCGTCGGGCTGTTCGCAGGCATGTTCGTCGGCGTCGAGGTACTGGTCGGCGTCCCGCTCACGTTGATGTTCACCGTGACCGTGGCGCCAAAGCCCACCCCGCTATGGAACATGCGATACAGCAGCACCAGGGAGCCCGAGGGCGGAGCCGTCACCGCGGGGAAGTTGAAATTGCAGCCATTCGGCGGGGCGATCGCGCTGCATCCCCCACTCGACGGCAGGGTAAACGTCGTGTTTGTCGTGAGCTCGCGGATCGTGTAGCCCGCGGCCGCCGTCCACGTGTTGGTGCCCGTATTGAAAAAGCCCGCGGTCGGGACCGCCGGGGCGTTCGCCGTCGCCGTGACGTTTACCGGGCTTGCCACCACGGCTGAGTTGTCGCCGGGATTCGCCGTCGGCGCCGGCGTGGGCGTAAACGTCGGCAGATTCACCCCACCCAGCGCCACGCTCAGCGCGCCGAGATCAAGCGAGCCGAGCCCGAGATGCGCGAAGTCATTGCTCGGGCCGGTCATGCTCGTCGGGTGGTGGAATCCAGCGCCGCCCCCGATCGAGTAGAGCGCCGTGTTCAAATTGTTCACCCGGTGGCCGAGGGTCTGGTTGATCAGCGCCATACCCGAGGCCCAGATGGGTGCCGCCATGCTGGTACCACCGGTCAGACCGCCACCGGCGCACGAGTTGTGGATACACAGCGTGATGCCCGTATTCGGGTCGGCATCGGCGGCGACGTCCGGGACCGACCGCGTGCTTGAGCCGGTGAAGCCATTCTGAAACGGCGGGCGCAGCACGCCGGGGTCGGCCGAGCCAAAGCCCGTGCCGCCGCCACTCACCCCGAACCCCCCACAACACGATGCGCTGCTGACCCCACTGCCCCACCAACTCTCGCTGCTGTAGCTGCCGCCGCTCACCTGCAAATTGGTGCCACCCACCGAGATGCCATTGGGCGCGTCGGCCGGCACGTCCAGATTGGTGGTGCTATTCCCGATGCAGTCCGCCCCGGTATCGCCGCTCGAGCTGAACACGCTGATCCCTTGCCCCGCGGCCCCGAGCAGAATCGCATCGATGCTGTCGACGTCCGCGCGATTGGTCTGGAACTCGCAGTAGCCCCAGCTATTGCTGATCGTGTCGACGTTGTCGCTGACCATGCGGTTGAACATCTGCTGAAACGAGGTCGTGCCATTGGGCCCGATATAGAGGATGTACGACGCGCCGGGCGCCATCCCCATCACCACCGCGACGTCGAGCAGCACCTCGACCTCACCGCTCGCCGGCGTCGTGACACCACCGTTGAGCGCAACCTCGGTGAGCTGATTGATCCGCGTCGCGGGCAGGCTCTGGTTGGCCAGCCAGAGCTGGATGTCATTGGGGGATTGGGTGTGGTTGTACGTGTCGAACTCGAGGAGCCCGATCTTCTGGCCCACGCCGGTCGCCCCGGTCCCCTGGAAGTTGTACGCGGCGGCGATGGCCATCGGGTTGTGCGCCGGCGACACCGCCGGGGTGGCCGCGGGCTGCGGCTCGGCGGCACCAACCGGGGCGACCGGGACCTCGTCAACCTCTGCGGCGGCAGCACTCGCGAGGTGCGGCATCGGGCGCGCCAGGTCCGACAGACCGACCACCGCCTGGATCAGGCGGCCGATGCGGCCGGGCAGCCGCGGGTTGGTCGTATTGGCATGAAAGGTATGGCCGCCCAGGCTGTAGTCGCCGATCGCGACGCTGAAGGCGCGCTCGGCCGCGCGGCGCGGGCCCTGCACTGTGAGGGTGAGCCGGTTGGCGGAGCCCTCGACCAGGGTGAAGCCAAACGCTTGCAGGTAGGCGAGCACGGCGTCGTATTCGGCCTGGCTCGGCCCGAACCGGTCGCCGACCTCGGTCGGGCGCAGATAGACACGGCTGCGGACCGGCTGGCTGTCGAGCTGGCGCACAAAGCTCTCGAGTCCGGCGCGGTCTCGGTAACGCAGCACGATGGTGAGGGTCAGCGGCGGCTCGACCACCTGCGGCACCGCCGGGCGGGCCAGCGGCGTGGCCTGGGTCAGCGCGCCCAGCACGTGGTCTGGCAACTCGACTGGCTCGTCGTTGGCCGTCACTGAGGTGCTGGTCGGGAGCGGCGCCGATTGTGCGCTTGCTCCTTGTGCGACGGTGCTCATCAAGACAGAGGCGAGCGCGATCCAGGCGACGAGACGTGCGGCAGGGCTCAATGACTACTCCAGGCATCGTGGTCGGCTGACCGTGAGCGGCAGCGACGTTACAATCGGTCAAACACGCCATTGCGCGTTGTTCGATGGTAATGGGACGCTGTAGCCATGTGCAACAGAATCGTCACAGATTCACATGTGATCCATTTCATGGGTACGCACGATCCGGCGTTCTCCCGGACGGCGATTCTGAAGCACGGGCTCCGCCAACGGGGGGTTACCGTCCACGATTGGGCCATGCCCGCCTGGGGTACGACGGCGCAGCGCGTGGCCGCAGCGCGCCGAGGCGTCCGCAACCCGGCGCTCGCGCAGCGGCTCCTCCATACGTATCGCCAGCTCGCGACGAGAATCGTGAGCGCTCCGGCCCGGCCCGGCGTGCTGTACGTCGGCTATCCCGCGCAGCTCGACGTACTGGTCCTGCGCGCGCTGCTCCCGCGGGCGCGCATCATCTGCGACGCATTCGTCTCATTAGATGAAACCCTCGCGGATCGCCGGATCGGCACCGCCAACGGACCGACGCGCCGCGCCGCCCGCGCGCTGGACCGGCTGGCCTTGCGGCTCGCCGACCGCGTCGTGGTCGACACCAGGGCGCACCTCCGCCGTTTCGCCGCAGACTATGGGCTCCGCCGCGAGCGCGCAGTCGTCGTCCCCGTCGGCGCCGAGGACCCAGGACGCCTCGATTCGCCCATGGAAGGTGAGGGCGAGAAGCTGCGCGTCCTCTACTTCGGCGGCTTCATCCCGTTGCACGGCGTGCCGCTCATCGTGGAGGCGGCGAGGCTGCTCGGGCCGGAGTGCGGCATCACGATCGAGTTGCTCGGCGACGGG
>JAXDLH010000220.1:0-4721 GCA_034666705.1 Chloroflexota bacterium
CCTCGACCTTGCCGCACGCCTGGGCACCACTACCCGGGCATGCCCCGGACCGGAGGCGGCACGGTGCCAACCGACGTTACCACCACTGACCCTGAGCTGTTCGAGCTCCTCACGCTCGAAGCCCAGCGGCAGTCCGACACCATCACCCTGATCCCCTCTGAGAACCACGTCTCGGCCGCGGTGCTTGCTGCCTCGGGCTCACTCCTCACCAACAAGTACTCCGAAGGCTACCCCCGCAAGCGCTACTACGAGGGCCAGCAGATCATCGACCGCGTCGAGGCGCTGGCGATCGAGCGCGCCGAGCAACTCTTCGGCGTCGAGCACGCCAACGTCCAGCCCTACTCCGGCTCGCCCGCCAACCTCGCCGTGTACCTGGCCTTCCTCCAGCCTGGCGACACCGTGATGGGAATGGCGCTGCCGATGGGCGGCCACCTCACACACGGCTCGGAGGTGTCAGCCACGGGCAAGTGGTTCCATGCGGTGAGCTACGGCGTGGACCGCGCGACCGGGCGGATCGACTTCGATCAGGTGCGCCAGGTGGCCCGCGAGGCGCACCCCAAGCTGATCTTTTGCGGGGGCACCGCGATTCCGCGCACCATCGACTTCGCCACGTTCCGCGAGGTGGCCGACGAGGTCGGCGCGGTGCTGGTGGCGGACATCGCCCACATCGCCGGGCTCGTAGCTGGCGGCGCGCACCCATCGCCCGCACCGTACGCCGACGTCATCTCGACCACTACACACAAGACGCTGCGCGGTCCACGCGGTGCCATGCTGATGAGCAAGGCGCCGCACGCCTCGGCGCTCGACCGGGCCGTCTTCCCCGGGCTCCAGGGCGGGCCCCACAACCACACAACGGCCGCGATCGCCGTGGCGCTCCGGGAGGCCGCGAGCGAGGAGTTCCAGCGCTATGCCGGGCAGATCGTGGCGAACGCGCACGCGCTCGCCGATACGCTGCTCGAGGACGGCTTCGACCTGGTGTCCGGCGGCACGGACAATCACCTGATCCTGATCGACCTCACCAACAAGGGCGTGACCGGCAAGGTTGCGGCGAAGGCCCTCGACCGGGCGGGCATCACGACGAACTTCAACACGGTGCCATTCGACGCGCGCCGGCCCTTCGACCCCTCGGGCCTGCGAATCGGTACGCCCGCGGTGACGACGCGCGGCATGGGTGCAGCCGAGATGCAGATGATCGGCCGCTGGATGACCGAAGGGATTGAGGCCGGCAAGCGCGGCGACGAGGCCACCCTGACGCGCATCCGGACCGGCGTGCAGGAGCTCGGCGCGGCGTTCCCCGTCCCCGGCGCCTGAGAATTGAAGGGCGGTGAGGCTACATGAGTGAAATACCTGAGGCCACACGCATCCCCGACTTCAAGAACCGGGAGGAGATGGCGGAGTGGTTCGACACGCATGACACAGCCGGCTACGAGGATCAGTTCAAGCCAGTACGAGTGCGCTTCGCGAAGAACCTGTCCGAACCGCTCACCATTCGGTTAGATCCCGAGATGCTTGCTGAGCTCCGCAAGCAGGCCCATGAGCAAGGCATCGGGCCCACGACACTCGCGCGCATCTGGCTCCTCGAGCGACTTCGGGGGCCACGTACGCCGTCCTCCGCCCCATGAGCCTGAGGCGGACGGCCCCCGCCTCCTGATTTACGTGCGGTCCGATGGCGGCGGGGGGAGCCGCTTCGCGAGGCTGGCGCGCGGCTCCTCCGCATAGCCGAGGCGCTCGTAGAAGCCGATGACGTCGCGATTGTCCGCCCGGACCTGGAGGTTCGCCTTCGTCACGCCGATCCGGACCATGGCGCGCTCCACCGCTTCCATGAGCGCGCTGCCGCAGCCGTCCCGTTGCTGGGCCGGATCGACGGCCAGGTGGTACACCCAGCCCCGCCGCCCGTCATAGGCGCCCATCACCGCGCCCACGATCACCGCACCGTCGACCGCCACGAGGAAGAGCGAGCGGTCGCGACGCCGCTTCTCGCGGATCTCGGCATGCAGGTCGAGCTGGGACTGCGCGATCCCGGTTCGCACCCAGAGCGCGACCACCGCATCCTCGTCGCCATCGCGAAAGCGCCTGATTCGCATCCTGATCCCGCTCGCCAAGTTTCTGCTCGATGCCGCCGGAAGGCCGAAGTATACGCCCTTTTGCGGCGGATTCCGCTCAGCGCGGTGCGATAATCGCACGCCATGACCGGAGGGGGAGCCATCATGCCCGACGACAACGAAGCCGACTTTCTGGACGAGCTCATCCATGAGCCCAGCGCCGGGAACCCCGCATTCCCGACGATGGTGGATCAGGCATATGAGCGCCGAGTAACGGAAACCATGCCGACCCCGACCCTCCGCCGCGCGTCGCGCATCCTCCTCATCGACGACGCGGATCGGCTCCTCCTGTTCCGCGCCAATCTTGGCGACCGCGAGGTGTGGATCACCCCCGGCGGCGGGCTCGACGAGGGCGAGACGTTCGAGCAGGCCGCGCTCCGCGAGCTGTGGGAAGAGACCGGGATCACGGACGTGGTCCTCGGTCCGTGCGTCTGGACACGCACCCACACGTTCACCTTTTACGATCGAGTGTTCACCCAGCACGAGCGCTACTTCGTCGTCCGCACTCACGCTCGGGCGATCAGTCAGGAGCATTGGGACGAGGAGGAGCAGCGCGACCTAGTCGAGGTGCACTGGTGGACGCTCGCCGAGCTGGAGCAGTCGCCTGACACCTTCGCCCCACGCACGCTGGCCGCGCTGCTGCCCCCGATCCTCGCCGGCCAGCACCCCACCGAGCCGATCGACGCCGGCGTGTGAGCGTTCGACGCGCCAGCACTCGTCCCCCCACTCACCCCGAGCTTGTCAAAGGATATGAGCGAGGTGCAGCACGCGAACTCCCGCTCATCCTGAGCTTGTCGAAGGACATGAGCGGGTTGCAGCATGTGGACCCCCGCTCATCCTGAGCTTGTCGAAGGACATGAGCGGGTTGCAGAGTGCCGAGTGCCGCCGGCCCTCATGCCCTCCGAATCAGTCTCGCCGATAGACGAGCTGGCGCAGCCCCCACTCGATGTCGCTCTGCCCGTCCTCAGTGGACATCAGGCGATGCAGCTCCACTTCCATTTCACCCAGTGCTGCGTTGCCCATGCGACCGACCACGAACGGGTCCGTCTTCCAGCTCTGCATGTTCAAGAAGAACATCGTGGCCGCTCGCTGATTGGTGACCGGGAACCGCGCCACGCGGCTCAGCTCGCGGCGCGTGCCGGCCGGCGCGGGCAGCCGGGCGAGCGTCGCGCCGATATAGTGCTCGGTGCCCTGATTTGCCAGGAACGCCGTGACCAACTCGAGGTAAGCACGAAACGTCGGCTGCGTGGTGTCGATGCGCTCGCCCTCCTCCAGCACAAAGTGGCCGCCTGGCCGCACCTGGGTCGCCCAGCGCTCCAGGAGCGCCGCCGGCTCGGACAGATGCGTGAGCAGGAATCGGGCGTAGATCAGGTCCGCCGGCCCTACGGGGAACGGCACGACCGTCACGTCGTGCTCGTGGAACTCGATTCCGGCGGTCGCCTGCGTGCGGGCCAGCGCGATGAAGCGCCCCGAGCGATCCAGCCCCACAGCGCGCTCGCAGCCGGTCACCTCGGCCAGGAAGCGGGTGCACGGGCCCGGACCGCATCCCAGATCGACCAGCAGGCCGATCCGCTGACTCGCCACCTCGGCGAGCAGCGGACCGCTGGTCGGGGCAAAAACCTCGTTTAGCACCTCGAGACGGTGGGCGGCGACGTCCGAATCGCCGAACAGATAGCGCATCTCGACTCCTCAATCGCGAGTGGGGCCAGGCGCACGCCGCGGCGGGGCCGGGGAGCGCTCAGCGGTGAACAGGACTGAAAGGAGGTGGTTAGGAGATACGCCAGGCGGCGCGTGGCGCAAAGGCACGCCTGCAGGGGAAGCTCAAAGGATGAGCGGAGACGTGCAGCGCCACGCGGTGATCGACCTCAGATTGAGGAGTTTCCCGAGCTCGGGTGTCAGAGGATACCATGTCGCCAGTCGCACATCAGACCGGAGTTTGCCGACGGCGAGGACACTTGAGCACTGATAGGCTAGCGGATGATACCTCGACACGCGACGCCGGGCAGCGGCCGCGCCTGGTGCTGGTTGCCGGCGCGCCCGGGAGCGGCAAAACTACGTTGGCCCGCCGCCTGGCGGTCGCGCTGGGCATGCCGGTGCTGCACCGCGATCCGATCAGCCATGCCATCGCCGACGCGTTCGAGGCGCGCGAGCCGGCCATGCGCGCGCTCGTGATGCAGGCCAGCTTCGGCGTGTTCTACGCCATCATGGACGATCTGCTCGCCGTGAGCGGCGCAGTCGCCGAGACGAACTTTCACCACGGCGTGTCAGAGCCGGAGGTGGGGCTGCGTGCTGCGGCGGCGCGGACAGTGTTGATCCACTGCGAAACGCCGTACGAGGTCAGCGTCGCGCGGTTTCGGCGACGCTGGGAGCACGGCGAGCGCCACTGGTCCACGTACGATGCCGCGCGGCTGGCGCAAATCGATGCCGGCGAGGTCCCGGCGGCGTGGGCGAACGCCGTGCCGATGGAGCTGCCGGTGCCAATCATGCGCGTGGACACGACGGACGGCTACACTCCTCCTTTCAACGCCATCATCGCGTTCATTCGCGCTTCGACAGAGGATTCGCCACCATGACTGACTCCCCCTACCCGCGCGAGCGCAGCATCGAGCCGCACCAGGG
>JAXDLH010000221.1:0-3322 GCA_034666705.1 Chloroflexota bacterium
GCACCACCTCAGGCACGTCGTCATCTGCGAGCTCGTCGTCTGCCGGAAGCCTTGCCGCGCTGGCACAGCCGACGCCAGGCCCGGGTCAGCTCGCCGCCGATGAATCGGCGGTGCAATCTGCGCAGTCCACTCTCGCCGCCGCCCAGGCGCAGCTCAACCAGTTGCGCGGCGGCGGTACAGCGGCGAACCAGGCCGCGCTTCAATCGCTACTCGAGACCGCCGATGCGAACGTCCGGATCGCCAAGGGACGTCTCGACACGCTGCAGTCCGGCGGCTCTGACCTGCAACGGATCAAAGCCCAGGGCGATCTCACCACCGCCCGAGAGAGCCTGAAAGCTGCGGAGGCAAAACTCGCCGCGCTCAACAACGGCGTCATCGACACCCAGCGGCAGGCCGCCGAGTCGCAGGTCGTGGCGGCGCGTGAGAAGCTGCGCGCCGATCAGGCGCGGCTGGATCAGCTCCAGGCGGGCTCGCAACTGGAGGATATTCAGGCCGCGCAGGCTGCGGTGGACCAGGCCCGCCAGCAGTTGGCGTTAGCGGCTCAGCCGGTCACGGATCAAGACATCCAGGCGCAGCAGGCCGCGGTCGAACAGGCGCGACTGCAGGTGCAGAAGGCGCGGCAGCCGAATTCTGACTTCGACATTCAGCAGCAACAGCAGGCCGTGGCGCAGGCGCAGGCGACTCTGGATGGCCGCCGCCGGCCGTATACGGCGGAGGATCTCCAGGCGGCGCAGGCCACAGTAGACCAGTCTCAGGCGTTGCTGCAGCTCGCCAATCTGGGTCTCAGCGACACGCGGATCACCGCGCCGGTGGACGGTATCGTCTCGGAGCGCCTGGTCTCGACCGGGGCGCTCGTGAGCTCGGCGACGCCGATCGTCACCCTCGTGCCACCCGCGTTGGAGCTGATGGTGAATGTGGATGAGTCCCAGTTGGGGCAGGTCGCTGAAGGGCAGTCGGTCACGCTGCAAGTTGCCGCCTATCCGAACCAAACCTTCAACGGGAAGGTCGCGACGATCGCTCCCACGATCGATCAGCGGAGCCGCACGACGAGCGTCAAGATCGTGCCCCAGGATCTGGATGGGAAGCTGCGCGCAGGAATGCTCGCCAAGCTGAACATCGTGACCGCGGCGCACAGCGGCGTGTTGGTGGTGCCCAAAGAGGCGATCCCTGACGCGCTGGCGAACGGCACCGGCACAGTGCTTGCCATCGACGAAGCCAACCACGTGCACAAGACGCCGGTGCAAGTGGGGCTGGTCAGCGATCGCAGTGTGGAGGTGCTCGGCGGGCTGCGCGAAGGCCAGGTGATCGCCACGAGCGGCATCTCGAATCTGAGCGACGGAGACCTCGTGTCGCCACAGCTCAACACGGCGACCGCATTGGCGCGCTAGCCCCGTTAGTTGGGAGGATCGGCTCATGTGGCTCACGCGAATCTCAATTCGACGACCGCTGTTCATGCTCATGGTCATCAGCGCCATCCTCGTGATCGGCGTGGTGTCCTGGAGCCGGCTTGGCGTTGACCTCTTCCCAGCGCTCGACTACCCGATCGTGACGATCAGCACCGTGTATCCGGGCGCAAGCCCGGATGCGGTGGACACGCTCGTCACCAAGAAGATCGAGGATGCCGTCGCCGGCATGAACAACATCGACTACATCCAGTCGTCGTCCTACGAAGGGGTGTCGTCGATCGTGATGGTGTTCAAGGACGGCGCGCCCAAGGACACGGCCGTCGACGTCGAGCGGCGGGTCAATCAGATCCGTCCCTCGCTGCCGACGGACGCGAAGGACCCGAGTATCGGCAAGTTCGATCCGAATGCGCAGGCCACTCTCGAGCTCGCGCTCGGCGGCAGCCGTGACCTCGGCCAATTGCAGCGCCTCGCAGAGGACACGGTCCAGAAGCGGCTCGAGGCTGCAAGCGGTGTGGCGCAGGTCACGTTGATCGGCGGCCTCGAGCGGGAGATTCAGGTCCAGGTCGACCAGGACAAGCTGCAGGCCCGCGGCCTCAGCATTCTTCAGGTCAACCAGGCGCTTGCGACCGACAACCTGAACGTGCCGGCGGGGAGTATCACCGAGCGCGGCAAGGACTGGACGGTGCGCTTGAACAATCAAGCGCAGACGCCGGCCGAACTGAACAACGTGTTAATCGGCACCACGCCGAGCGGCCCCATCTATCTGCGCGACGTGGCGCAGGTGGTGGATACGTACAAGCAGGTCAAGAACGTCCAGCGTGCGAATGGACGTTCGGCCGTCGGCATCTCGATCCTCAAGCAGGCCAGCGCCAATACGATCTCCACCGCTGACGCGGTGAAAAAGGAGGTCGCAACCCTTCAGCAGCAGCTCCCACCGGACGTCACGATCAACGTGATCTCCGACGCCTCGACGTTCACGAAGCAGAGCGTGAGCGACGTGCAGCGCGAGCTCTCTATCGCCGTTCTCCTGACCGGCCTCGTGCTGCTGCTTTTCTTGCACACCTTCCGCGCGACGGCGATCGTTCTGCTCACGATCCCGACAAGCCTGATCGCCACGCTGGCAGCGATGTATTTCCTCGGCTTCAGTCTCAATATGATGAGTCTGATGGGCCTCACGCTGACAGTCGGTATTCTCGTCGACGACTCTATCGTCGTGCTCGAGAACATCTTCCGCCATCTCAACAAGGGCGAGGACCCGCGGGATGCTGCGCTCAACGGACGCTCGGAGATCGGGTTCGCTGCAATCGCGATTACACTCGTTGACGTCGTCGTGTTCACGCCGATCGCCTTCATGAGCAGCTTCGTTGGCCAGTGGTTCCGGCAGTTCGGCCTGGTGATCGCGGTCGCTACCCTGTTCTCTCTGTTCGTATCGTTTACGTTGACGCCGCTCCTGGCGAGCCGCTGGTATCGCAAGGGTCAGATCGACGATGCGTCCAAGCCAACGCGCAACCCCCTCACGCTCATCGCGCGGGCGTGGGATCGCGGCTACGCACGGGTCGAACACGGCTACGAGCGGCTGCTGGGCGTCGCGCTCCGGTTCCGCTGGCCCGTCGTCGGGCTCGGCATCGCCTCACTCGTCGGCGGCGTGATGCTGGTGGTCACCGGTGTGCTCTCCACCGAGTTCGTGCCGGCGGCTGACAACGGCGAGATGACCGTAAGCATCGAGATGCCACCGGGTACGGCACTTGACGTAACGGACAAGGTGGCGGGCGTCGTGGAGAGCAAGATCCTCGAATGGCCGGAAACCGACCGCGTCTTCACCTCGGTGGGCGTCGGCGGCGATTCCGGTTTCGCATCGAATCAAGCGCGATTTGCGCGCATCCAGGTCGTGCTGAAGCCCAAGGGCGAGCGCACCC
>JAXDLH010000222.1:0-19268 GCA_034666705.1 Chloroflexota bacterium
TGCCTCGCCCGCGGGCCCACGATCTTGGTCCCATAGACCGTTTTCCCCGCCCGCGGCGGGCGGGCGAGGCAAGCCATCGCCCCTACCGCCGGTCCATTCGTTACTTCGCAGTGTTTCGTGGCACCGCCGTGGAGCGTCCATCGAGGCGTGTCAGCAGTTCCTCCACCTTCAGCGCCACATCGCCTCGCGCAGGCAACGGAGAGCAAGGCCTCAGCCTGGTGTCAATATTCCTCTACCTTCAGTTCCACGTCACGCGGCGGCTCCCATTGCTGCCTATTGCCGTGCGCGCTTACTTCAATTGCCAGGACTCGAGGTTCCAGTCGACGAGGACGTCGAATGCTTTCGCGTCCGGGCCGGTCACCGCCGCCGTATGCGCGGACACGTTGTAGTTGAAAAACAGCATCAGCACGCCGACGTCATCGCTGATGAGCTTGGTTAGCTGCACGACCTGCTGATTGCTCTGCGTCGGATCGAGGGTGCTGGTGAACTGATCGTAGACACGATCGTAGCCGGGGCTGTTCCAGCCCCCGTAGTTGCTGCCCACCCACCGGTTCGCGGCTATGCCGATCCGGTTGCTCGTCAGGTTCGAAAGGTTCTTCGTGCCACCCTTTACGGCACCACCCATTGCCGTCGAGTACACACCGGGAAATGTCGAGCGGACCTGGCCGTCGCGTAGCTGCGTCGAGGACATGACGGTGGTCGACGAGTCGATCCCGATCTTGCGCCACGTGTCGGCGATGATGCTCATCTCGCGTTGCGTCTGGTCGCCGGCCTCCTGTTCGAAACCAACGCTGAGCCGCTCCCCACCGCTGCTGAAGAAGCCGTCGGCGCCTTTCGTATACCCCAGTTCGCCGAGCAACTGCTCCGCGCGGAGGGGATTAAATGGATACTTGGTGATCGCTCGGTCGACATCCTGGTACGCTGGGAAGAACGGCGTGATCGGCGTCTCGGTGAGCGCCCCCTGTCCGACGAACAACCCTTCGTTGAGCGCCTGGCGGTCGAGGGCGTAGGCGAGCACCTGCCGACCCTTCGTCTCCGTCAGCATCTTCGGGTTGGCGAACTCAGGCCGCTGCTGGATGGCGAGATGCCGCGGCTGGGCCGGCGTGAGGATCGCCGTTCCTCCGCCAGTTCCCCAGCGCTGCTGCAGTACTTGCGCCTGCTCGAAGCGAATCGTGCGGTCCGTGGCGAACTGCACGTCACCGGACAGCAACTGGGTCAACGCCGTGTTCTCGTCGGGCACGAAGCGGATCACCACCCGGTCGATTTTTGGACGGCCGCCCACGTGGCCCTCAAAAGCGAGCCCCTGGATCAGCGAGCCCGGTTCCCAACGATCGAGTTTGTACGGGCCGAGGCCGACGTACTGACTGGACCAGAACGGATGGTTCATGAAGGCAACCATGTCCCCCTGCGCGAATGGCGCCTCCAGGAGGTGACGTGGCAGTGCCTGGAAATCGTTGCCGAGTGAGGCGGCCTGCGGGTAGAGCTGCTTCCAACGGAACACCACGGTACGGGCATCCGCCGCCACTACCTCCCGGATCTGCGGGAACGGCGGCGTCGTGGATTGGGCCAGATCGGGCGTGGCATACACCTTCCACGCGAAGGCAAAATCTTCGGCCGAGAGTAGCGTGCCATCATGCCAGGTCAGGCCCGGCTTGAGATGCCAGGTCGTCTCCATCGTGCCGTCGGGCCCCACCTTCCACGTGTCGGTGTTCAGGGCAGGCAACGTTTCGGCGAGGTACGGGTGAGTGACCTCCTGACCATCGTCCCTATCGAGCGTGGCGTTGAAGACACGCTGCGCGAAGGCGATGCTGATGCCTGTCGCCGTCACCGGGTGCGCGGCGACGCTCGCGGGCTCGACCTTCATGATCGCTTGCAGCGTGGTCGAGCCACTCGGCGCCAAGGCGGGCTGCGCTTGACCTGCGGGCGCGGCGCCCGGCCCGCTGGCTGGCGCTGTACCCTGGGCACAGCCGGCCAGCAACAGCAGCACCGTGGCGAGCGCCAGAGCTCGTTTCTGCGCGTCGACCTTCATGAATACTGCCTCACCCACTTCCCCCCCAACCGCCGAAAGCCTCCGCTAGATTCCAGGTCTGTCATGCCGGGGATTCTGGAACAGGAACTCCCCATCCTAGGGATTCGTTCATCCCGAGCGACCGAAAGGGGCGAGGGAACTCCCGGAGCGGCGAACGTTCGCTTGTACAGGATATGCCTCGCTGCGGCTCGGGATGACAGGTCGGTTCAGTCGTATAGGATGAGCCCCCACTCGAGATGACAATTTCCCAGGGAACGCGCGATCGTGTTCCACCGGTTTCCTCGATCCGATAACAATGTCACGGGTTCTGGATCAGGCTCCTGTCACGCAGCTCCAGTCACACGGTCCATTGGGCGCTGTTGTCGTTGACGGCCCTGGCGAGTGTGGCTCCCCTCGCGCACTTCCAGAGACATGGGCCTTTGCGCCCGCAACTCGCCGACGACCGCGAAAAGCCCGCGGACGGGTTGCTGCATCGTCCCGGCGTTTAGAGCCACTCGGCGAAGCCCATCGCGCAACCGGTGCCTGCCTCGGTACGGTAACAGGGCTGGTAGTCGACGAGGTTGAACTGCAGGCCGTCGCTGCTCACCGCGCCGGCGAGTGTGATCCAGTTGCGGATCTCCGAGGTGCCAGAGTTGAAGCGGATGTTTGGCAGGTCGGTAAGCTGGTCCTTACTGCCGGCCTTGAGCCCCGCGATGACGTGCTCGTCGAGGTCCTCTTCGATCACGAAGTGGCTGAGCCCGCCCGAGGCGATGAGCGCCACGCGCTTGCTGCTATCCCAGGCCTCCAGCGCCTCGCGAATTCCCTGCCCGAGCGCCCAGCAGCGGGAGAGGGTCGGCTGATTCGGTGGGTAATAGGTATTCATGAACATCGGGACGTTGGGCACGACCTCGTTGTTCATGAGGCGGCGGTATACGAAGTTAAAGGCGTGGCCGATCGCGCCGGCGTGGCCGCTGGCCGGTAGCCTGTTGGTGTGCGCCATGTCGAAGCCCTGCTCGACCAGCGACTCGATGAGATAGCGGCCGAGGGCGGCATCGGTTGGGTGGGTGGTGCGCGTCTCGGGCGCATAGGCGTACTTCGTGAGGATGGCGCGCGTCGGGCCCTGGCCCTCCTGCTGGGTCGGGTCGTCGTCGACGGTCTGGCCCCAATAGACGCTGAACGCAGGCATGTTATCGTCGTGGAACGACTCGTGCTGGTCGTCGCCGAAGATCACGCAGACATCCGGCGACACCCGCTCGAGGGTTTGACCCAGGTGGTCGAGTGCCCTCTGGCACGCCGCGAACCGCGACGCGGCCTTCTCTTCGGTCAGCTCGCGCTCGAAATGCTGGTCTGACCGCTCTTCGACGAGCTCCGGAAAATCGTAGGTTTTGCCCCGGAACCACATTGCTGGGTTCTGCTTATCGAAGTTGGCGCGCCGGTACCATTCTTCGGGCGGCATACGAAGCTGAGGCGCATGCGAGGTGCCGATGCCAAGGACGATCTGTGCCACCTAGGTGCTCCTTCCGCCTACCGGCGCGTGGGATGCGCCGGCCGTTGAGTCACGTCTGCCGTCTTTGTATGCTTCATTCATTCCCGGGTCAAGAGCAGAGCAATACGTGAAACGCACACCTTGAGGGAGAACGCATGGTCGCCACCCAGATTGCCGAGAAGTACGTCGATCTAAGCCACGGCCGCACCCGCTACTTCGAGGCGGGAACCGGGCACCCGACGATCCTGCTGCACGGCGTGGGCTACACTGCCGGCGGCGATAGCTTCGCGATGAGCCTGGCGCCGCTCGCCTCAAAGCTGCGGGTGATCGCACCAGACGCGCTCGGCTGGGGAACCGGCGACCGCGTGGACATCGACTACTCATTCGAGCTGCTGGTGGACTGGGTCCGTGAGCTGCAGGATGCGCTCGGTCTGAAGAGCTCGCACATCGTCGGCCACTCGATGGGCGGCTGGCTCGCCTCGCTCTTCGCCTACGAGAGCCCGGAGCGCGTCGACAAGCTCGTACTCGTGGCGAGCGGCGGCACGGCAACCCGTACGCTGGCGAGCATGACGCAGTTCTCGCCCCCGCCGGCCGAACGGATCCGCGCGGACTTCGAGGCACGCATGAATGCGCCGGGCATGGACATGAAGAAAATCGTTGACGAGCGCGTCGAGGTCGCCGCGAAGCCAGAGAATGTGGCGGCCTACCAGCGAATCATGAACAACATGAACAACCCGGCCACACGCCTGCATTACAACACGCTGCGCCGTCTGCCCATGATCAAGGCGCCGACGCTCGTGCTCTGGGGCAGCAACGACCAGACGAACGCGCTGGAGCTCGGGCAGAAAACGGCCGAGCTGGTGCCAAACTCGAAGCTCGTGGTACTCGACGGCATCGGCCACATGGTGCCAAACGAGGCACCCGACCAGTTCACCAGGGCGCTGCTGGACTTCCTGGACTGAGGCGCCTGCATCCTCGGTGCAATAATGAGCCTGGCGCTGCGACCGTCGAAGGCCCGGTAAGGAACGGGGACTCCTGGGGGCGATCCGAGTCCGTTCACCTATCGCAGTTGCCAGATCCGTGGATGAGAGAACGCGCGTTTCCAGGTACCGATTCGCCCGTCAGTCGGCCGTGGGTGGGATGACGACCTCGGGGACTGGCACGTCGCCGAGCTTGACCTTCTCGTCGGCGTTTGGCGCACGCTGCTTCGGATCGACAAAGACGTAGTCGATCGTGACGCGAATCGCCGCGGCGATCGGGACGGCGAGCACCGCGCCGAGCACCCCAGCCGTCGTCGCACCGGTGAGCACGGCGAAGATCGTGATCAGCGGATGGAGATGGACGGCCCGGCCGACGACGATCGGCATCACGAGCTGATCCTCGAGCTGCCGCAACACCGTGTACGTGACGATGATCGCGATCATCATCCCCGGCCCGCCCTGCGTGAGCGCAATCACCGACGCGATACTGGCGGCGAGCACCGGGCCGAGGAGCGGGATCACCTCCAGCACGCCGGTGAGCACCGCGATGAGCACCGCGAACCGCAGGTGGAACCCGAAGGTGAGCACGAGGTACGTCACCACAGACATGATGCCGATCAGATAGAGCTGGCCGCGCAGGTAGCGACCGAGCACCCAGTGCACGTGCGCCCCGAGCTCTTGCACCGACGCGCGGTGCTGGTACGGGATGAAGTGCAGCAGGTAACCGCCGACGTTGCGACCATCGAGCAGGAGATAGAACAGCGCCAGCAGGGCGAGCAGCGTCTTGCCGATCCAGTCGAACGCGCGCTCGGCCACATGGAGCGTGTCCGACGGCGCGGCCAACACGTTGGCCACCTGGCCGTTGATCCAGGTCGTAACGGAGTGCGCGTCGACCTGCTGCCCCAGGAACGTGAAGGAGTCCGCACCCATGAGTTGCGTCACTGCCGTATCGAACAGATCGGGCCCGCGGGCATCCAGGATGCGCAGCTCGCGCACCAGCCGTGCCTCGACGAGCCAGATGCCTGCTGCCAGACCGGCAAGGATGACCACGTAGAAGAGGGCGACGACGGCAATGCGCCGGAGGTGGGTGCGCTCCTGGATCTCGCCCACGACGGGACTGAAGATGTACGCGAAGGCCGCGGCGACGATGAATGGGGCAAGGATCTCGCGGGCGAGGTACAGCACCACGCCCACCGCGGCCAGCAAAATAACCCGCGCGAT
This sequence comes from Chloroflexota bacterium, assembly GCA_034666705.1. GTDB lineage: Bacteria > Chloroflexota > UBA6077 > UBA6077 > SHYK01 > JAXDLH01. The sequence continues at coordinate 5,696 of JAXDLH010000222.1, forward strand.
GGTAGCGCCCTCGATCAGCCCAGTCGACGGCGGCGCAATGTCGCCCCCAATGGGAGACCTCGGTGGGGGAGTCGATCGAGCGCCCGGCTCAAATCCATTGTGGCCGTTGTGATTGTTCATCTATCCCTGCGACGTGCTTGTCTTCTGCCGCGACAAGCGACCACCGACCATGGCGCCAATGCTACCAAGTACCGTGAGGTACGTCATTGCAATGAGCGTGACGATCTCAACCGTACCATGCGCCCCTGGATCGAGCGGCAGCCAGTTGCCGAGCGGCGTCAACATGAGCAGGAATACCGGGATGCCGACCACGACTGCCACACATATGCCCATTCCCAGTCCAATCAGCACGCCCTGGCCCGGCTCCGCCTCCGCCCTGCTGCCGCCAATGAAGCCGCCGATGAACGGCCCGACCGGGCCCGTGAAAAAGTGGATGATCGGCGGCAGCAGGCACAGAAAGGCAATGCCGAACCCGATAGCGCTCGCCTTGACAACTCCGATCGGATGGTCGCGCGCGGTGACAACGTCGTGCATCGTAAACCTCGGGTAGAGTTCCAGGGTATCCGCAGTCGTAATAACCCTGCGCGGCATCGCATAGCAAGCGCAAGGGGATGAGGTCCCGTTCGAGGAGCCGCCGTGGAATTGCTGCCTACCTTCTTGCGCATCGCGTTCTTCGCTGGCGGCGTATTGGTCGTCGCCGCCACGATCGGCTCGGCGCTCCGCACATTCGTGCTCCCACGCAGCGCGCAGGATCGGATTACACGCTTCGTCTTCCGCTCGATGCGCTTGCTCTTCCGTTTCTGGACGTGGCGTGTCACCTCATATGAGGAGCGCGACGCCAGAATGGCGCTGTATGCGCCGCTCAGCCTCCTCGTGCTGCCAATCGTTTGGCTCATCGCCGTGGGACTCGGCTACGCCGGAATCTTCTGGGCGCTTGGCATCGGCGAATGGCGCGAGGCGTTCGAGGCGAGCGGCTCTTCGCTGCTCACTCTCGGGTTCGCCCGTCCCGTGGGCGGGGTGCCATTGTTGGTCGCCTTCTCCGAGGCCGCGGTCGGGTTGATCATGGTCGCCCTGCTGATCGCGTACCTGCCCACGATGTACGGTGCTTTCTCGAAGCGCGAGTCGGCCGTGACGCTGCTCGAGGTGCGGGCCGGCTCGCCACCATCGGCCGAGGAGCTGATCGCCCGCTATCACCGCCTCGATCGCTTCGACCACTTCCACGAGTTGTTCGAAGTCTGGGAAGCCTGGTTCGCCGAGCTGGAGGAGACGCATACCTCGCTGCCGGCGCTCGTGTTCTTCCGCTCACCCCAACCTCAGCACTCATGGGTTACGGCAGCCGGCGCAGTGATAGACTCGGCGGCGTTGATCGTGGCTACGCTCGACATCCCGCACGACGCACAGGTCGACCTGTGCATCCGCGCCGGCTACATCGCCCTGCGCCACATCGCCGACTATTTCGGGATCCCCTACGACCACGAGCCCAAGGCGGGCGATCTGATCAGCATTACGCGCACCGAATTCGATGAGGTGTGGGATCGCCTCGCCGCACGCGGTGTGCCCCTCAAGCCGGACCGCGAAGCAGCCTGGCACGCCTACGCAGGCTGGCGCGTGAACTATGACGTGCCACTGCTGGCGCTCGCCGAGTTGACGATGGCGCCGTACGCACCGTGGTCCTCGGACCGCGGCAGCCCTCGCATGCAGGGACGGTAGCGCCCCACGTCCGGGTCTCGCCTATTGCCCTCGATTCTTCGCCACGCCCGGGAGCAGCGTGAGCGGAACGCGGCGCGGCATCCACCCGGCGATAAGCAATGCTTATCACCCATGATAGAAAATCTGCATTTGTGCTCCTCCGGTACCAGGGATACACTGGGCCAACTGACGCACGTCTCTCAGGGAGGAGCAGCAATGGAGTTCGGATTGTTCTCGAACGGTGAGCGAATGAACAAGCTCGCCGCCGACACCTATGACGAAGACCTCTTTGAGGTCATTGCCGCCGACAAGTACGGCATGCAGGAGGCGTGGATCAGCGAGCACCTCGGTCGGTCAGTCGGCGGGCGGCCCGATACCCTGTCGGTCGCGGACATGTTCATCGTGAAGGCCGCGACGCTCACGAAGCGCATCAAGCTTGGCCCCGGCGTGCGCCCGATCGCGTTCTACCACCCGGTGCAGGTCGCCATGGACGCAGCGATGGTCGATCAACTGACGCGCGGTCGCTACATGTTCGGCTTCGGCGTGGGCGGCCCCGGCGCGGACTCGATGGCCCAGCGCGGCCTCGGCGGCAACGACACGAAGCTGCGCCGCGAGCGGATGCACGAGGCGATCGACTTGATCACGCGCTGCTGGACCGCAGAGGAGCCATTCGACTACGAGGGCGCCTTCTGGCAGGGCAAGGGAATCAACCCGATGCCCAAGCCCTATCAGAAGCCGCACATGCCGGTCGGCGTGGCATCCAGCAAGACGATGGGCACCGCGGAGTTGGCGGGGCGTGAGGGCTTCATGCCGCTGCTGAGCCAGTACGACGAGCCTCACCACATGCACGAGTTGTCCGAAGCGTACCGCGAGGGGTGCGAGGAGGCCGGCCGCAAGTTCCGCCGCAGCGAGGTTCGGGCCTGCCGCTTCATTTATGTGTCCGACACATTCAAGAAGGCGAAGGAGGAGCTGCGGCCGACGATTACCGCGTCGATCGAGCGGCACAAGCGGGGCTTTCCGCACCACTTCGCTCACTGTCTGCCGCCGAGCGGCGACGTCATGGACATCACGTGGGACTATCTGGCGGACGGCGGCCACTACTTCGTCGGCGATCCGGACCGGGTGTGCGAGCTGGTCAAGCACCACTACGAGGAGAGCGGCGGCTTCGGCGTGCTGCTGTTGGTGGCGGGCAAGGACTACGCCACCCGTCAGCAGCGGGCGCGCTCGCTGAAGCTCTTCATGGAGCAGGTCGCCCCGCGGCTGCGCGAGTTGGACCCGGACCGCCAGGGCGAGCTCGAAGCCATTTACTAGCAGTCGACTGGTCATCCTGAGCGAAGCGAAGGGCTCGTGACCGCAATGGCGAGGCTACGGATCCTTCGCTTCGCTCAGGATGACCTGCTGGTTGGGTCCTCGCGTCTGCACTTGCGCTGTCGGGCAGAGCGACCGGCAAGCCGACGGCGGCGTGACGGGCGCCTCGGGGGGCGAGCGACGGCTCGGGGAGCAACTGACAGCCGTCGACGAATTGCGCGCCGGCGCAACCAGCATGACTTACGGATTCACCACATCGCGATCTCGGGAGGCAGCTATGGAGTTTGGACTTTTCGTCAATACGGAGCACGCCGGCAGGGCCTTCGGTGAGGCGTGGGAAGAGGACCTCTTCGACGTCGTCACCGCCGACCGGCTCGGCTTCCAAGAAGCATGGATCAGCGAGCATGGCGTGACGCCCGAGCTGCTCATCTGCAAGGCCGCGGCCGTCACCACGCAGATCAAGATGGGACCCGGCGTGCGGCCGCTGCCGTTCCACCACCCCCTGCAGATCGCGATCGAGGCGAACGCCTGCGACCAGGTCACCGGCGGGCGCTACCTGCTTGGCTTTGGGCTCGGCGGTCCGGAGACGGGCGCCAAGGCGATGAAGCAGCGCGGCCTGGACGAGAACCACCGGCGCGACATGATGCACGAGTCGATCGACTTCATCATGAAAGCGTTCACCGCTACAGAGCCTTTCGACTATCGCGGTGAGTTCTGGCAGGGCGAGGAGATCGAGCTGCGGCCGAAGTCGGTGCAGAAGCCGCACGTGCCAGTCGCCGTGGCCAGTACTGGCACGGCGACGACGATGGAGATGGCCGGCCGGAATGGCTTCCTGCCGCTCTTCAGCCAGTACGACGAGGCCCACAACATTCGCGGCTCCGCCGAGGTCATGCTGGAGGCGGCGCGAGCTGCCGGCCGTGCGCCGAACCGCAGCGCCATCCGCGCGTGTCGTTACGTCTACGTCACCGACAGCGTCGCCCAGGCGAAGGACGACCTCCGGGCGGACATGACGCCCTCGATCGAGCGGCACAAGGAGTTCTTCCCGCACCACTTCGAGCACAGCCTGCCGCCGAGCGGGCGCGTCGAGGACGTGACGTTCGACTTCCTGATTGATTCCGGCCACTACTTCGCCGGCGACCCGGACACGGTGTACGAGGAGATCAAGAGCTTCTACGACGAATGTGGCGGGATCGGCGTACTGCTCCTGCTGGCAGGCAAGGACTACGGCACCCGCGAGCAGCGCGCGCGCTCGTGGGAGATGTTCAGCACCGAGGTGGCACCACGGCTGCGTGGGCTCAACCCCGATCAGCCCGGCATCCCAGCATAAGGCGCGGAGGCAATATGGAGTTCGGACTCTTCTCCAACGGCGAGCGGATGAACCAACTCGCCGCGAAGACGTACGACGAGGACATCTTTGAAGTCGTGACGGCCGACAAGCTCGGCTTTCAGGAGGCGTGGATCAGCGAGCACATCGCCCGCGGCAATGGGTACGCGCGGCCAGACACGATGTCCGCCACCAATCTCCTCATCGCTAAGGCCGCCGCGATGACCACGCAGATCAAGATGGGGCCTGCCATCCGCCCCATCGCCTATATGCAGCCCGTCCAGGTCGCAACCGAGGCCGCGGTCGCCGATCACCTGACGGGAGGACGCTACATGTCCGGCTTCGGCGTCGGCGGGCCCGACGACGACGGCATGGCGCAGCGTGGAGTGAGCGACGACACCAGCCTCAACCTGCGGCGCGCTCGGATGTTCGAGGCGATCGAGCTGGTGCTGAAGTGCTGGACTGAGCCGGAGCCGTTTGATTTCGCGGGCGAGTTCTTCTCGGGCAAGCGGATCTCCGTCCAGCCCAAGCCGCTCCAGAAGCCATTCATGCCGGTGGGCATCGCCTCGGCCAGCGGCGGCAGCAATGAGCTGGCGGCGCGCAACGGCTTCCTGGTGCTGATGAGCCAGTACGACACTGCCTCGGCGATTCGCCGCAAGGGTGAGGAGTTCGTGCAGGCAGCGGAAGAAGCGGGCGTGCCGGCGAACCGCAAGGCGATCCGGGTCTGCCGCTACGTCTACGTCTCCGACTCGGTGAAGAAGGCGAAAAACGAGCTGCGGGCGAGCATGATCCCCTCGATCGAGCACCACAAGCGCTCATTCCCGCACCACTTCGCCCACGTGATGCCGCCAAGCGGCAAGATCGAAGACATCAATTTCGACTACCTCGTCGACGTCGGCTACTCGATCGTCGGCGACCCGGACACGGTGTACGACCACCTGCAGCGCTTCTACGACGATGCCGGCGGCTTCGGCATGCTCCTGCTCTTGATGGGGAAGGACTACGGCACGCGCCAACAGCGGGCGCGGTCGATGCGCATGTTCATGGAGCACGTGGCGCCGCGCCTCCGGGAGCTGGATCCCGACCGCAAGCAGCCAATCGAGGCGCCCTTCTAACCGACGGACACCACACTTCAGGGTGAAGACACCCGCACCGGGAGGAGCTGATGCAGGATCCCAACAGGTCATTTGTGAGCCGCCGCGGTCGATCGCGGTCGGCGGGCGCCGCTATGCTCCTCACCGCATTTGCGCTCCTGCTCGGTGCCTGTCAACCGACGCCCAATCGCGCCGCGACCACGTCGACCGAAAGCGCTGCGCCGCAGGCGGTTCCCGCGGTCGGCGGTGCGGCCGGGCCGAGGACCGTCATCATCGGCGGGGGTCGCCAGCACACGGACATGGGCGCATTCGGCGTCTCAGACTACGAGGTCCGCAACCTGGTCGACGCCGAGCTCATGCGCAAGAACGCGCTCACGATCACTGGCGAGCCGTGGATGGCTGAAGAGCGGCCTTCGGTCGAGAAGGGCACCTGGCAGGTGAACGCCGACGGCAGCATGGTCACGACCTACAAGCTGCGGCCGGGCATCAAGTGGCACGACGGCGTGCCGTTCACGCCAAAGGATGTGATCTTTGGGTGGGAGCTGATCCGCGACACCCGGATCCCGTTTGGCGACCGCTCGGTTGCCCAGAACATCAATAAGATCGAGGCGCCGGACGATCGCACGATCGTGCTGTACTGGACCAAGATCTACAACCGCGCTGACGAGCTCTACTCGACGAAGCTGCGCCCCTATCCAGCGCACATCCTCGAGGACGTGTACCGCAACCAGCCGCTCGACTCGTTCAGCAGCAACCCGTGGTGGACCAGCGGCTTTATCGGCACCGGCCCATTCAAGGTCATGAGCTGGGACCAGGACGTCGAGATCAACCTGCAGGCGGTTGACGATTACTTCCTGGGCCGCCCGAAGGTGGACCGCATCATCTGGCGGTTCATCTTCGATACGAACACGATGCTCTCGAATGTGCTCTCGAACAACGTCGACGCGGCACTTCGCCAGGCATTTACCCTCGATACCGGGTTGGTCGCGAAGGACCAATGGGCAGCGAAGGGCGAGGGCACGGTGATCTTCTCACCGGTGAACATGGACCGCATCGGCCTCAGTCCCTATAACCCCTGGCTGCGCGACCTGCGGGTGCGGCAGGCGCTCCTCCACGCGATCGATCGTCCAAGCATCGTCGCGACCCTCTCGCGCGGCGTGGAGGAGGTCGCGCACATTCCGCTATCGCCGGGACGGCCCCAGTATGAGCAGGCGCTTGCGGTCGCCACCAAATACGACTACGACCCGCAGCGCGCCAGCCGGCTCCTCGCCGACGCCGGCTGGACGCCGGGTGCCGACGGCATCCTCGTCAATGGCAGCGGCGAGCGGTTCGTGGTCGACGGTAGAACCGACCCGCAGGTGTTCCAGGTCCAGCTACAGAGCGCGATCTCCGACAACTGGAAGCGAGTCGGCGTCGCGGTCGACGTCCACAACCTCACCCAGCGGGAAGAGAGCTCATCCGAGCAGACCCGCGGCCACTACGCGGGCGTCAAGTGGGACTGGAACAGTTTTGCGATCGACCAGTGGCGGTTCTTCTACGCGACGGCGAGCATCCCGACCGCGCAGAACGCCTGGATCGGCAGCAACGAGATCGCCTGGGACGACCCGGGGAAAGAGGCGGCGCTGGACCAGATGGATCGCAGCCTGGAGCAGGCGCCATACAACGCTGCGGTCGTGCAATTCACCAAGCTCTTCTCCGAGCAACTGCCGGCCCTTCCCATCAAGCTCCAGGCGGAGGTCATGTCGGTCCGGAAGGGCTTGACGAACCTGTACACGCGCAAGGAGCTTGGCGGCGAGAACACCCGGACCTGGAACGCCGAGCAGTGGGAGTGGAAGTGATGGCGAGCAACGCGACCGAGAGTCGCACCCTCAGGTTCTCCGGCCTCTTCGGCGCGTGGGGATCCGCGACGCTGGGGGTCCAGCAGGCGCTTGCCCTGGACGGCGTCAAGAGTGAGATCCTCTCGCCTGAAAGCGCACAGCACACGATGGCCACGATGGACCGCCTCGAGGCGCAGCTCGAGCAGGGCCAGCGCATCCCGAAGTTCGACGAGGCCGGCATGCTCTTGGTCGACAACTACGAGGCAGACTTGAGCGTCAACTTCACGATCATGGTGGACTGGGCGTACAACGGCCTCTACCACCACGCATCCCAGCCGCACCGCAACCTGCGCGCGCTCGCGCGCGTCGTGCAGCCACAGTATGGGGGCATCGCCGCGACGGAGGAGTCCGGCATCACCTCGCTGGAGCAGGTCGCGAAGGAGCAGCGAGGGATCCGGCTGTACACGATCTCCAAGTCGAAGTATCAGACGCGCACGATGGGGCTGGTGTTGAGTCGTTTGCTCGAGGAGTCTGGCTTCACCCAGGCGGATGTCGAGCGTTGGGGCGGCCAGGTCTTCACCGCTGAAAACGGCATGCAGGCGATCCGCGACCGCAACCTCGACCTGATCGCACTCCCCGCCTATTCGCGGTACGGCATGCAGTGGGGCGTGATGTGGATGGAGGCACAGATCAACCTGAACCTGCGCTTCCTGCCGGTCGCCGAGCACGTGCTGGATACTCTCGAGTCTGAACTGCACGCGCCGAAAGGCGTAATGCCCGCGGGTCTGTTCAAGGGCGTCGCGCGGGACATCCCGACCTACGTCGTAGCCGACCACACCGTGATCACTCACGACCAGTTGAGCGACGAGGCGGCGTATGCCGCTGTAAGGGCGATTGACCAGCACTCCGAGTGCCTCGCGCTCCAGGCGGACACCTTCGCATTCCACCCGCGCGAAGCGTGGCAGCGCACCGCGCTGCCACTGCATCCCGGCGCCGAGGCGTATTACCGCGAGCAAGGGTACCTCAAGGGTGAACTAGACACACCCACTGCGCGCACGTAGCGTCGGGCTGCACGCGCCACGACGCCGTGGCCCATGAAGCCATGGCCCATCAAGAGGAGGCTCGTATGCATCGCCAGAACTGGTCGACCGTCCGCCGCGTGCAAGGATCGCGCCGGCTCGGTGCGGGGATGCTCGCCGCGCTCACCCTCCTGCTTGGCGCCTGCCAGCCTGCGACGCCGCAGCCGACGGCTCAGGTCGGGCAAGCACCGGTACCCGCGGTCGTCCAGGCCACGGGGCCGAAGACGATCGTGATCGGCGGAGGCCGCCAGCATACCGACATGGGGAACTACGGCCAATCCGACTATGAGATTCGGAACGTCGTGGACGCCGAGCTCGTGCGGAAGAACTCCGTCACGTTTCAGGGTGAAGCGTGGCTCGCGGAGGACAAGCCCTCGCTCGAGCGCGGCACCTGGGTGCTGAACGCCGACGGCACGATGGTCACCCGGTACACCATGCGACCGAACATCAAATGGCACGATGGGACGCCATTCTCGACCAAAGATTTCGCGTTCGGTTGGGAAGTAATTCAGGACCGGCGGTTTCCATTCGGCGACAAGTCGGTCGCGCAGAACATCACGCGTGTGGAGACGCCGGATGACCGCACCCTGGTGCTCTATTGGAGCAAGATCTACAACCGCGCGGACGAGGTCTACAACACGCGATTCCGCCCGATGCCGCGGCACATCCTCGAAGACGTGTACCGCAATCAGGGGGTCGACAGCCTTGCCAACAGCATCTGGTGGACCAGTGGCTTCGTCGGTACCGGTCCGTTCAAAGTGGCAAGCTGGGACCAGGACTCGCAGCTCGTGCTCGAGGCATTCGACGACTACTTCCTCGGCCGGCCCAGGGTCGATCGCATCATCTGGAAGTTCATCTACGACACCAACACGATGCTCTCGAACGTCCTCACCAACAACGTGGACGCCGCGCTCCGGCAGGCGTTCACGCTGGATACGGGACTGATCGCGCGCGATCAGTGGCAGGTGAAGGGTGAGGGCACGGTGATCTTCGCACCGGTCAACATCGACCGCGTCGGGCTGAGCCCGCTCAACCCCTGGCTCCGCGACATTCGCGTGCGCCGCGCCTTCCTGCACGCCATCAACCGCGACGACATCGTGTCCACCCTCTCGCACAACGAGGAGGAGGTGGCGCACGTGCCGCTGTCGCCGGGCCGGCCGCAATACCAGCAGGCGCTCGCAGCCGCGACGAAGTACGCCTACGATCCGCAGCGCGCCCGCCAGCTCCTCGCCGACGCCGGCTGGACGCCGGGACCGGACGGCATCCTCGTGAACAGCGCCGGTGAGCGCTTCGTGATCGATGGCCGTGCGGATCCCCAGGTGTTCGAGGTGCAGCTTCAAACTGCCATCGCCGACTACTGGAAGCAGGTGGGGATCGGGGTCGACATCCATAACATGTCGCCACGCGAGGAGGCGGGGTCCGACCAAACGCGCAACCACTATGCGGGCGCGAAGTGGGACTGGCAGAGCTTTGCAGTCGAGCTGTGGCGGAACTTCTACGGCACGTCGAACATCCCCACCGCCGAGAATGGATGGATTGGGGAGAACCAGGCACGCTGGGATGACCCAAACAAGGAGGCGGTGCTCGACCGGATGGACCGCACTTTTATTCAGTCCGAGCGCGACGCCGAGGTAATCGAGTTCTCCAGGATGTTCAGCGAGCAACTGCCAATGCTGCCGATCAAGCTCCAGGCCGAGGTCATGTCGGTGCGGAAGAGCGTGCAGAACATCTACCCGCGTAAGGAGCTCGGCGGCGAGAACACCCGCACCTGGAATGCCGAGCAGTGGGACATCTCGTGAGCACACACGCTACCGCAGAGGAGGTTGGCCAGTGAGCACATCACGCACCATCACCTTTACCGGCGCCAGCATCGACGGCCCGTGGGGCGCGGCCCAAAAAGCGGTGGCCGCGGCGCTGAAGCGTGTTGGCGTGCCATACGAGTTCAAGTCGTATGACGGCGAGGCCGCGTCGTTGCCCGCCCACAATCGCGGTGAGGTGGACCTGGGGGCGAACTTCCGCGAGCAGGTCGACTGGGCCTACCGTGGCTTCGCCCAGTACGCTAAGGAGCCGCTCACGAACCTGCGCGGCCTGGCAAGCTTCATCCAGCCCCAGTACGTCGGCATCGCTGCCACGTGGGAGTCGGGCATCACGTCGCTCGAGCAAGTCGCTGCCGAGCGGCGGCCGATCCGCCTTTTCACCGTGGCCCGCACGCGGCGTCAGACGCGCACTATGGGCTATATCACGAGCCGGGTGCTCGAGGAAGCTGGCTTCGACCAGGATGATGTAGTCGCGTGGGGCGGGCGGGTGCTTGCCGGGGATGCGGCCGGGCTGACGGCGATCATGCAGAACGATCTCGACGTGATGATCATCCCCGCGTACTCGAACTACGCCCCGACCTGGGGCACCTGCTGGATGCAGGCGCAGATCCGCCTCAATCTGCGCTTCCTGGGGATTCCGGAGCCGACGCGCGACAAGCTGGCCGCGGAGATGGACCTGCGCAAGGGCACGATGCCCGCGGGCTTGTTCCGTGGTCTCGACGAGGACATCCCGACGTTTGTGGCGGGCCACCACACGATCGTCACGCATGCCCACCTGAGCGACCAGGACGCGTATGCGATCACGAGGGCGATCGACGAGAACCGCGACTGCCTCCAGGAGCAGCACGTGCCGTTCGGGTACGACCCGCTCACGGCCTGGCAGGAGCTCGGCGTCCCGCTTCATCCCGGGGCTGAGGCGTACTACCGGGAGCAGGGATACCTCTCGCGCGCGCCCGCTGCTGCCGTCGGCGCCTGAATCGAGCTCGCTCTTCATGATGGACCTCGACGTCGATCTGCTGTCGCTGCGGATCTTCCTTGCGATCTGTGACGAGGGTAGCTTCGCTAAGGCCGCGCACAAGCTGTTCCTCTCCGAGCCCGCGGTCAGCGTGCGCATGCGCATCCTGGAAGAGCGGCTGGGGTTCACGCTGTTCGTGCGCAGCCGGGGCGGGGCCGAGCCGACCCATGCCGGCCGCTCATTTCAGACGGTGGCGACGCGCCTGCTGCAAGAGCTGCAGGATGCCGTCGAGGAGACGCGCGCCACCGCGCGGCGAATTGCGGCGCGGGTGACATTGTGGTGCGCCGAAGGAACGGCGAGCTATGTGCTGCCCGAGCTGCTGCCGCAGTTTGTTGAACAACACGCGCACATCGAAGTCGTGACCCGCAGCGGTCGGCCCCAGCAAGTGCTGCCAGACCTCATCCACGGCCAACTCGACTGTGCCCTATACGCTGACCTCGTCGTGCCCTCACTCAAGGGATATGAGCTCACTCCATGCTTCCGGGGCCCAATTGGTCTCGCTCTGACACCTGACCATCCCCTCGCCGCACGCCGCTGCCTGGTTTCCGAAGACCTTGCCGGCCAGCGCCTCCTCTCGAATGAGCGGACGACCGGCTACCTGGCGTTGGTTCGCGAAGCGCTCGCGCGTCATGGCGTCCGGCCCGGGGAGGTCTATCCAGTCGAGAGCCTGGATGCGCGGCGCGTGCTCTGCGAGCGAGGCTTTGGCGTCGCCTTTTTCCCGCTCGTCACGGTGCTGGAAGCCGTGGCGCGGGGCGAGCTGGCCTTTCGCCCACTCGAGCTCGCGCCTGGACGGCTGGTCGAAGTGACGACCTGGTTCTGCTTCGCGCGCACCCATACGTTGCGCGCCGAGCTGCGCGACATGCGAGACCTCGCCACCGCATCGGCAGTCGGGCTCCAGGCTAAAGTCGATGCGGCGGTGGCTGCCGTGGGCGGCGGCACGCTCCTCATCGGCGCCGACGACGCTCGTGGCCGGCCCCGAGCCCTCGACTCCGAGACGTCGGCCACGAGCCCTGGCACCTCGGCCCTGCCGACGCCCGGGTAAGCGGCGATGCTCGCCCTCAGTCCGCGACTGGGACCGTGGCGCGCAGGCCGTCGCGGTAGGTCGGGTAGCGCGGCACCCAGCCAAGATCGCGCTTCGCCCGCGCGTTTGCCAGGACGAGCTGTCCGCTGAGCCCGGCGGCCGCATAGGGCGCGAGCAGGCGCGCGAGCCAGAGGGGCACCGACCACGGCGGCGGCGCTCCCAGCAGCCCGGCAAACTCCTCCGCATAGGCGCGTAGGGCTACGGGCTCGTCGTCGACCACGTTGTAGATCGCGCCCGGCGCTCCGGCCGTGAGTGCGGCGACGAACGCCGCGGCGGCATCCTCGACGTGAACCCATGGCACGACGCCACGGCCGCCGCCCGGCAGCGGAAACATGCGCCGCCGCAGAAGACGAGCCATGAATTGCGTCGAGCCGACCTCAGGACCATAGATGTAGCCCAGGCGAAGGACGACGCCCTCGATCTCGGAGGCATGACCGGCCGGCCCCACGACTGACTGCTCGAAGGCCCGCATCGACTCGACGGCCATCTGCATCCGGGGCATGACCTCGGCGCGTGCGGGCAGCTCGTCCTCAGCCAGCGGGCGGGCCCCGAGGTTGCCGACGCCATAGACGCCGACGAACCCCTCGACGACGAGCCGTCGCGCCCCGGCGGCGACGGCTGCCGCTCGCAGGTTGCGCGTACCGCGCGCGCGAACAATTTCCGTCGCCCGCAGGTCAGCGGCGCGCGTTGGCCCATTTTTCGGAAGCGCGGTGAGGAGGTGAACGACGACCGCGGGATGCGCGGCGACAACCGCAGCCCGCAGACCCGCGGGATCGAGCGCGTCCGCCACGGCCGGCTCAGCGCCGAGCGCGCGAACCAGCGCCGTCTTGCCTGGAGTGCGGGTCAGCCCGACGACGTCGTGACCCGCCGCGACGAGTTGGCGCACGGCGGGAACGCCGATCGCTCCAGTGGCGCCGGCGACGAAGACGCGCACGGCACAGACCTCAGCGCCGGCGGCCCAGGAGACGCGCGAGGGAGTCGGGCATTGCCACGCTGCCTCCGGAGGAACTGGCGGCGAGTGCCGGCGTGAGCCCACCGACCGGTGCGCCGGCCGGCAGCGGAGGCGCCGCGAGGTGCACCCGCTTGAGGAGCCGTGGCGCAACCAGCCACGTGATCAGCAACATGAGTCCGGTCGCGATGCGATCGTTCGCGAGCACCTCGCGGAGCCAGAGTGTCGAAGCCATGAGCAACACGAAGTAGAGCACGTCACCCGCGATGGCAAGCGCCCAACCCGGCAGAAACCGTTGGCGGGCGGCCATGGCCGCGAGCCGCCCGGCGCCGGGCGAGTTCACGAAGCCGACTAGAACCACGTGCCAGGGACTCCGGTTGGCCTCCCTACGAACTCCCAT
>JAXDLH010000223.1:0-8344 GCA_034666705.1 Chloroflexota bacterium
GTATCCAGGTCTATGGCGGCATCGGGACCTGCCACGGTATGAACCCGGAGATGGTGCGCGTCGGGCTGCAGTACCCGAACTTCAAGATGATCTGGTTCCCCACCTTCACGTCGTACGGTTTCTGGCGAGGGGCCGGTCGCCCGGAGCACGAAGGCGTGCATCTCGTCGACGAGTCCACCGGTCGGGTGCTGCCGGAGACCATCCGCGTGCTCGAGATGGCGGCGGAGTACCACGTCGGCGTAGGCCTCGGCCACACCGACTACGGCGAGCTGCTGCCGATCGTGACTGCCGCCAAGGAGATCGGCACGCGCGTGGTGCTCGACCACCCGCTGCTGGAGCTCAACAAGCTGCTGCTCGACGAGATGAAGCGGCTGGCCGATCTTGGCGCCTACGTCGGCACCTATTGCCAGCCGATGATCCCGAGCCTGTACCAGCCGGTCGCCGACCCGATGGAGACGATCCGCACGATGAAGGAGATCGGCGCCGAACGGTGCATCATCGGCACCGACTTCGGTCAGGTGCTGCACGTCGACTCGATCGACGGTATGCGGATCTTCCTGCGCGCCCTGCTCGCCTTTGGGATGTCGCGCGAGGAGATCCACATGATGGTGCGCGACAACCCGGCGAAGCTGATGTGGCTGGACGACGAGCCGGCGACTCCGCAACGCGGCGGGATCTAGCCCCACATCTAATCGAGTTCGCAGTGAGGGCGGGAGGTCTTCAAGGACCTCCCGCTTCGCTTTGTCTCGCCGGAGCACATCCACGATGATTGCACGGTGACGCGCGGATCAGGAGGGTACGATGGAATATCGGAATTTGGGGCGGACGGGACTGAAAGTCTCCGAGCTGTGCCTCGGCACGATGCAATGGGGCTGGACGGCGGACGAGGCCGCCGCCCGCGATGTGATGGATGCGTTCGCCGAGGCTGGCGGCACCTTCGTCGATACGGCCGACGTATATACACGCTGGGCACCCAATAACCCTGGCGGCGTTTCGGAAGAGGTCATTGGCCGCTGGATGAAGGAGCGTGGCAACCGCCGCGAGATCGTACTCGCCACGAAGAACCGCGGCCCAATGTGGGACGGACCGAACGGCGAGGGATTGAGCCGTGGCCACATCGTGCGCGCGGTGGAGGATAGCCTGCGGCGGCTCCAGACCGATTGCATCGACCTCTACCAATCGCATTCGATGGATCAGACCGTGCCAATTGACGAGACGATGCGCGCCTACGACGATCTCGTGCGACAGGGGAAGGTGCTGTACGTCGGCGCCTCGAATTACTCGGCGTGGGGCATGGCGCAGGCGCTGTCAGCAAGTGTTGCGCGCGACTGGGTACGGTACGACGCGCTGCAGCCACACTACAACCTGGTGCATCGGGGCGAGTTCGAACGGGAGCTGAAGCCGCTCTGCGAGGACGCCGGGCTTGGCGTGATGCCGTACAGCCCCCTCGCAGGCGGCTTCCTGACCGGCAAGTACCGGCTCGAGGAGCCGCTCCCGCCCAGCGGCCGAGCGGAATCCGTCCGCAGTCGGTACTTCGACGACGAGCGCGCCTGGGCGACGCTTGGCACGATGCGCCGAATCGGCGAGCACCACGACCGAAGCCTCACGCAGGTCGCGCTGGCCTGGCTGCTCACCCAGCCCGTAATCACCGCGCCAATCATCGGCGCGAACTCCGTCGAGCAACTCCAGGAGAGCCTCGGCGCCATCGGATTCCGACTTGCGCCAGAGGAGATGGATGACCTGGACCGCGCCTCCGGCGGCCCGTACGCCTGGAACGACTAACAAGTCTGTTTTGTCATGCCGAGGCCGCAGCCGAAGGATCTGTGACTCAACGTCGTGACCACGGATCCTTCGGCTGCAGCCTCAAGGATGACAACCATCTTGGCTGCTCCGAATACCTGTATTCGCCTGTTCACGGCATTCCACGATGCATAACAACTTGCAACGACGCCTTTATGTCCTTCAGGGAATCCGGCGACGCGGCGCCTACTGAGTTCAGGACGACATCCGCTCCGGCTGCCCTTCCCCAAGTCTGGGGAGAGGGCCGTCCCGGACGGCTGGGAGGGGGCGCTCCCGGACCTCCAGGAGACAGGCCCTGTCCCGGACCGCCAGGCAAGGAGGCCTGCCCCCGACCCCGGGCACAGCGCCCTTCCACGGAGGGAGGAGAAGGCTCTGGCGCTCACACCTTCCAATTGTTGAGGAACTCGAGGGTCTCGCCGACCGCGTCGTCGGTCGTCGGGACGTAGGGGATGATCAGCCGCGTCGCGCCCGCCTCCATGTACCGGTCGATCCGGTCGCGGACCTCCTCGATTGAGCTCGCCGCCACGACGGGCAGCGGCTCGCGCTGGCCGTCGCCGTCGAGCACGACATCCGGGATCGCCGCCTGCGCCGCGCGGAACCCCTCGGTCCGAAACGCCAGGCGCACGAAATCCAGCTCCTCGCCGTAGCCCATCCCCCGGTACATGGCGCCGTAACCGGTCTCGTGGCCTTCCTGCCACTCCTCCGGGTCGGACACCATGTAGAACGTGAGCACCTGCTTGAGCTTGTATTTCGCCTTGTTGCGGTCCGGGTTCATGCAGACGCGAACCTTGAAGATGTACTCAAGCTGGTCGGCGTCGCGGCCCGCCTCGACCGCGCTCTCTCGGACACGCCCGACGATGTCGCGCACCATGCCCGGATTCGCCATGTTGATCACCACACCGTCGGCATAGCGGCCAGTGAGGCGCGTCATCTGCGGGCCGAGACCCGCAAAGAAGACTGGCACCTCCGGGTGCTTGGGTGTCCATGAAAGTTTGAACGGCCCCGTGTTGTAGAACTCGCCCTCGTACTCGAACCGCTCGCCGCGCGCAGTCTTGCGCACGATCTCCGCATACTCCTTGATCCGCCCTAGCGGGCGCTCGAAGGTGCCGCCGTGCCAGGCAGCGATCGTGGTGTTCGCCGTGCCGAGCCCGAAGAGCAGACGGCCGTCCGAAAGGTCGTTGAGCGTAGCCGCCTGGATGCCCATCGTGATCGGGCTGCGGCCAAACATGTGATACACAGCGGTGCCGAGCTTGATGCGCTTCGTGCGGGAGGCCATCGCGGACAGCAACACCAGTGGATCGGTGCTGTTGGACTCACCCTTCCAGACCGCACCAAAGCCTCGCTCTTCGGCGACCTCCGCCAGCCTGACCGTGTCCGCCGCCGGGAAGAACGCCCCCGAGTTGAACTCCACGTCGTATTCCAACGATTCCCCTCCCCGTGGTTGCCCGTGTGCTGACGCCGAGTTTACCATCGCATGGTGCGCCGGCACGCCGCACTCGGTGCGCGGGCAGGCCGCACAGGCAAGACTCGGGCGAGCAAGAATCGAGCGCGCGAGCGACGGAGGAGTGCGTGATGACCGTGAAGCCCGGCTGGGGCGGTCGGTTCTACGAGGACTTCGAGGTCGGCGACGTGTATCGCTGCCGCATCGGTCGGACGATCACGCAGGCTGACAATATCTGGTTCACCCTGCTCACGAACAATACCAACCAGATCCATTTCAACCAGCACTACGCCGAGCATACGGAGTTCAAACGGCCCCTCGTCAACAGCGCGCTCACCATCGCCATCGTCGCCGGACTCGGCGTCGCGGACACCAGCGAGAACGGCTTCGCGCTCGGCTGGGACAAGATCGACCTCCCCAATCCACTCTTCGAGGGCGAGACGGTCTATTCGGAGAGCGAGGTGCTGGAGTGCCGCGAGTCGCGCTCGCGCCCGCAGTGGGGCATCGTCAAGTTCCGCACGCGCGGCATCACGCAGGATGGGACCATCGTGATCGAGTACACCCGGAGCGTCATGGTCTGGAAGACGGCGTTCGCGCCGAACGCGGACCTCTTCCCGGAGCCGAAGCTGGCGGCCGACGCCAATGGCTGAGGGGGCGCTCACCGGTATCAAGGTCCTTGCTTTCGAGCAGGCGGCCGCCGGCCCGTTCGGCACCCACCTCCTCGCCGACATGGGCGCTGAAGTGATCAAGATCGAGGCCCCAACGGGCGACGTCGTCCGCACGTGGGACAACGTCGTACACGGCAACGCCACCGATCCAAAAGACTACCTCTCCTCGGGCTATACCTGGCTGAGCCGCCGCAAGAAGAGTGTGACCGTCAACACGCGGAATCCGACGGGCCTGGAGATCCTGCGGCGCCTCGCGTCCCAGGCCGACGTGTTCCTCGTGAACGCGGCACCCGGCCTCCCGGACCGTCTCGGCCTTGGTTGGGAGACGCTGCACGAGCTGAATCCGCGCCTCGTCTACTGCTCGCTCACCGGCTATGGGATGACTGGCCCCTACAAGGACATGAAAGCCTACGACCTGCTCATCCAGGGAGAATCAGGCATTCTGCTGAGTAATGGGTACCCCGAGGCGCCGGCCAAGGTTGGCGTGCCAATCTCAGACATTGCGGCCGGCATGTACGCGGCGCTCGGCATCACGATGGCGCTCTACCAGCGGGAACGCTCGGGCGTTGGCCAGCTCGTCGACGTCGCGATGTTCGAGACGATGCTCGAGTGGCTCGGCTACTTTCCGCAGCACTACTGGCACTCGGGGGCCCTCTTGCAGCGCGTCGGCATGCGCCATCATTTCGTCGTGCCCTACGGCGTGTATCTGGCGCGCGATGGCAAATACATCAACGTCGTGGTCGCGAGTCCGCGCGACTGGGAGATGATGTGCCGCGACGTGGTCGAGCGTCCCGACCTGCTCCAGGATCCGAAGTATGCAACCTCGCCGCTGCGCCGCGAGAACCGCGTCGAGCTCGAGAAGACGTTCGAGGACGTCTTTGCGACGCGCGACTCGGTTGAGTGGCTGGCGCGGCTGAAGAAGGCGGATCTGCCGTTCGGCGAGGTGCGCGACGTGGACGAGGTGCTCGCACATCCGCAGGTCGGACCCCGCGGCCTGATCCGCGAGGTCGATTCGCCGCTCGGGCCCCTACCCACGATCGAGACCGCGCTGAGGCTCTCCGAGAGCCCGGTCCAGGAGGGACCGATCCCATCGCTCGGCGGCAACACGGACGAGGTACTCCGCGACGCGGGCTACACCGAGGATGAGATCAAGCGCTTCCACGCAGAGGGGGCGGTGTAGCGATGGACTTCTCCCTCAGCGAAGAGCAGTTGGAGATCCGCGCCGCCGTGCGCGATCTATGCGCCAAGTACCCCGATGCCTACTGGCGCGAGCTCGACAAACATACCGAGTACCCGGAGCAGTTCGTGGCGGCGCTCACCGAGGCTGGGTGGCTGGCGGCGCTAATCCCCGAAGCGTACGGCGGCGCCGGGCTCGGGTTCACCGAGGCGGCGCTCATCCTCGAGGAGATCAACCACTCGGGAGGGAATGCCACCACGGCGCACGCCCAGATGTACACGATGGGCACCCTGCTCAAGCACGGCACCGATGCCCAGAAGCGTACCTACCTGCCCAAGATCGCGTCGGGCGAGCTGCGGCTGCAGGCATTCGGCGTGACGGAGCCGAACGCCGGCTCCGACACTACGCGAATCGAGACCAGGGCCGTGAAGCAAGGCGACCGGTACGTCATCAACGGCCAGAAAGTATTCATCTCCCGTGCCGAGCACACCGACCTCATGCTGCTCCTCGCCAGGACGGCACCCTATGACGAGGCGCACCGGGCCCAGGGACTCAGCGTGTTTCTCGTGGACGTCAAACAGGCGGTCGCCAGTGGGCAGCTCACGATCCGCCCGCTCGACCTGATGATCAATCACCACACCACACAGCTCTACATCCAGGATCTCGAAGTGCCCGCCGAAAATCTCGTCGGCGTCGAGGACCAGGGATTTCGCCACATCCTGGACAGCATGAACGTCGAGCGCGTGCTGGTCGCCTCCGAGGCCTTGGGCGACGGCCGCTGGTTCGTCGACCGCGCCGCGAAGTACACGAGTGAGCGCATCGTGTTTGGCAAGCCGATCGGCGCCAACCAGGGCGTGCAGTTCCCGATCGCGCAGGCACATGCCCGGCTCGAGGCCGCGGATCTGATGCGCCTCAAGGCCGCATGGATGATCGACCGCGGCGGCAATCCCGGCCCCGAGGCGAATATGGCCAAGCTGCTCGCGAGCCAGGCATCATGGGAGGCTGCGAACGCCTGCCTAGATGCCCATGGCGGCTACGGCTTCGCGGCAGAGTTCGACGTGGAGCGCAAGTTCCGCGAGACGCGGCTCTTCATGACTGCGCCCGTCAACAACAATCTCATCCTGGCCTACATCGGACAGAACGTCCTCGAGATGCCGCGCTCGTATTGAGCGCTGACCGTCCCGCCGAAGTCTCGAAATCTCGCATGAGGTAACACCGTGCCCGTCATGGACATGCAGCGCTCGTGGATGTTCGTTCCCGGCAATAGCGAGAAAATGCTCACCAAGGCGATGGGCCTCGACAACCTCGACGTGGCGATGTTCGATCTCGAGGACGGCGTGCCCCCGGCCCTCAAGGACGACGCCCGCGAGCTCGTCGCCACGATGCTGAGCCGCGCGCCCGGTGGGCCGATGCGCTTCGTGCGGCTCAATGCCATTGCCACGGAGCGCATGGAGGCGGACGTGCAAGCCGTCGTCGTACGCGGCCTCGAGGGCGTGGTGCTGCCGAAGGTCGAGCGGCCCGAGGAGGTCGAGCTGGTCGACCGGGTGCTGAGCGAGCGGGAGCCAGCGGCCGGACTGGAGCCGGGCAGCGTGAAGATCGTCGCCGCGATCGAAAGTGCCCGCGGCCTGCTGAATGCACCGCAGATAGCCGCGGCATCGCAGCGCATGATGGGGCTGATGTTCGGCGCCGAGGACTATGGTCTCGATCTCGGGCTCTCGACGAATCGCCAGGGCGAGGCACGCGAGCTGATCTATGCGCGCTCGGCGATCGTGATAGCTGCGGCTAGCGCTCACATCCAGGTGATCGACGGCGTATGGCCGGACTTCCGTGATGCGGAGGGGGTGCTGCGCGACTCGGTTCAGGCGCGGCGTCTCGGCTTCACCGGCAAATCGACGTTCCACCCCGGGCAGATCGACGTGATCAACGAGATCTTCAGTCCGTCCGACGAGGACGTGGAATTTGCGCTCAAGGTCGTGGCCGCATTCGACGAGGCGCAGGCGTCCGGCAGCGGCTCGGTGGCACTCGGTGGGCAACTGATCGACCGGCCGATCGTCGAGCGGGCGCGGCGGGTGCTCAAGCTGCGCGAGTCGCTGGGGATCGCGAAGCACGCCAGCGGCGACCAAAGCTGATCCGGCCGCAGTGCTACAATGCCCACACGGGATGGTCAATCAGGGTGGAGCGAGCCGCTTCCCAAACCACTCATCCTGGGCCCATCGATAAGCTCTGTCGACGGGCATGAGCGGATATCACTCAGGCCGCAGTTCCCAAACCCGCAGCCATTCGCGAGCGTCAGCACGAACGCTTTTTGAACCCACGAGGAGCACCCCCCGTGATCGCCGACCTGCCCGCCGTGCTCGCTCTCCCGGCTGATCTGGAACGAATCCTGGACCGCACGCGGGCGGGCCAATCGCTCGACGCCGCGGATGGCTACCGGCTGATGCGGGCGACGCCAACCGAGCTGCCATCACTCATGACCGCGGCGGCAGCGCTTCGGGCTGCCGCGAAGGGCCGCACTGTCACCTACTCGCGCAAAGTCTTCATTCCACTGACGAACCTGTGCCGCGACAAGTGCGGCTACTGCACCTTCGTCAAGGCGCCCCGCCATCCCGACGCGAAGACCCTGGATCCCGACGACGTGATGTCGATCGCCGAGGCGGGGCGTGCGCAGGGTTGCAAGGAGGCGCTGTTCAGCCTCGGCGAAAAGCCCGAGGAGCGCTTCGCGCTTGCCCGCCAGCATCTGCGCCGGGTGGGCCACCCGACGATGACCAGCTACCTCGCCGCGATGTGTGAGCAGGTGTTCGAGGCGACTGGCCTGCTCCCCCACGCAAACTGCGGCGTGTTGACTCGGGATGAGCTGCTGCAACTGCGCGAGGTCAACGGCTCTATGGGGCTGATGTTGGAGAGCGTCAGCACGCGGCTGCTCCAGCGGGGCGGAGCACACTTCGGTTGTATCGGCAAAGTCCCGGACAGCCGGCTGGAGACGATGGCAACCGCCGGCGAGCTCGGGATCGCGTTCACGACGGGAATGCTCATCGGCATCGGCGAGACGCTCGAGGAGCGCGTCGACACCCTGCTCGCGATCCGCGAGCTGCACGCGCAGCACGGCAACGTTCAAGAAGTCATCATCCAGAACTTCCGGGCCAAGCCCGACATTCGCATGCACAACTGGCCGGAGCCCGGCGTGCTGGATATGACCCGGACGATCGCGGTCGCCCGCCTGCTGCTCGGCCCGGCGATGAACCTCCAAGCCCCGCCGAA
>JAXDLH010000224.1:0-3853 GCA_034666705.1 Chloroflexota bacterium
CACCCACTACAAGGTGCCCGAAAGCGCGCTGGAGTTCTTCCGCGCCTATCTGCCCGATACCGAGCAGGACATCAATTGGGAGCGCGAGAACCTGGCCTACCTGTGCTGCACCACCGAGCGGCAACACACGGCGGGCCGCGCCTTCCGCGAGACGCTGGACATCGAGAACCAGGTCGCCACGCCAGTCTGGCTGGCGCGCGAGGCTGAGAAGAGCAGCGGCCGGGTCCCTACCCAGGTTCCCTGACGAGGACGCCGCCAGGCAGGAATCTGGACCGGTCGATTTGCGGCATGGATGCCCCGGGACCGGTCCCGGGGCATCCGCTGTACACCAACCGTTCGTAGCGAGGTATTCAATCGCAACCGTTCGTAGCGAGGCAATCGATCGCAACCATTCGTGGTGAGGTACTCAATCGTAACCGTTCATAGCGAGGCACTTAATCGTAACCTGCACGAGCTGCCGCCGAGCCCGAATCCCGGCAGTCATCGCGACCGTTCGTGGTGCGCCCCCAACCGTTCGTGGTGAGGCACTCGAACCATGAACCCGGTGGAACCAACGTTGCGCTCGCCGGGTCCGCCCTTCGAGTGCCTCAGGGCGAACGGTTGCGATACGAGGTTTGGGCGACTGGCGTTGGCACATTGCGATTGAGAGCCTGAGGGCGAACGGTTGTGATTGAGCGCCTCACCACAAACGGTTGCGATCGAGCGCCTCGGGGCGAGCGGATGGCACGTCTGCTGGTGCGCGGTACGCAGGCCTGGCGCAGACGAGTTGCGATTGAGTGCCTCCGGGGCGTGCGGATGGCACATTGTGGCTGGCTCCGGGCGAATCGGAATAGGGAGACCGGTTCCATTCCCATCTTGAGACTCGATCGTCTCGAGGTGCGCTAATGGGCTTCACGTCGATTGCTTAGCAGGATCGCGGGAACCACGGGCGCATTCGCATGCCAGGACGGGAACGACGTTGTTAACCTCACAGGGCGAAGCCCATTAGAAGCGCGGCCGACACATCCATTTCGGCCGTAGACGCGGGCAAGTCCTCTTGTCATTAGCGATCACAAACCGTGATTCAATGTTGTACATGGGTAGGCCTTGCGAGCAAAACAGGGTTTTCGGCCGCGCTTCTAAACTCAGGCCAAGGTGACCCCCCCATTCACACGGGCGTGATCAGGCACGCGGAAATGTAGTCTTCATCCGCGCTTTGGTTTAGGGCTGGTTCGGATAGGAGGAAGAGCGCTATGAAACCGGGCATCCACGCAGGTTTGCTGCTCGCCGTATTGCTGGCCGGCTGCGCGGCGCCCGTGCCTTCATCATCGGCGCCGGCTGCGGGCGGAGCCGACGGAGCCCAGAAGCCCGCCGCAAGCGCTCCGCCGAGCAGCCGCACCGTCGTCGTCGCGACGGACACGCAGATCGATGGCTTCGGGCCGATGTTCTTCGGCGGCAAGAGTGGGCCAGAGGAGCTCGCCGCCATGCTGCATCGCGGGCTCGCCGACATCGACGACAAGGGGGTGTTCTTCCCCAGCGCCGCCGTCGCGCTCCCCTCGTTGGACGACGGCACGTGGCGCGTGTTCGACGACGGCCACGCCGACACGACCTGGAGACTGCGGCCCAACGCCCGCTGGCATGACGGCTCTCCACTTACCGCCGAGGACGTCGTGTTTAGCTGGCAGGTCGCTATCACACCGGACGTGCCCTACAAGGAGTGGACCGCCGCGAAGCTGATCCAGAGCATCGACGTGGTGGATCCCCAGACGACGATCATCCATTGGAGCAGCTTCTTTCTCGCTGCAGGGCGGCTCGGCGGCAACGACCTGTTTCTGCTGCCACGCCATCTCCTCGAGCCAACGTTTCTCGGCGACCACACGGCATTCGTGAACTCAACCTTCTGGAGCAGCGCGTTTGTCGGGGTGGGGCCCTACCGATTGACCGGGTGGGAGCCAGGCAGCTCGGCCGACATCGAGGCGTTCGATGGGTTCTACGGCCAGGCGCCGCAGATCCGCACGATTACGTTCCGAATCATTCCGGACATCAGCACCGCGATGGCGAACATCCTCGCCGGCCAGGTGGACTCATTCATGGGCAGCTCGCTGGGCGTCAGCGAGGCCGAGTTCCTCAAGACGAACTGGGAATCGAAGGGCGGCGGCCAAGTGATCACGGCGCCACGGCTGATTTTCGAGATCCGCTTTGCGCCCGGCGATCCGAAGGTTGCCGATCTGCGCATGCGCAAGGCGCTCATGTATGGGGTCGATCGCGAGGCGATCGTGCGCGACCTCTACGGCGGCCTGGTGCAGGTCGCCCACAGCTACGTCATCCCCGGCACGTCCGGCTTCGACATGATCGACGCGCAGACCACGAAGTACCCCTATGACCCGGCCCGTTCACGCCAGTTGCTGGGCGAGCTGGGGATTCAGCCCGGAGCCGACGGCATGCTGCGTGACGCGCGGGGAGAAATGGTAACCCTTCCGTTCAGTACGACCACGGGCAACCAGGAGCGGGAATCCGCGCAGGCGACCATTGGCAGCATGTGGAAGGCGCTCGGCTTCGACGTGGTGTTCCAGAACGTGCCGCTCACCGTCTCGCAGAGTCCTGACTACAAGTATTCCACGACCGACCTCTCCGGCCTTGGCGCCGACTTCGAGAACAATATGTTCCGCATCGACAGCCGGAATCTCCGCACGCCGCAGAACCCACGCGGTGCCAACCAGTTCGGCTATACGAACCCGGAGGTCGATCGCCTGCTCGACCAGTGGGGCCGGACGCCGGTCCGGGCGCGGCAAGTCGAGATCGAGGCGCAGGTGATCCACCGGCTGAGCGAAGACCTGCCCTTCCTGCCCGTGAACTATCGCATTGAGGCCCTCACGGCGAGCAAGGGCCTACTCGGTCTGCCGACGCGGACCGGCGCGGCCGGCGCTACCAACACCTGGAACGTCGAGAGTTGGCAGCTTACTCAGTAGCGCAGGGCGAACGTTCTCGGTTGGACGGAGGTTGGGAATCATGCAGATGATGGTGGAGCGCGGCCCGGCGATTCGCGCGGGCGACGTCGACTGGCGCGCGCACTGGGAGGCGCTGGTTGCGGCGCGGGAGGCGATGAACCCGAGTCAGGTCGCCGGCGGCAGCCGCTGGGACAATCGCGCCGATCGCTTCGCCCGCCTGACCCAGAATCTGGACGCAGCCAACGACCCATTCGTCCGCGCCATCCTCGACGCCGTGCACCCGGATGATGCCGTACTCGACGTCGGGGCGGGCGCCGGCCGCTACGGCCTGCCAATCGCGTCGCACGTGGCGCGGATAACCGCCGTGGAGCCGTCTGCGGGCATGCGCGCCCAACTCGCCGAGGGGGCGGGCGCCCGAGGGGTCGCGAACCTTACGATCGTGGCGAGTAGCTGGCAGGAGGCGACGGTCGAGCCGCACAATGTGGCCTTCGTGGCCAACGTGCTGTACTTCGTGCGCGACGCTGCCGCCTTTCTGGATAAGCTGGACCGCAGCGCGCGACGAGCGTGCTTCATCCTCCATCGGTTGGAGGAGAACGGCGCCGCGCTCGGCCCGTTGTGGGCCGAGATCCATGGCAAGGCGCGGCCACCCGAGCCGAATGCGCTCGAGCTCCTCAATCTCCTGTTCTCCATGGGTATTCGCGCACAACTGCGTCCGGCCCCGCGACCTGCGCCGGCGCGCTATGCCAGCCTGGATGAGGCGGTCGACGATGCGCGCCAGCGACTGGACATCGCAGAGGACGACCACGCTCACGACGCGCGCATTCGGTCGTTCGTGGCCAGTCTCGTCGCCGAGCGCGACGGCGGGCTCGTGGGCCAGCCAGGCTCGCAGATGGCGATCATCTCGTGGGAACACTGAGCATCCCGGG
>JAXDLH010000225.1:0-16129 GCA_034666705.1 Chloroflexota bacterium
GCTCGCCGTGCCATTGGCCGTGTTCTGGCTTGTGGCCATGATGAACGCCATCAACTTCATTGACACCGCGGACGGTCTGGCCGGTGGCATCAGCGCCATCGCCAGCTTCGTGCTCTTTATGCGCAGCGCCTGGTTCGGCCAGGACTCGATCGCCGTGGTGCCCCTGGCGCTCGGCGCGAGCTGCCTCGGCTTCCTCACCCGCAACTGGTATCCCTCTCGGGTCATCTTCGGGGCATCGGGTGCGCTGTTTCTCGGATATATGCTCGGCGCGATCACGCTGATGGGCGGGGTCAAAATCGGCACGGCGTTTCTGGTACTGGCGGTTCCGATCCTCGACGTCGCCTGGGTTGCCTACCGTCGGGTATCGCAGGGGCGATCGCCCTTCCTGGGCGGCGACGCGGAGCACGTCGCGCATCGCTTGCGGAGGCTCGGGTTATCCGTGCCAGCTATTGTGCTCACGCTGTACGCGGTATGTGGACTTGCGGGCGTCGCAGTTCTCGCGCTGCACTCTGGCTCGCCCGGTATCGAGAAGCTCTATCTCGCCGGTGGCGTGGTCGTCGGCGTATTCGGGGGCCTCGCGCTCGTGGCCCACCTGACCACACCACCCGCCACGCCGAGCGACGTGGAGCGCCCGCACGTCTAACGCGCAGCGGACTGATCGCCGTACTGCCCCGCTATGCTCGCTTCCTTGGGAGTCCGGAGCGAAGGCCTGCACGCAGCCCGACTCGGAATTCGGCGGGCTTGAATCGGGCGCCGGTCGATAAACTTAGATGCCCGCCCGTTCAGCGCAACACGATATCGAGGCGGATCAATTTCGCGGACGCCCAGCGCGTCGCGCATCGACGGTGCAATGAGTACGATGGTCAGGAAACACGATGGTCAGTAAAGAAGAAAACGACCTGCTCACCCTGACCGGCCCGGGCACGCCGGGCGGTGACTTCATGCGCGCATACTGGCATCCAATCGCCCTCGCGGATGATGTGCCGGAGGACTGCTCGCCGATTCCGCTCCGCGTTCTGAGCGAGGATCTCGTGCTGTACCGCGACGGTCAGGGGCAACTTGGACTGCTTGGGCGTTGGTGCTCGCATCGGCGCATGGACCTGGCTCACGGCTGGGTGGAGGACAACGGCCTGCGCTGTGCCTGGCATGCGTGGCTGTACGACGCCGCAGGCCATTGCCTCGAGCAGCCCATGGAGCCACCGGACAGCACCTATCGCGAGAGCATCCAGCATCCCGCGTATTCGGCCATCGAGCGTGGTGGCATCATCTTTGGTTACCTCGGCGGCGGCGAGCCGCCGGTGCTGCCAGAGTACGAGTTCTCCACGGTGGCCGGAGAGGCTCGCGCCAGCGCCAGATATCTGCTCGAGTGCAACTACCTCCAGAGTCTGGAGGCAAACGTCGACCCGGCTCAGCTCGGTCCGCTCAGGTGGCTCGGACAGACAGACCCTGAGGCTAACTCAGGGGATGCCACTTTCGAAAAGATGGAGATCGAGCCGGGCCCGACGGCGTTCGGCGTGCGGCTGGCAGTCCTCCAAGCGCTCGAAGGCAAGGGGCAGGCACTCAAGGAGGTTCGCAATTTCATCATGCCGAACCTCTGCCTCGCACCGGCAAACGGCATGGATGGCGGCGTGGCGCACTGGCACGTGCCCATCGACGACACGCACCATTGGCACTACGTGCTCGCGTTCCGGCGCGACGGGCCGATCACGGTCGACGAGGCGCGGCAGAATGGGGTCCAGCGGCTCGAGGGGTACCGCTTCGAGAATCCGCGTGAGGAGATGACAGGCAATGCCGTCGCCTACGCGGTGCTGCTTGCGGAGAGCCAAGGGCCAATCTACGACCGGACCCGGGAGGAGCTTGGCGACGGCGACCGCGGCGTGATCGCGATGCGCGGCGCCATTTACGGTGGCATCAAGGACGTACTGGAAGGCGCGGATCCGCCGCACGTATTGCGCAGCGCAGATGAGCGGGATTTCCGCGATCTGGCCGCCGCCAAACACCAGATGACCGCCACTCGGGATTGAGCTGGGTGGGCCGCAGCTCATCCGGGGCCCGTATCCAGGTTTGGTCCGGTGTGGCCTGTCCAACGGCTCGCTCTCCGGCCGTACCCGCAAGGCTATACCCGGGAATCCTCAGTGGTGAAACAGGCGGACGCCGGTGAAGATCATCACCATGCCGTACTCGTCACAGGCGTGGATCACGTCTTCGTCGCGCACCGATCCGCCCGGCTGCGCGACGTAGCGCACGCCGCTCGTCGCTGCGCGATCGATGTTGTCGCGGAACGGAATGAAGGCGTCCGAACCCATGGAAACACCCTGGAGGCGATCGAGCCACGCCCGCTTCTCTTCAGCGGAGAGGTGGCGCGGCGGCGTCTCGAATAGCTCCTCCCACATCGAGATCTCGGTCGGCGTCAGATCATCGCGCAGGAATTGGTCGATCGCGTTGTCGCGCTCCGTTCGTCCAGTCTTCGGCTTGAAGCGCAGCTCGGCCACCGCCGGGTGCTGGCGCAGCCACCAGAGGTCCGCCTTCGAGGCAGCCAATCGCGTGCAATGGATGCGAGACTGCTGGCCCGCGCCCATGCCAATCACCTGGCCATCCACCGCGAGGCACGTCGAGTTCGACTGGGTGTACTTGAGCGCGATCTGAGCTACGGCGAGATCCCGTCGTGCGTCCGCTGGCAGTTCCTTCCGTGCGGTGACGGCTTCGCCGAGCGCGTCGAGCGCGGGCACGTACCCGTTGCGCCGCTGCTCGAACGTGATGCCAAAAACGTCGCGTCGTTCGATCTCCGACGCGCGGTAGCCAGGATCGATCTCGACGACACGGTAGTTGCCACCCTGCTTCTTCTTTAGTATCTCCAGTGCTTCAGGGGCAAAGCCCGGCGCGATCACGCCGTCGGACACTTCGCGTCGGATGAGGCGAGCCGTCTCGACGTCCATCGGATCGCTGAGGGCCACCCAGTCTCCGAACGAGGAGACCCGGTCGGCAGAGCGGGCGCGCGCGTAGGCCGTCGCGAGCGGCGACAGCTCGAGGTCGTCGACGAGGTATGCGGCTTGTGCCCGCTCGTCCATAGGCAAGCCCACGGCGGCGCCGGCCGGGCTGACGTGCTTGAACGAAGCCGCCGCTGGCAGGTCCAGCACCTGGCGCAGCTCGCAGACGAGCTGCCAGGAGTTGAGCGCGTCGAGCAGATTGATGTAACCGGGGGATCCATTGCGCACCCGGGTCGGCAGCGGCCCATCTCGATAGATTCGGGCCGGCGCCTGATGCGGGTTGATGCCGTAGCGCAGGGTCAGCTCAGCGTCCGCCATCGCTCGCTCCTCTAGTACCGAAGGTGGCGCTGATGCGTGAAGATCATGGCCATCCGGGCTCGATTCGCTGCGTCGATCGCCTGCTGGTCCCGGATCGACCCACCCGGCTGAATGATCGCCGTCACGCCGGACTCCGCTGCCCGCTCGATGCCGTCAGGGAATGGGAAGAACCCATCCGACGCCAGCACGGAGCCCGCGGCGCGCTCCCCCGCCTTGCGGCAGGCGAGGTCCACGCTATCCAGGCGACTCGCCTGACCCGCGCCGACGCCGACGAGCGACAGCTTGCGCGCCAGCAGCACGCCGTGCGAGCGGACGTGCTTCACCGCGCGCCAGGCGAAAAGCAGGCTCGTGACCTCCTCGAGCGTGGGGTGGCGTGCAGTAACCACGTCGCGCGAGATCGCCCCCTCGGGAATCGTGTCGCGCGTCTGCACGAGGAAACCGCCCGATACCCGCTTGTAGTCGAGATCGACAGGCTGGCCGGGCGCTGGCCGGTAGTTGGAGGGAAACGCCTGCGAGCGCATCACGCGCAGGTCGTCCTTCTTCCGGAGCACGTCCAGCGCTTCGTCCGTATAGCTGGGCGCGATGATGTCTTCGAAGAACACCGGCGCGATCTCCTGGGCGAGCGCCCGGTCGACCTCACGGTTCACGGCGATGGCCCCGCCGAAAGCCGACTGCGGGTCGCTCTCAAGGGCGCGGCGGAACGCTTCGGCCAGATCCTGATCGCACGCCAGGCCACAGGGATTTCCGTGCTGCGTGATGACGATCGTCGGCGCCTGGAAGTCCGTCACGGCCTCCCATGCCACGTCGAGATCGAGCGTGTTGTTAAAGGAGATCGGAATGCCGTGCAACTGCTCGGCGGCGGCCACCCCGAGCGGCATGCCGCGCGTCGAGAGGTCGCGGTAGAACGCGGCGAGCTGATGAGGATTTTCGCCATACCTGAGGCCGGTCACCTTGTTCAGGGCGATGGCGAACTCTTTGGGGAAGAGGTCGTCGCGCGGCCGCAGGTAGCTCGCGATGCACGAGTCATAGACGGCGCAATGGTCGAATGCCCGCGCCGCCAATCGCTCGCGGGTGTCCTGGCTCACCCCCGCTGGCTGCCGCAGACCGTCGATTACGTCCTGGTAGTCATCTGGGTCACAGACCACCACGACGTCGTGATAGTTCTTGGCCGCGGCGCGCAACAGCGTGACACCGCCAATGTCGATATTCTCGACGGCGTCCTCACGGGTTACGTTCGGCTCTTGCACGGTCTGGACGAACGGATACAGGTTGCACACCACAAGGTCGATGGGCGCGAAGCCGTGCTGGTCGAGCTCGGCGAGATCGCTGGCCTCCGACCGGCGAGCAAGAATGCCGGCATGCACAGCCGGGTGCAGGGTTTTCACCCGCCCGCCGAGCATCTCTGGCAATCCGGTGACGTCTTGAATTGGTCGGACTGCGAGCCCGGAATTGCGCAGCAACTCTTCGGTCCCGCCGGTCGAGATCAGCTCCACGCCACTCTCGAGCAGGGCGCGTGCGAAATCGACGATGCCCGTCTTGTCGTAGACGCTCAAAAGCGCCCGCATCCACAGCCTCCTGGGATCTGATTGCAAAGTTCTGTGATCAGTCTAGGGCTTTGGCGCAGACGATGCAGCGGGCGGCAGAATTCGCACCCGCCGGCCCTCGCGTTGGATGCGCCCCTCGGCGAAAAGCTGGATCGCCGCCGGCATCAGTCGGTGCTCGGCCTCGTGCACGCGTGCCAGCAACGTCTCCTCCGTGTCATCCTCGCGGACCGGCACGGCTTCCTGCAGGATGATCGGTCCGGAATCAGCGTCCGGGAATTCGGCTGCCACGAAGTGCACGGTGCACCCGGTCACCTTGGCGCCCCAGTCGAGCGCGTCGCGGATCGCGTGCATTCCACCTCCGAACGCCGGGAGCAATGATGGGTGCAGGTTGATCATGCGGAACGAGTAGCGCGCGACGAAGGCATCGCTCAGAATCTGGTCGAACCCTGCCAGCACCACGAGCTCCACACCGCTTGCCTCTAGGCGAGCCAGGATCGCTTCCTGCTGCGCCTCGCGGTCGTTTCCGTACGCTGCGCGCGCAAATACCTCGGTCGCTATGCCCCGCCGCCGCCCGTGCTCGAGTCCAGGGGCCGACGGCCGATTGGAGGCCACGAGCCGCACCTCCGCGTCGAGCGAGCCTGTGTCGCACGCCCGCAGGATCGCTTCCAGGTTCGTCCCCTGCCCAGAGAGCAGGACACCGATCGGTAACCGGCGCATCGGGCGTGCCCCGAACACGTGCGGCTCACTCTTCATGGCGCTGCCCGCGGCCGTCGGCTCTCGACGCATCAGCGCGCGACGAGGTCCAGATCGAGCTGCACGGGCATCGGATACTCGCCAGTGAAGCACGCGTGGCAGAAGCGGTTCTTCGGCAGGCCGATCGCCGCGACCAGCCCATCCAGGCTCAGATAGCCCAGCGAGTCGGCGTCGATGTGGCGGCAGATGCTCGGCACGTCCATGTTCGCGGCGATCAACTCCTCGCGCCGGGCGGTGTCGATGCCGAGGTAACAGGGATTGATCATCGGCGGCGCGGAGATTCGGACGTGCACCTCGCGCGCGCCAGCACGGCGCAGCATCTCGACGATCTTGGGCGTCGTCGTGCCGCGCACGATGCTGTCGTCGATGACGACCACGCGTTTCCCCTCCAGGACCTCTGGCAGGGCATTGAACTTCAGCGCCACGCCGGCTTCGCGCAATCGCTGGTCGGGCTGGATGAACGTCCGGCCGATGTAGCGATTCTTGATCAGCCCTTCCTGGAACGGCAACCCCGACTCGCGCGCGTAGCCGATCGCCGCGGGAATCGCCGAGTCCGGCACCGGCATCACGAGGTCGGCATCTACCGGGTACTCGCGCGCCAGCTCCGCCCCGATCCGCTCGCGAGCGAGGTAGACAAGGGTATCGTTGATCACGCTCGCGGCACCCGCAAAGTAGATGTACTCGAAAATGCACATCGCGTCGTGCGCGCCCTCGCGGTCGATGCTCTCGGAGCGCGGCCCGTGCTCGTCGATGATCAGCATCTCCCCAGGCAGGACCTCGCGCAGGAGCTCGGCGCCGATCGTGTCCAGAGCGCACGACTCGGAGGCGACGATCCACGAGTCGCCAAGGCGGCCGAAGCAGAGCGGCCGAATGCCGTACGGGTCGCGCACCGCGATCAGCTCGCGTGGAGTCAGCATCACCATGCTGTACGCGCCCTTCACGATCGGCATGGTGTGGCGAATTCGCTCGACCCAATCGCGGCCTGGAGCAGTAGCACAGAGACGGGCGACGGACTCCGAGTCGGTCGTCGTCGACTCGGTGAGCTCGCCACGCTCCAGCAGGCGGCTCCGCAAATACTGGGTGTTCACAAGATTGCCGTTGTGAGCGAGCGCCATTGGACCGAGATCGCCGCCGACGAGAATCGGCTGGGCGTTCTCGACGCACGAGGAGCCCGTGGTGGAATAGCGGGTGTGGCCGATGGCGATGTGGCCTTGCAGTGCAGTCAGGTCGTCCTCGGAGAACACCTGGCTGACCAGCCCCATATCAGAGAAAACCTTCAGGTCGTGGCCGTCCGCGGCGGCAATGCCCGCGCTCTCCTGCCCTCGATGCTGCAACGCGTACAGGCCAAAGAATGTAAGCCGCGCCACGTCCTCGCCGGGCCCATAGATTCCGAAGACGCCACACGCCTCGTGGAGTCGATCGTCAGCTGTCGCCATGCGCTCCCCCCGGTCCCTGTGCGGCGCCGATTCGATCGAGCGCCCCACTCCAGCGCTGCCGCGCTTCGTCGATGTCCACCGCCAGCCAGTCGCCAATGGTGATGCGCTTACCACCGGTCACGCCGAGCCGTGTCGTCGGTACCCTGTGCTGCCGCGCGATGGTATCGACACGAGTCCGGTATGCCGGATCGAACCCAACGATTATCCTGGATCCCGCCTCCCCGAATAACGCTGCGTCGGGCCGAATGCTTCCCCACTCTGCCGCCAGGTCCGCCTCAATGCCCACATTCCCCGCGAGTGCGAGTTCCGCCAGCGCTACCGCGAGGCCGCCATCGGCGACGTCCGTGGCGGTGGTTACGAGGCCCGATTCTACGAGTTCGCGGACGCATGCCTGCACTCGACGCTCGAGGTCGAGGTCCAGCGCTGCGGGCGCTCCGCTCTTCCAGCCCGACCAGGCCGCATACTCGCTCGCCCCGAGCTCAGCGGCCAGCGGACCCAGCAACCAGACCTCCTGGCTTGGCTCGAATGCGGCTCGTGCGTGCTTTGTCACGTCCTCCAGCAGGCCGAGGGCGCCGACGACGGGCGTCGGGTCGATTGGCGCGCCCTCCGTCTCGTTGTAGAGCGAGACGTTGCCGCTGATGATCGGCACGTCGAGCACCACGCAAGCCTCCCTGATCCCTTCTATCACCGCGGTCAACGCCTGCCACACACCGACCCGCTCAGGGTCGCCAAAGTTCAGACAGTCGGTCAATGCGATCGGCCGCGCTCCGGCGCATGCCACATTGCGGCATGCTTCGGCGACGGCGAGCGCGCCGCCCGTGTACGGGTCGGCAGCGCACGCCCGTGGATTGCTGCCCAGCCCTAGAACCAGGCCGCTCGGCGTGCCCTTGACCCGCAGCACCGCGCTGCCCTCGCCCGGCGGCACGATCGTATTGATCTGCACCATGTGGTCGTACTGCTCGAAGAGGGAACGCCGACTGCACAGGTTGGGCGAAGCGAGGAGGTCGAGCAGAACCGCGCCAAGATCGTCCGGCACGGAGAAGGGCGCCTCGGAGCGCAGCGTTGGCTTTGACGGCTGCATTACCGGCGGTTGGTATTCGGGGGTGCCGCCGGAGAGGTAGCCGGCAGGCAGCTCGGC
The DNA here is from genome assembly GCA_034666705.1 of Chloroflexota bacterium. GTDB lineage: Bacteria > Chloroflexota > UBA6077 > UBA6077 > SHYK01 > JAXDLH01. Next base: position 8,177 of record JAXDLH010000225.1, read on the forward strand.
CACGAGGTTGGCGCCGTCGTGGATGCGCACCAGCCCATCGTCGGTGACTCGTCCAATCAGGTCAGAATGTAAGCCCCAGCGATCGAACACCGCGCGCACATCCTGCTCGGCGCCGGCTCGCACGACGATCAGCATGCGCTCTTGTGATTCGGAGAGCATCACCTCGAATGGCGTCATGCCCGCCTCACGGCGGCTCACCGCGGCCACGTCGATCTCGATGCCGCAGCCGCCATGCGCAGCCATTTCAGAAGACGCGCCGGTTAAGCCCGCGGCCCCGAGGTCCTGCATCGCCACGACATCCGGATGGCCTGCGAGCTCGAGACAGGCTTCGATGAGCAGCTTCTCGAGGAATGGGTTGCCGACCTGCACTGCGGGCCGCCGCTCTTCGGTTTCCGCGCCGAGCTCGACCGAGGCAAAGCTGGCGCCGGCGATGCCGTCGCGGCCAGTGGCCGACCCGACGAGCAGCACCGGGTTGCCGGGTCCCTGCGCGCGGGCTGTGAAGATGCGATCGCGGTCGGCGATGCCCAGGCAGAGCGCATTCACGAGGGGATTGCCGTTGTAGCACGCATCGAAGGTCACACTGCCGCCGACGGTCGGCACACCAACACAATTTCCATAGAAGCCGATGCCGCCAACCACCCCGCCGAGCAGGTAGCCGGTGCGCGGGTGGCCGGGATCGCCGAAGCACAACGCGTCCATCAAGGCGATAGGACGCGCGCCCATCGTGAAAATGTCGCGCAGGATGCCGCCGACCCCGGTGGCTGCGCCCTGGAGTGGCTCGACCGCGCTTGGGTGGTTATGCGACTCGATCTTCATGACCGCGGCGAGCCCGTGCCCGATGTCCACCGCGCCCGCATTCTCTCCGGGGCCCTGCAGGACGTGCGCGCCCGTGGTAGGCAGGCGGCGTAAGAGCGGCTTGGAGTGCTTGTAGGAGCAGTGCTCGCTCCACAGCACGCCGAACATGCCGAGCTCGAGGTTGTTCGGCTCGCGCTCGAGGCTTTCGCAGATGTGCCGGTACTCGGCCTCGGTGAGGCCGACCGTGCCAGGCGTCAATCGCTCAGCGGCCCGCAAGGCTCACCGCGGCCTGGGCTACGGCCTCAAAAAGCTGGAGGCCATCCGCGCCGCCAAGCAACGGCTCGGCGCAGCGTTCTGGGTGCGGCATAAGGCCGAACACGTTGCGCGCGCGGTTGCAGACACCCGCTACGTTGGCGATGGAGCCATTCGGGTTCGCCGCCGCCACCGTCACACCCTTGGAATCGCAGTATCGCAACACGATCTGACCGTTGCGATCCAGCTCGTCGAGCGTGGCTGCATCGGCATAATAGCAGCCTTCGTGGTGCGCAACCGGCAGGTGAAGTACGGTGCCGGGCGCCAGCCCCCGGGTGAACGGCAGGTCGTCGCGCTCCACGCGAACGTCAACCCAGCGGCAGACGAAGCGCAACCCGGCGTTTTGCAGCATCGCACCCGGCAGCAAGCCTGCCTCGACGAGCACCTGGAAGCCGTTGCAGATCCCCCACACCAGACCGCCCGCCGCGGCGAATTGCTCCACAGCCGCCATCACGGGTGAAAATCGGGCGATCGCACCCGCGCGCAGATAATCTCCGTGCGCGAAGCCACCCGGCAGTACGATGCAATCGAAGTTCGCGAGGTCAGTGTCCTCGTGCCACACCGGCACCGCCGGCTCGTGAAGTACTTCACGAAGGACGTGCAGTGTGTCCCGCTCGCAGTTGCTTCCTGGGAAAACCACGACTCCGAAGCGCACGTCTGACCTCGTTTAGGAGTTCACCGCATTGTACCAGCCGGTGCCATTCAGTGGCCTTGACGGGCGTGTCCGGTGAACCCAAGCCCGCGAGACGCGCGTATAATCGCTATAGGGAATGGGCGGCCGCGCCGAACGGGCATGGCCGAGGAGCGAAGCTTGGTCCAGGAAACAATGGAAGTAACGTCAGGCCGGAGCGTGGCGAGCCGGGTGGCCGGCTTCACATGGGAGCTGCTGCAAACTGTCCTACTCACATTGCTCATCTTTTTTGCAGTTCGCGCCGTGGTGCAGAACTTCAAGGTTGAAGGCACCTCCATGGAGCCGACACTGCACAATAACGAGTTTCTAATTATCAATAAGGCAACCTACACCCGAGTTGATGGCACGCCCCTGGTCAGTGTCGCCGACCGCGACGGCAGCGGCGGGCCAGTCTTCCTATTCGGGGCCCCGGCGCGCGGCGACATTATCGTCTTCCGGTATCCGCAGCAGCCGGACAAGGACTTCATCAAGCGAATCATCGGTGTCCCGGGTGACACGGTGGACGTGAAGAGCGGTCAGGTCACGGTCAACGGCACCCATGTGGATGAGCCGTACATCCGTGACCACGCCAGCTACGATGGTCATTGGGTTGTGCCTGGCGGGAACTATTTTGTGCTCGGGGACAACCGCCCAAATAGTAGTGATTCACACGTTTGGGGCTACGTGCCGGCCGACAATCTGATTGGCAAGGCGTGGTTCTCCTATTGGCCACCGGGGAACTGGGGGCCGCTCCAGCCGGCGAACACGGCCCTCGCTAACTAACTATTCCGCTCCGCGCTGAGTTGGAGGACGATGACACGAGACGACCTCAGGTCAAGCAGGCGCATGGCAATGACGCCGGCGCCCGCGGTTCTCGACCTTCGAGTCCTTCCCAAAAGCAGCGGCCCGGCACATCACAAGGAGGTGATCGCAGCCAATGGCCACAACCATCGCGCTTATCGGCGCGCCAACTGATCTCGGCGGGTTAACCCTCGGCACAGACCAGGGGCCCACGAGGCTTCGCGAGGCGGGCCTTATCTCTCGACTCCAGGCAGCGGGTCTCGAGGTCACCGATCTCGGTGACGTGCCCGTCCCAAGCCGCCAACCGCGATTCACCGGTCTCACGAAGCTCGAACGCGTCGCCACCGTGGCGCGCTGGGTTGGCAAGCACACCTGGCGCTCCATTGCCGAAGGGATGACGCCGCTCATCATTGGCGGCGACCACTCATTCGCTATGGGGAGTATCTCTGCGGCAGCGCAGCGGGTCCCCGGTCTCGGCGTTATCTGGATCGACGCACATCCCGATTTCAACACCCCGGAGACCTCGCCCACGAGCAATATTCACGGTATGGTGCTTGCCGTCGCCGCGGGCCTCGGTCCTGAGCCGCTCGTGCGCCTGGCGGGATTCACTCCAATGGTGCATCCTGAGCGGATCGTCATCATCGGCGCCCGCGCGATCGATGCAGGCGAAGCCGGCAATATCCGGGATGCCGGAGTGCATCTATATGACGCGGAGTACGTCGAACGCCATGGCATTCAGGCGACCGTCGCCGAGGCGATGGCCTACCTCGCGACTCGCGACGTGCGGGCGGCGCATCTCAGCGTGGATCTCGACGTCCTTGATCCGAGGCTGTATCCGGGCGTGTCAACGCCGGCCACTGGCGGCCTCACCGGTCCCGAATTGGTCACGGCCGTGCGCAGCGTTGGGGAGTTGGCGCGGATCGTGTCGATGGACATCGCCGAGTACACGCCGAGCGAAGATGTGGGCGGGGCGACGGCTGAGATCGCCATCCAGGTTGCCGAATCAGCACTTGTGGCAAGTGCACGGCACCACGGTTCGCGCGAGCTGCAGACCCACATCTCGGCAGCATAGCGCTCTCCAATCATAGAAAGCGCCATCGGGCCCTTCCGATCCCGTCGGAGGGGCCCGGTTTTCGTCTCGTATACTGCGTCGTGGGGCCTGTGGCGCAATGGCAGCGCAGCGGACTTTTAATCCGTTGGTTGAGGGTTCGAATCCCTCCGGGCCCACCAAATTACGACTATCCTGTGCAAATTTCTGCGTTGTCGCTCGTCGGCGGCGCTTTGAGGATCCAGAGCCCTTGCTGGGTTCCGATGAGGATGTGGTCCTCCGAGAGACTTACGGATTGCGAGCCGGCTGTCTTCGTTGGCCCGCTGAACACGGTTAGTAGCTGTGGCTGGAGTGGGTCGCGTACGTCGAACCCAGTGACGTGGACCTGGCTTGGCCTCGCGAACCTGTCGGTTGCCAGGAAGAGACGGGGTCCCCCCAGGGCCATGTCTCCGCCGGTGCCAATGACGGATCCGTCGTACTCGACGGGTGCCATCGGATCCTGGAGATCGATCACCACGAAGGTGGGACCCCTTCGTGGCTGGGCGAAGCTGCTCGCAAGAACACGTACCGCGCGTCTGCCGCAAGCTACTGCGCGTGGATCGACGTCTGCACCGCGGCCACTAGGCGCGGCTGAAATGGATCGGAGACATCGGTCATGAAGATCGACGCCACCGCCTGGTAGTAGGAGCTTGGGAGGAACGACAGATACGCGCGCGTACCCGCGAAGGCGAGGTCCACGGACGCGTGGTCGCCCGCATCGGTCAGTTGGAGAATCACCACCATGCCTGCAACGGCCGGCTGGCGCGGCGTCGAGAGGTCCAGAACGACAATTCCGGTCCTGTGTACCGCGTAAAGATAGTCGCCACTGAGCACCATGCGGCTGCCACCTCCGGCATCGGAAGCGGCGGCAGACTCCAAGACCGGATTCTGAGGATGGTCAATACTGATGACGGGGACGCGAGCTGCCTTTACGTGGCTACGGGCGGACCTCAGCCGCGAATGCCGGGCCGCACAAGATTAGAATGCCGCGGCCTGGAGAGGTCGGCTTTGGCGCGTAGGAGATATCGTCGTTCGGGGAGTAACTTGCTGCTCCACCGCCGCCATCGTGCTGCCCATGTACCCTCCTCGCATCTCGGATGGCGGGGCTGTGGACGACCCACGTGCCCACCGGCTCCCCACGGTTATAGCAGCATGCCGGCGTCCACTTGGACCTCGCGCGGCTCGCCTGGAATTGGGACGCGGCCCTACCCGAGATCCCAGAGCTGCGCATTCCAGACCTGCCCGGCCAGCACGTTCTGGAGCCGCACATTGCCGAGTACGAAAGCCGGCCCCTGGAAAAAGAGCGGCATCATCATGACCTGCTCGGTCTGCGTGTGCACGATTTGCCCCAGCGTTGCCATGCGGTCCCCCACCGGGACCGTGGCGATATACCGCTTGATCAGCGCATCCAGCTCGGCTGAGCCCGCGCGCGCCGTGTTGCCCCCGCGATAGTTGTTCTGCGCGGTGGGGATCGCTTGCTGCGTGAAATAGCCATCAGGCTGGTCGATCGCCAGCCCGCGACTCACCAGAAAAAAGCCGGGGTATTCGGCGCGCCACTTCAGGTCCGCCGCGGCCTCGGCGGACCGTACATCCGGCTCCGCGTTGAGCCCGAGGTCCTTCCAATAGCGCGCCACCGCGAGCGTCGCCGGCTCATGGAACGAATTTTGGGTGTGGGTGGCAATTTGGACCGCCAGGAGCACCCCCGCGGCGTCGCGGAAGCTGCCATCCGTTCCCTTGGCGTAGCCGAGGTCCTGGAGCTGCTGGGTGGCGGCGCGCGGGTCATATGGGTAGCGCACGAGCTGGCCGTCCACGGCCTTGCCCTCCGGTTGGTCCGGTGGCACCCAGGAGTCGGCCACCGGCCCCAGCCCGTAGTTCAGCGAGTCTGTCATGGCCTGGCGGTCGATGGCCATCAGGAGCGCCCGGCGGAACTGAGGGTTGGCGACGATGGGCGGGTCCGGGTTCATAGACTGCCCATAAACCGGGAGGAGGTTACCCAGCGGTCCGCTTAGCTGTACCCGGACATTCTGCGTGGAGCTCTGAATCTGCAGCACGTCCTCGGGGAACAGACCTCGGCCGAGGTGGACGTCGAGCGCCCCGGAGAGCAGCCCGGCGATCACAGCGTTGCGGTCCGTGTAGAAGTGGATGTCGATCTGGTCGATGCGGGGCCGGCCCAGGGCGTAGCTGTCGTTGGCGGCCAACGTGACGGACGTCCCCTCGATCCACGACTGCATCTTGTACGGGCCCGCGCCGACGAACTCTTCCCGCCAGTACGGCAGCCCCAGGAACTTACTCGGGTCCTGCTGGATTGGCGCCTCGAGCAGGTGCTGTGGCAGGAGCCACATGGAGGAGAACATCCCTGTGACGCCGGCGCTGAAGAGCGCGTCGGCGCTGATGTAGGGCTGCTGCCAGTGCAGGGCCACCGTCTGGTCGTCTGGGGTGTCGACCGCGTCGATGAACGGCAGCGCGCGCACCGGGGCGAGGCCAAGGTCCTTGTTGCGGTAGACCGCCAGCGTGAATGCCAGGTCACTCGCGGTGAGCGGCACGCCATCGTGCCAGGTGAGCCCGGGCTTGAGGCGCCAGGTCGTCTCCATGGTGCCATCGGGGAACACCTGCCAGAGCCCGTTGTCGACGCTCGGCACCTCGGCGACCAGCCACGGGTAGCGCGTGTAGGCCTGGTCAAAGTAGGTGAGGTCGGCATCCAGGAGCTGGTACAGCTCGGCCAATCCAGGCACGCTGCCGGACGCTCCCTGCGGGTTTGTGAGCTCCTGCTGCATCCCGGCTGGCGCCGAGAAGATGCCGGCCGCCAATACCTTCCGCGCCTGGCTCGCGGTCGCTGCACCGCCGGTGGAGCGCGGCGGCGCGGCGGGTCCTGCCGGCGCGCACGCCGCGACCAGGAGTACCAGGAAAAGGCCAAGGGGCACAGTTCGTGCGCGCCGCCTCATCGTCTCACACCGTCGGCGATTACGCGTCCACGCGCCCGCGGGTCTCGAGACGCATATCTCACGCCAGCCTCCAATCGCTGGATGACGGGTCCAGTGGGCGAGCTCTGTGTCCTGCGTGCAACCCAGAAGGAATGATGAGCCCTCCCACTGGAGCGTCGTCGGGTACTTCGGTTGGAGAATAGCATGGGTGTCAATAAGACGCGAGCAGGCCTCCCCTTCCATAGACGTGAGCAGTGCTTGCAGCAGCCAGCGAAAACCGGTCCAGCGCATTGGCGATGGTCGCACCCATGGCAAGGGGGCACGATGGCATCCTCTATCGGCGTAGGCGGAGCCTTGCCTCACATAGCGAGGCGCTGGCGACCGTGCGGTAGCTTGGCCGTGCGAGCTCTCCGGTTGGGGTAGCGCCCGTCACCACGCTCTTGCAGTATTCAACGCTCCATGAGCTTCCCTGCGGCTGCGGGCCATCCACGCCCAGCGACTCGTGGCTCAAGCGCGCGGTGGCGACCCGTGCAGGCGCGAGGCGGCGGTTACAGCCCGACCACCGGGGCCCGCTCCAGCAGGCTCTGGAGAAATTGCAGCAACAGCAGGGCCACCATCGGCGAAATGTCCAGCATGCCGATCCGGGGGATGACCCGCCGCAAGGGGGCGAGGATCGGCTCCGTGATCTGGTTGAGGATCACCACGAGTTGGAAGAGCGGATTGCCAGGACCGATCGGGAACCAGGACAGGAGCGCGCGGCCCACAATCGCGAAGGTCAAGACAGTGAAGAGGAGATTGATGAACTGGAGGATGGGTGCAAGCACCGAAGGGGCCTCTCACGGCGAAGTCGCCGACTCTCGGTCGCAATGGAACTGCGCCAGGAACTGCGAAGCCGCGGGGCACGTCGCGGTGGGTTGCAGGAACTTGGTGAGCAGGAACACGCGCCTGACGTAATTGTAGCAACCCGCCGTATTCGCGCACTGGTGTGGACAGGGCGCAGCATCGGCGGCTCAAGCAATGTGGAGACCGGACGCGCGCGCTGCGTTACTCCACGCGGATCGTTCCTGCCCGAGCCAGGCGTAAAACGCGGGACGGGAATGGTTGAACCGGTCCCAGTGCAGGATAGCCGCCAGGCCCATCGCCCACGTAAACGCCGTGACGGGCAGGAACCCCACATCGAACCAGTGCCACTGGCTACCACCAATCAGGCGCACGAAGAAATAGCCACCCGCGGTGTAACCGACGGCCATGAGGAGCAGCGTCATAGTTCAGGCGGAGAGCGTGGTGGTGTCATGGGGGAACAGGAAGAGCAGCACGAAGGCGACGAGGAGGAGGAACGGGAGGAATGGCCGCGTGCACCCAGCGGG
>JAXDLH010000226.1:0-11743 GCA_034666705.1 Chloroflexota bacterium
GGGGACAACGTGCGGGTGGAGATCGAGCTGATCACTGCGGTGGCGATCGAAGAGGGGCTGCGCTTCGCGATCCGCGAGGGCGGGCGCACCGTCGGCGCCGGCGTCATCACCCAGGTCCAGGGGTAGAAATCGAATGGCGCGACTTCGTCAGCGTATCCGGATTCGCCTGAAGGCGTTCGACCACAAGAGCCTGGACCAGGCTGCACAACAGATCGTCGAGACCGCCGAGCGCACCGGTGCGCAGGTAGCGGGTCCTATCCCGCTGCCGACGAGGATCGAGAAGTTCACCGTGATTCGCAGTCCATTTATCGACAAGGACTCGCGAGAGCAGTTCGAGATGCGCACGCACAAGCGCTTGATCGACGTGCTCGAGCCGAGCCCGCGTACCGTCGATGCGCTCATGCGCCTCAATCTGGCGTCGGGCGTCGACATCGAGATCAAGCTATAGCGACACTGAAGAGCCCCTCCGTTCAGCCAAGTCTGGACGGAGGGGCCTTTCATTGCAACCTGCCGTAGGGGAACGAACGTGATTGGCGGCTTACTGGGCAAGAAACTGCGGATGAGCCGACTGGTAGCCGACACCGGCGCGGTGGTTGGCACCACGCTCGTTTCGGTTGGGCCATGCTTCGTAACACAGATCAAGACGCCTGAGAAGGATGGCTACGCCGCCGTGCAGCTTGGCTACGAAGAGTACTCGAAGTTGAATAAACCGCAGATCGGGCACCTGAAGGCGGGACCGCGATTGCGCTATTTGCGCGAGGTCCCACACGATCCAGGCGACGAGCTCGAGCTCGGGCAGAAGTTCGACGTGTCACTCTTCGAGCCTGGTGAGCACGTAGACGTCGTCGCGACCTCCAAGGGCCGGGGATTCGCTGGCGTCGTGAAGCGGTACAACTTCCGCGGCGGTCCGAAGACGCACGGCCAGTCGGACCGGTGGCGGGCGCCTGGCTCGATCGGCGCCGGCACCACGCCTGGCCGGGTCGTGAAGGGTACGCGAATGGCCGGTCGTATGGGCAACGAGCGGGTAACGGTGCGCAATATCGAGGTCCTCGCGATCGATACCGAGCGAAATCTGCTCGCGCTGAAGGGTGGCGTGCCGGGGCCAACCGGCGTGCTGGTCACGATCCGCAAGCGAACCCCCCGACAGAGGTCGTAGCAACGATGGACGTACAGGTACGAAACGTCGCCGGCGAGGCCGTTGGCACGATGGCGCTCGACGATCGGGTGTTTGGCATCGAACCGAATCTTGCGGTGTTGCACCAGGCGGTGGTGGCGCACCTCGCCAATCAACGGCAAGGAACCGCGGATACGAAGACGCGTGGTGAAGTCGCCGGTGGCGGCAAGAAGCCATACCGCCAGAAGGGCACCGGGCGTGCCCGGCAGGGGTCCATCCGGGCTCCTCACTACCGGGGTGGCGGCGTGGTCTTTGGACCGCACCCGCGCAGCTACCATCAGGCGCTCCCGCGCAAGATGCGGCGGTTGGCGCTCCGCTCGGCACTCTCGGATAAGGTGGCGACGGGGTCGCTGAGTGTAGTCGACCATTTTGAGTTGGCCGATGGACGGACGAAGACGATGTTGGGGACGCTTGCCACACTCGGCTTGACGGGCCGCACGATCATCGTCCTGCCGGCGGCGGACGGGGTGGTGCGGCAGGCAGCGGGCAATCTGGAAGACGTCCGGATCGTGTTGCCTGGTGGGTTGAGCTTGCTCGACATCATGCGCGCAGATGTGGTGATGTTCTGCCAGGATGCGGTGCCCGAGGTGACGCGATTGCTGCTCGGCGAGCCAGCGGGCGCACCGGTCGCGGCGTAAGGACGGAGGGCCGAGATGGATGCACATGACGTTTTGCGGCGACCGGTGGTCACCGAAAAGAGCACGATGCTCAGCGAGCTCGGGCAATACGTATTCGAGGTAGCGCGAGCCGCCAACAAGATCGAGGTCCGACGTGCCGTCGAGGAGATTTTCAAGGTGCACGTCGAAGCGGTGAACATCGTGAACGTGCATCCATATGAGCGACGGATGATGATGGGCAAGAGCAAAGGGATGACCGCCGCGAAGAAGAAGGCGATCGTCAAGCTACGCCCGGGCGAGCGAATCGAGTTGTTCGAAGGCGTATAGGCCAGGAGTTGCCGCAGCCCGCGCACTCGTCGGCAGCGATGAGTTGAACAGGGTTGTGGGGCAGCGACAGAATCGAGGGCGATGATGCCAACAAAAGTATATAAGCCAACATCTCCGGGCCGGCGGGGCATGGTGGGCGTGACCTTTCAGGAGATCACGAAGTCGAAGCCCGAGAAGAGCCTGGTCGAGCCGCTGAAGAAACATGGTGGTCGCAACAACCAGGGGCGGCTCACGGTACGCCACCAGGGCGGCGGCCATAAGCGGATGTACCGAATCATTGATTGGAAGCGGGATCGGATCGGTATGCCGTGCGACGTCACGGCGATCGAGTACGACCCGAACCGCTCGGCTCGCATCGCCCTCGTGCAATACGAGGACGGCGAGAAGCGCTACATCATCGCCCCCGTTGGCGTCCGAGTTGGCGTCCGGCTGATGAGTGGGCCCGACGCGGAGATCGTCGTCGGTAATGCGCTGCCGCTGCGCAACATCCCCACGGGCACGACGATCCACAACATCGAGCTGCGACCGGGTCAGGGCGCCCGGATGGTCCGCAGTGCGGGCAACCAGGCGCAGTTGATGGCGAAGGACGGCGACTGGGCGCAGGTGCGACTGCCCTCCGGTGAGGTGCACCGTGTGCATCTCGCGTGCATGGCCACAATCGGGCAGGTTGGCAATCCTGAGCATGCCGGCATCAAGCTCGGCAAGGCGGGACGTAGCCGTTGGCGCGGGATCAGACCCACCGTGCGCGGCTCGGTGATGAACCCGCGCGATCATCCACATGGTGGGGGTGAAGGCAAGGCGCCGCGCGGTGGTCAACCACAAACCCCATGGGGCAAGCCGGCGATGGGCTACCGGACGCGACGTCGTAAGGACACGGATAAGTTCATCGTCCGCCGCCGTGGCTCGCGGTAGCAGGAGGACAGCATGAGCCGCTCACTCAAAAAGGGACCATACGTCGACGTCAAGCTGCTTCGTAAGGTTGAGACGCTCAACCAGACGGCGCGGAAGGTCGTATTGAAGACGTGGTCACGAGATTCGACGATCTTTCCGCAGATGGTCGGGCACACGATTGCGGTGCACGACGGTCGGCGGCACGTGCCGATTTACATAACCGAGAACATGGTGGGACACAAGCTCGGCGAGTTTGCCCCGACCCGCCTCTTCCGCGGGCACACGGCCCGTGGGGAAAAGGCAACCCGAGTCCGATAGGGGACCGATGGCGGGGAAGTGACCCGCAACGGTCTCGAGGAGAAGGAGCCGACTGATGCCAGGAATTGAAATACAGGCAGTTGCCAAGAATGTGCGGATGACGCCGCGCAAGGTGCGTCTGATTGGGGCGGCCGTGAAAGGCAAGCCGGTAAATGAGGCGCTGTCGATGCTGCGCTTCATGCCGCAGCGCGCCGCAACTCCGGTCTTCAAGGTGGTCAAGTCGGCAGTTGCCAATGCAGAGAACAACTACGACCTCGATCCGAACGACCTGTACGTGGTGCGGGTGTTCGCCGACGAGGCGCGGACGCTGCGCCGCTTCCGGCCGAAGGCGCGCGGCCGTGTAGGATCGATCTTCAAGCGCTCGAGCCACGTCACAGCGGTGGTCTCGGAGAAGGGGGCGTAGCTCGTGGGCCAGAAAGTCCACCCTATTGGGTTTCGACTCGGCATTAACAAGGAACGGCAGGCCCGCTGGTACGCCGACGACCGCACGTTCGCGACGTTGTTGCATGAGGATCTCAAGATCCGCGGGACGATCATTCGCCGGCTAGCGGATGCCGGTGTGCCGCGCGTGGATATCGAGCGCTCGGCCAATCAGGTCGGCGTAACGATTCACGCCGCCAAGCCGGGCATCGTGATCGGCAAGGGCGGCGCCAAGGTCGAAGAGCTGCGCAAGGGGCTCGAGGCGCAGACCGGTAAGAAGGTGCGCATCACGATCTCCGAGATCCGGCAGCCAGAGCTGAATGCCACCCTGCTCGCGCAGAGCATCGCCGATCAATTGATTCGGCGCGTGGCGTTCCGCCGGGCAATGAAGCAGGCGGTCATCCGGTCGATGCGCTTCGGGGCCAAAGGCGTGCGCGTTCAGGTTTCGGGACGGCTGGGCGGCTCAGAGATGTCGCGGCGTGAGTGGGAGCGGGAGGGCCGCGTGCCGCTTCATACGCTGCGCGCGGACATCGATTACGGTCAGGCCGAGGCACACACGACGTTCGGTTTGATCGGCGTAAAAGCATGGATCTATAAGGGCGACGTGGTGCCCGGGCAGATGGCCCCGGAGCCGGCGCCGCGGACCGGCGGGCGGCGCGAGCCGGTTGCTGCGGCCCGCCCGATACCGGTGGCGGCGGAGATTGCGCCCGCGCCAGAGGAGGACGTGCCGATTCCTGAGGGACCGGCGATCTTCGAGCCCGATGAGGATGGCGGCAATGCTGCAACCGAAGCGCGTTAAGCACCGCAAGACGCACCGCGGCCGAATGAGTGGCATTGCCACGCGCGGCAACGAGATCTCGTTCGGCGAGATCGGCCTGCAGGCATTGGAGCCGGCATGGATTACCGCGCGGCAAATCGAAGCGGCTCGGCGCACGATTACCCATCACCTGAAGCGCGGCGGCAAGGTCTGGATCCGCATCTTCCCCGACCATGCGGCCACGGCGAAGCCGGCCGAGACTCGCATGGGCGGCGGCAAGGGTGCGCCGGACCACTGGGTGGCAATCGTTCGCCCTGGGCGGGTGATGTTCGAGATCGGTGGGGTGCCAGAGGAGCTCGCGCGCGAGGCGCTGCGGCTCGCATCCCACAAGCTGCCGATCGGCACGCGCGTGCTCGATCGTGAGGTACCGGTGACAGCATGAAGATGCCAGAAGTGCGTGGACTCGACGATGCCGAGCTTGTCAAGAAGCTTGCGGACCTCCGTGAGGAGTTGTTCAACCTGCGCTTTCAGTATGCGACGCGTCAGTTGACGAATTACGCTCGCATGCGTGACGTGCGGCGCGACGTGGCGCGCGTCGAGACGCTCATCCGCGAGCGTCAGCTCGTGGCAGAGGGGATCTAGAAGATGGCTGAAGAGCGTGGGCGCCGACGGGTCCTCGTGGGTACCGTCACCAGCGACAAAATGGACAAGACGGTGGTGGTTGCCGTGGAGGTCGTGCGCAAGCATCGTCTCTATGGTCGGCCGATCCGTCGCACCCATAAGTTCAAGGCGCATGATCCGCAGAACACCTATCACCCAGGTGACATCGTGGAGATCCGCGAGAGTCGCCCTCTGAGCCGTGAGAAGCGCTGGGTCGTGGCCCGGCTTCTCAAGGGTGGACAGGAAATTATCGCGCTCATCGATCCGACGATGCCCTCGTCACGGAGTACGACGTGATCCGGCCGTTTACGCGCTGTCGAGTCGCCGACAATACGGGGGCTCGGGAGTTGATGTGCATCCGCGTGATGGTGGGCAACAAGGAGTATGCCGAGATTGGCGACGTGATCGTCGGAACGGTCAAGCTGGCTACGCCCGGCGGCTCGGTAAAGAAAAGCGATGTCGTCAAGGCGGTCGTGGTGCGGACGGCAAAGGAATACGGCCGGCCGGACGGCTCGACCATCAAGTTCGACGACAATGCGGTCGTGATTCTTTCGGATAAGCAAAACCCGAAAGGCACCCGCATCTTCGGGCCCGTGGCGCGGGAGCTGCGCGAGAAGAACTACATGAAAATCGTCTCGCTTGCCCCGGAGGTTCTCTAATGTTCAAGATCAAAGCCGGCGATATGGTGCAGGTGTTGGTCCCGCGTGAGTCGCCGCCGATCCGCAGCAAGGTCCGGAAAGTGCTTCCCAAGGAGAACCGGGCGATTGTGGAAGATGTCAACGTCCACAAGAAGCACATCAAGCCCGGCACGCGCCAGGCGCTGCAGACCGGCATCGTCGACATCGAATTGCCAATCAACCTGTCGAACCTGGCGCTCGTCTGCAACAAGTGTGGCAAGGCGACGCGAGTCGGATTTCGCTTCCTGGCCGATGGGACTAAGGCCCGCTTCTGCAAGAAGTGTGGCGAGCTGACGTAGGAGAAGAGACGGATGGCTACCCGCCTCCAGGAGCGCTACGGCGTGGAGATCGCGCCCGAGCTGCGGCGCGAATTCAGCTATAAGAATGTCATGCAGATCCCGCGACTGCACAAGGTCGTGGTGAATATCGGGATGGGTGAGGCAATCCGTGACTCGAAGACGATGGACGCGGCGATCCGCGACCTCGCGACGATCACCGGTCAGAAGCCAATCATCCATAAGGCCAAGAAGTCCATCGCGCAATTTCGGCTTCGCGAAGGCATGGCGATCGGCGTGTCGGTGACGCTGCGCGGCGACCGCATGTGGGAGTTCCTGGATCGCTTCCTGAACCTGGCGCTCCCCCGGGTACGCGACTTTCGTGGTGTGCCAGACCGCGGCTTCGACGGGCGCGGCAACTACACGATCGGCGTCCGCGAACAGCTGATCTTTCCGGAGATCGACTACGACAAAATCGACAAGGTGCGCGGGATGGAGATCACGATTGTGACCAGCGCGCGCACGGATCAAGAGTCACGGCGGCTGCTCGAGCTACTCGGCATGCCGTTCCAGCGCGCTGCCGCGTAGGCGCGGGTTGGCGAAGGAGGAGAGGCTTGGCACGAAAGGCATCGATTGTGAAGGCGGCGCGCACCCCGAAGTGGCCGGTGCGGAAGCACAACCGCTGCCTGCGCTGCGGTCGACCGCGGGCGTTCATTCGCAAATTCGCGCTCTGCCGTATCTGCTTCCGGGAGCTCGCGCTACGGGGCGAGATTCCGGGCATCACCAAGTCGAGCTGGTAGGGGACGGCCATGTTAACTGATCCCATCGCCGACATGTTGACCCGGATTCGCAATGCGGTGCGTGCGCGCCATCCATTCGTAGAGATGCCCTCGTCGCGCATGAAGGTATCGATTGCCGAGGTGCTCCGCGAGGAGGGCTTCATTCGCGGCTTCGATATCGTGGGGGGCGGCCCCAAGAAGAAACTGCGGGTATTGCTCGCGTATTCGCCAGATCGAGAGCCGCGTGTGCTTGGACTCAAACGGATCAGCAAGCCGGGGTTGCGCGTGTACGTCGGGCACGACCGCATTCCGCGTGTCTATGGCGGAGTCGGGGTCGCAGTCGTGTCGACGCCACGCGGCATCATGACCGGCGATCGGGCGCGGCGCGAAAACGTGGGCGGCGAGTTGCTCGCCTATGTCTGGTAGCCGAGTGGAGGCGTTGTAGCGATGTCACGAATTGGACGTGCGCCAATCCCGCTCCCGAGCGGGGTAACCTATACGCTCGAAAATGGCCTCATTACGATCAAAGGGCCCAAGGGTACGCTTTCGCAGCCCCTCCTCGATGGCATCACCGTGCATCAAGAGGGCCAGGAGCTGTTGGTGGAGCGCGCGTCGGATGATCGCATTCTGCGGTCGCTGCATGGACTCCTCCGCACCCTCGTGAACAATATGGTCGTCGGGGTCACCCAGGGTTTCGAAAAGCGTTTGCAGATTGTTGGCACTGGGTACCGCGCGCAGCAAGCGGGCCAGGGACTCTCGATCTCGGTGGGCTTTTCGCATCCCGTCAACTTCCCGGCGCCACCCGGAATCACGCTTACCGTAGAAGGCCCGCGGGTGATCGTGGGCGGGATCGACAAACAGCAGGTCGGCGAGATCGCGGCGCAGATTCGCCGCATCCGGCCGCCGGAGCCCTACAAGGGCAAGGGCATTCGCTACGACGGCGAGCAGGTCCGCCGCAAGGCCGGGAAGGCCGGCGGCAAGAAGCGATAGGGAGTGCACCGTGTATAAGCCGGCTGACAGCCGAGCCGCTCGCCGGCGCCGCCACACGCGCATTCGCAAGCGCGTTAGCGGCACGACTGCGCGGCCCCGGCTCTGCGTGTATCGGAGTATTAACCATATCTATGCTCAGGTCGTCGACGATTCGCGAGGTGTGACACTCGCGGCGGCATCGACCGCTGAAAAAGAGCTGCGAGGATCCAGCGGAACCAAGGCGGAACGTGCCAAGGCCGTGGGTACGGCGATTGCAGAACGAGCGAAGACGGCCGGGGTGACCCAGGTTGTCTTCGACCGCGGCGGATACCTGTACCATGGGCGGGTGCAGCAACTCGCCGACGCGGCCCGCGAGGGCGGTCTCGATTTTTAACCAAATCCTTTTCTGAAGCGACCCGGAAGCGTTGCTCGACACCGGCGAGATTGACAGGTCAGCGTGCGCGGGTGAGCCCCGTAGGCAGGAGTATGGATGCCGAAAATTGATGCCACGAGCCTGGCGCTCGAGGAGAAGGTCGTCCGCGTCAATCGCGTAGCCAAGGTCGTCAAGGGCGGCCGGCGCTTCAGTTTTAGCGCCGTGGTCGTGGTTGGCGATGGGCACGGTGTGGTTGGCGTAGGTCTGGGCAAGGCGAATGAGGTGCCGGACTCGATCCGGAAGGGCGTCGAGAACGCCAAGAAGAGCCTGATTCGTGTGCCGATGAAGGGTCACACGATCCCGCACGAGACGTTGGCGCGGTTCGGTGCGGCGAAGGTGCTCCTCAAGCCAGCATCGGCTGGAACCGGCGTTATCGCCGGCGGCGCCGTCCGCGCCGTCATCGAGGCGGCCGGGATTAAGGACATTTTGACGAAATCCCTGGGGACGTCCAATCCCGTAAACGTCGTGAAGGCGACGGTGATGGGGTTGGAGAGCTTGCGGGATCCCGAGGAAGCACGCCGACAGCGGCGTGGCGAAGTCCGCCCATCACAGGCGGCGCCCGTTGCCCCCACGCCAGTACCAGCCGTGGTTGTGGAAGCGACGCCGGTTGCCCCCGTGGCAAGTGCTGAGCCAGCCACGCCGGCGGCGGTTACGGTCGCCACTGAGCCCGCCGCGGCGGCAGAACCGACTGTCGCGCCTGAACCGGCAACGACCGCCGAGCCGGCAGCCGTTGCCGAACCGGCCGCGGAGCCGGCCGCGGCCGCGGAGCCGGCGACCACGGCAGAGGCTGCAACGGCCGGAGAGTTGGCGCCAACGTCAGAGCCGGCGACGACCGCTGAGCCCGCAGCAACCACTGAGACGCCCACGCCAGCTAAACCGACTGCGCCGGCGGAGTGACGACGATGGCAGTCACGCTTCACGTCCAGCTCGTTCGCAGCTTGATCGGCCACCCGCAGGACCAGCGCGATACGGTTCGCAGCCTTGGCCTGCATCGCATCCACCAGCAGGTGGACCTGCCGGATACGCCGGTGACCCGGGGTATGCTGCACAAGGTCCGGCATCTGGTCCGGGTGCAAGAGGGAGAATCTACCCATGAAGCTTCATGAGCTCGCGCCCCCCAAGGGGGCACGCTCGGAGCGCCGCCGGGTTGGGCGAGGGCTCGGCTCGGGGCGCGGCAAGACGTCTGGTAAGGGCGTGAAGGGTCAGAAGTCGCGATCTGGCGGGAGTATCCCCCTTCGCTTCGAAGGCGGCCAACTGCCATTGGTCAAGAAGCTGCCCTACCGTCGTGGGTTCAACAACCCGTTCCGCATCGAATACGAGGTCGTGAACCTCGGCGACCTCGAGCGAGTGCCTGCTGGCCAGCCGGTGACGCCGGACGTTCTCCGGGCAGTAGGACTGATTCGTCGCAACAAGCGGCCGGTCAAAGTGCTGGCGGGTGGCTCCTTGCAACGGCCAGTCGACGTGACGGCTCACGCATTCTCGGCCGCGGCCCGCGCGGCGATCGAAGCAGCGGGCGGCACAGTGGCGCAGATCGGCGCGGCGGAGCCGACTGATGATTGAATCAGTGGTGAACGCGTTTCGCATTCCGGACGTACGCGCGAAACTGCTGTTCACCCTGGGGATGCTGGTCCTCTTCCGGTTTATGGCCCATGTGCCAGTACCGGGGGTGGACTATCAGGCGCTGGCGCAGCTCTTTCAGAGTAACCAGTTGCTTGGCATGCTCAACTTGTTCTCGGGCAGCGCTATGCGCCAATTTTCCATTGTGGCCCTTGGCGTTTACCCGTACATCACGGCGACGATTATCTTCCAATTGCTGCAAGGCATCATCCCCCAGTTGGAAGAGCTCGCCAAAGAAGGCGATTCCGGCCGTGCCAAGCTGAATCAGTACATGCACTGGGCCACGGTGCCGCTGGCGGCGCTGCAGGCATTCGGCACGGTGGCGTTCATCAATACGCAAGTGGGAACGCCGATCATCAAGAACTTCGATCTCGGCTCCCATCCACTGGAGACGCTGGCGATCGTCTCGTCGATGGTCGCTGGCACAATCCTCCTCGTTTGGATCGGCGAGTTGATCACGCAGAACGGCATTGGCAACGGGGTCTCTGTCATCATCTTTGCCGGCATCGTGGCATCGCTGCCGCAAGTCGTTTCCCAGGGATTGGTTGGCGGGGGCAACATCGTGCCGATCCTCCTCTTCGGCGCGATCGGCCTCATCGTGGTGGTCGGCATCATCTACATCTACGAGGGCCAGCGCCGCATTCCGGTGCAGTACGCGCGGCGGCTGCGCGGCACCCGCTTCTTCGGTGGTGGGGCCAACAGCACGCACATTCCCATGCGGGTCAACTCCGCGGGAATGATCCCGCTCATCTTCGCATCGTCGATCATGATCTTCCCCGGCACGCTGGCAAGCTACTTTCTCGGCGTCGACAACGCGGTAGTCCACGATACGGCGCAGTCAATCTACAACCTGTTCTATGTAGGCGACAGTTGGCTCTACTGGGTGCTCTACTTCCTGATGGTCGTCGGCTTCACCTTCTTTTACACACTCGTGCAATTCGAGATGCAGAATGTCAGCGATAGTCTGCAAAAGAACGGCGCATTCATCCCGGGGATTCGCCCGGGTCGGCCGACGAATGAATATCTGTACCGCGTGCTCGTCCGCATCACGTGGGCGGGAGCAGTATTCCTCGGGCTGGTGGCCGTGCTGCCGTTCCTGGCGCGGCAAGTCACCAATGTCCAGGCGCTTACCATCTCCAGCACCGGATTCCTGATTGTCGTGGGCGTGGTGTTGGATACGATCAAGCAACTCGAGGCCCAGCTGCTCATGCGCAACTATCGCGGGTTTATTCGGTAAGCAGTAAAAGGGGAGACCCGTGTACGTCATCTTGATCGGTGCCCCGGGGGCAGGCAAGGGCACGCAGGCTATCGAGATGAAGGATCGCTTCAAACTGGCGCATATCGCGAGCGGCGACATGTTCCGGGAGGCGATCCAGAAGCGCACACTGCGCGGGCTGCAGGCGAAGTCGTACATGGAGCGTGGCGAGCTCGTGCCGGATGACGTAACCGTGGCGATGGTCGTCGAGCGGGTCGGGCAGCCGGACTGCGTGAACGGCGCCATCCTGGATGGCTTCCCGCGCACCGTGACTCAGGCCCAGGCGCTGGACCGCGCGTTGGCTGGCCACAACCTGAGGGTGGACCAGGTGCTCTATCTGGCGGTCGCGGGCGACGAGCTCCTGCGTCGGCTCGGCGGGCGCTGGCTCTGCCGGGTTTGCCAGGCGTCATATCATGAGGTCTCGAATCCGCCCAAGGTACCAGGGAAGTGCGATCGGTGCGGTGGTGAGCTGTATCAGCGCGACGACGACAACGTGGAGACGGCGAAGCGCCGCCTCGAGGTCTACTTCGAGCAGACGACGCCCGTGGTCGACTACTACCGCAAGCAGGGCGTA
>JAXDLH010000227.1:0-23455 GCA_034666705.1 Chloroflexota bacterium
CAGTGCGAGCTGCAACTCTTCCTGATAGAGCTCGCTACTGCGATCGAGGCCCGTGCCGTCGCCGACGATGGGGAGGTTGAACTGCTCTGTCATTTTTCGACTCGCCCGCCTGTTCTATGGTCTTAGACGCTGTATTCCCCACCCACGTGCCAGTTGGCTTCCTCGACTCGGCGCTTCGCCTCATCCCGAGCTCGTGCTAAGGCAGCGGTAAGCCCATCGTGCGGTACCCACGTCTCGACGACGAATACCTGGATATCGTCATCGCTGTACGCACACGCCCGCACTCCATGGAAGGAGGTTTCGGCGGGGACGGCGTTTGATTGCCCCCGCCGTGGGTCGACCGGCGCCATCGGCCCATCGAAAAGCTCGATATCGTATTCGCACCCGTCTCGGGCTCGCGCCCTGGACTTGCTCTTCGATTCCCAGTCCTGCTCATTCATACGTCACCTTTGGCTTCCGTCGCATCGGCCTCCGCCCGGAGCGCGCGAATCCGCGCCACGCGCTCGCCGATCGCTGCCTCGGCGCCCTGATCGCTCGGCTCGTAGAAGTGCTGGGCGGTGAGCGCGTCGGGCAGGTGCTGCTGCGCGACGACGTGGCCTTCGTAATTGTGGGCGTAGCGGTAGCCGGCGCCGTATCCCATCCCGCGCATCAACCCGGTCACCGCATTTCGCAGGTGCAGCGGGACGGCGAGATCGCCGCGGTGTTCGACCTCGGCCTGTGCAGCGAAGTAGGCGTTCTTCGCGGAGTTACTCTTCGGCGCGGTGGCGAGATAGAGCGTCGCCTCGGCGAGGGGGTACAGCGCCTCGGGCATACCGATAAAGTGCGCGGCCTGCTGGGCGGCGACCGCGACGCCGAGCGCCTGCGGATCGGCGAGACCGACGTCCTCGGCGGCGAGGACGACGAGCCGGCGAGCGACGAAGAGCGGGTCCTCGCCCGCCTCCAGCATGCGAGCCAGCCAATACACCGCGGCGTCCGGGTCTGATCCGCGCAGCGACTTGATGAATGCGGAGATCGTGTCGTAGTGCTGGTCCCCAGCGCGATCGTATTGCAGGGCGCGGTGCTGGACGGCATCCTCGACCGCGGCGAGCGTCACGCGGCGGTGGCCCTCGGCGTTGGGCTCGGCTGCAAGCGCGGCTTGCTCGAGCGCGTTGAGCACGATCCGGGCGTCGCCTCCCGCCAGGGCGAGCAGATGGGTGCGCGCATCGGGCTCCAGTTCCACGTGAAACGTCGCGAGCCCGCGCTCCTCGTCGGCGAGGGCGCGGTCGATGAGCTGACCGAGGTCCTCATCCGTGAGCGATTGGAGCCGAAAGACGCGGGCGCGCGAGAGCAAGGCGCTGTTCACCTCGAACGACGGGTTCTCGGTGGTCGCGCCGATCAACGTGAGCAGCCCGCTCTCGGCGTGCGGCAGGACTGCATCCTGCTGGGCTTTGTTGAAGCGGTGGATCTCATCGATGAAGAGCAGCGTGCGCTGGTGCAGCGCCGCTCGGCGCCGCGCCTCTTCGGCCGCGCGGCGCAGGTCCGCCACGCCGGCCGATACGCCGCTGAGCGCCACCATGTGGCTGCGGGTCTGGCGGCTGATCACCTCGGCGAGCGTCGTCTTGCCGCTGCCCGGCGGCCCCCAGAGCACCATCGAGCCGAGCCGGTCTCCTTCGATGGCACGGCGCAGCGCCCGGCCGGGCCCGACGAGATGCTCCTGGCCGACGAACTCGTCCAGGGTGCGTGGCCGCATGCGCGTGGCGAGCGGCGCCCGCGTATCGATGCTGTCGTCCGGCGCCGGGGCTGGCTCGGGCGGCAGGAAGCTCGCCTGCTCTGGCGCCAGCTCATGGCGATCTCGGCTCCCGCGGTTTTCACTCATCAGGATTGTCGCCTGGTCCTTTCCCACTCATGCCCTTCGTCCGTACGGCTCACAACTTCGGTCGTCCCCTCCGCTGTCGGCCCGGCGCGGCCAGTGGCTGGGTTGCGCGGCGCACACCCCAGGAGCGCGGTCGAGGCGAGGCGCCCAGGGTGGTGAGCCGGGGTCGGTCGCCTGGGCCGCATGCTGCACCTTCTGTCTCCCAGAGTGGGTACACATTAGCACCACCGGCACGAAATGGCGGCTATCGGCGGCTATGTTGAGCAACTGCAACATCCGAGCGCGCGTTTGACACCCTTTCTGCGGCATCCCTATAATGCCGCGAGAGATTGCCTGTACGGTGTGCCCTGCGGGCACCAGGCGCTCGCGCGACGCATAGGGCCAACGGCGGGGCCACGCAGCCCAAGCGACCTCTGGCCGACGCGTTTCACGGAGGACAGATGCCCAAGCGGACGTGGCAGCCCAAGCGGATTCCCCGCAAGCGTGAACACGGCTTCCTCAAACGAATGAGCTCACCCGGAGGCCGCGAGGTACTTCGCCGCCGCCGCCGCCGGGGGCGGCACAAGCTTACTATTTGATTCTCTGGCCCAGGGGCCCGCGCGGCGGGCTTGGCGGTACCGGGGTCCATGTTGCGACGCCAGCGTCGCGAGAGCCAGGCCGATGCGGCGCGAGATCCGGCTACGACGAGGGGCAGACTTTGAGCGGGTGCGTGCCAACCGGCGGAGTTGGTCGCACCCGCTGCTTATCTGTACGATCGGAGCACACGACGACGACGATGGGCTGTCACGCATCGGCATCATCGTCGGGCGGCGGGTTGGCAAGGCGGTGACGCGCAATCGCGTCAAACGACGCATCCGCGAGGCAGGGCGAGCTATCTATCCTGACATTATCCCCGGTCATGACATCGTGCTCATCGCTCGCCCCGCGGCCGCGGCAGCCACGGCGTTGGAGCTGCAAGAGGCAGTGGCTTCGCTGCTGGCCCGAGCGCGGCTGCGCCGTGCTCCCACGGGCGCGCCGCCTCCTGAGTTGCCATCATGACTGCCGCGCTCGCTGGGATCGAGTCCTATGCCAAAACTGGCGTCATCGCCCTCATTCGCTTCTACCAGGCGGCGATATCACCTGCACTCCCCGCTGCATGCCGGTACCTGCCGACGTGCAGCGCGTATTGCGTCGAGGCGATCGAGCGCCACGGCTTGCTGCGCGGCAGCGGACTCGCCGTGCGCCGGATCGGCCGATGCCACCCATTCCACTCCGGCGGTTATGATCCGGTGCCCTAGCGGGCCCATGCTCTTCACACACCGAAAGGCGACATATTGAACCCCCTCGACATCTTTCTTCCGATCTGGAACCCGCTCGTCGGCGCCATCGAAGAGGCACTGCGTTACTTGACCACCGTGACTGGCTCGGCCGGGCTGGCGATCATTATCTTCACGATCGGCGTCCGCACCGGGCTGATCCCGCTCGCCCTGATGCAGGCGCGTTCGCAGCGCGCCATGCTCCGCCTCCAGCCACAGCTCCGTGAGCTGCAGCAAAAGTATGGCAGCGACCGCCAGAAGATGGCGCAGGAGCAGATGCGCCTTTATAAGGAGGGCGGCTACAGCCCATTCACGGGGTGCCTGCCACTCGTGATCCAGATGCCGATCTGGTTCGCGCTGTACTCCGCCTTGCGCAACCTGGCTGGCAGCGATGAGGCGTTCCAGGGTGCGTTCCTCTGGATTCCGAGCCTGGCCTCACACGATCCGCTGTACATATTGCCGGTGCTCACGGCGGGAACCCAATGGGTCGTGCAGCGGATGTCGATGGTCCCATCGGCCGACCCCCAGCAGCAGCAGATGAACCGCATGATGGAGTTCATGCCACTCATGTTCTTCTTCTTCGCGCTGCAATACGGCGCGGGGCTGGCAGTGTACTGGACGGTCTCGAACGTGTACAGCATCGCCCAACAGTATTTCACTGTGGGCTGGGGGACGCTCCCATTTCTCGGTACTAAGCCGCCGCCCAGCGACTCGGGAAAGAACTCCGGTGGCTCCCCGCCGAACGGACGCGCCAATGGAAAAGATGAGAGCCGTACGCCGCGGGCGCGCCGTAACGGAGCGAGCACCCCGGGGCGGCGCAGAAGAGGGAAGTAGCGAATGGCAGCGGAAAGCGTCGAGACCCATGGCCGGACTACGGAGGAGGCGATCCGTGCTGCGCTCGAGGAGCTGGGCGTCGGTCGCGACGAGGTCGAGATCGAGATCCTCCACGAGGGACGCTCCGGTGTCTTCGGCGTGGGCTCCCAGGAGGCGCGGGTCCGCGTGACGCTCCTCGCCGAGGAGTACGACGAGGACGAGGAAGAGGAGCAACCAGGCCCGCTGCGCGCCGCCGAGGAGAGCTACGAGGACGAGGAGTGGGAAGAGGATGAAGACGAGCCGCAGCCGACTTTATCGGACGAGGACGCCGAGCTTGCCCGCGATGCGCTGGAGCACATGCTCGATCTCCTCGAGTTCCCGAATCTCGTGACGGTCAAGGACGTCGAGCACGGTGACGCCGGGACGACGCTCGCCCTGGACGTGGCGGGTGAGGACGTCGGTCTCCTGATCGGTCGCCACGGCGAGACGCTCCAAAATCTCCAGTTTCTGCTGAATGCGCTGGTGCGCCGGCGGCTGCCGCGCAACACCCGCATCATGGTGGACGTGGAACACTATCGCGAACGGCGCGAGCAGTCGCTGCGGGGTATTGCGATGCGCACGGCGGACCGCGTGCGTCGCGACCGGCGGTCGGTCACCCTGCAACCCATGCCGCCGAACGAGCGGCGGATCATCCACCTGACGCTCCAATCCAGCCCATGGGTCATGACCGAGTCGACGGGCGAGGGGCCGGAGCGGCGCGTGGTGGTGTCGCCCAAACCCGGCTCGGCGCCTCGGGGTGGCTACTCACGCGGCCCGGCGCCACGCGGCCCGTCCTACGGCGGCGGCGGTGGCGGCTACCGCCGGGGGTAGGCCAGAGCCGTCCGCGAAATCTATGGGTACAAACGCAGCTCTATTCGCTCGCGACTGACGGGTGAGGAGCAATGGCTGGGTTAAGGCGAACGTTCGGGCGCGTCGTATGGAGCTCGGTGTCACTCATCCCTACCGTGCTCCTTAGCTCGCTGCTCGTCTTCGCGATGCTCACGACCATCACTGGCGATTCCCTCGATCGCCTGCTGCGGGACAACCCAGATTACACCTATGACGACTACACTCGCCTTCGCAACCTCTCTGGTTTCGACGATCCGGTATACGTCAGATACGTCAAGTGGGCGAGCTCGATAGGGAGCGGACAAGTCGGTTACTCCCGCCTGTCCAAGATTCCCGTCACGAACGTCGTCACGCCGAGGCCAGTCCACTGGCAGTTCGGCTGGCCCCCATTCAGCGGCGGGTGAGCGTGCACCGCCACGTCCTGTGGCGTACCTCGCATCTAGTGGCGACGTAGCGATCGCTACTCTCCCCTGCCATGGCTTGCAGAATCTTCGTGGAATTGAAGCGCGACCTCGAAGTCGCGGCCGGAAGCCAGGTGTCGCGCCCACTCGCCATTGACCGGGGGCCTTCGACTCATCGTCACTTCTCGGAATTCACAGCAGGCTCCTCATAGCCGGCGCGATGCAGCGTTATTGCGTCGGTTTCTGGCGCAGTTGGACCGTCGCTGAGTTCGTGCGCAAGCGCACGGAGTGGGTCGCCGAGCGCGCGAACCGGGACGGTTGCGATCGGGACGACACCAGGCGACGACTGCCGGAATCGCGCGGAAGGGTCAATGCCTTCATCCACTACCGTGCGCCGATACTTCGCTCCGAAGATGCAATCACGGTCGATCTCGCCTGGCTTCACGACCCCGATGACTTGCCTGTCATGCAAACCGCTCTCGCGGCTCGCGCCGACGTGCTTGTCACCGACAACTCAAGCGACTTTCCGCTGGGGGAGTCCCGCAATGGAATCTACATCCTCGGATCTGTGGCATTCCTGCAGGACCTGTATCGCCGTATTCCCCCAGCGGAAGCGAGCATTCAGAGCCTGGTGAAAGTGGAACAGCCGGTCGAATAGCGTGGCAGGCTTCCCTCACGCGAGATCCAGCTAGATGTCCGCGGCTGATCACTGTGTGGGGAGGTCGTCCTCGACGAGGCGGTGGAGGAGATCGCGTAGCGTTGCCTGGTCGGCGAGCGAGAGGCGCCGCACGTAGGCGGGTGCGCGACTAAGCCGCTCCGCAAGCTCCGCGCGGAGCGCCTCGCCGGCGGGGGTGGCCACGATCGCCCGGATCCGGCGGTCGTCCGGATCCACCCGGCGCTCGACGAGCCCACGGGCCTCGAGCCGGTCGCTGATGCCCGTCAGGTTCGACGGGTTGCATTCAAGCTCGCGCGCCAGTTCGCGCTGTGAGATACTGCGCCCCTCGCCCAATCGGAGGAGCAGGTGCGCCTGGGGCGGGGACAAGCCGAGCTCGGTGACGGTGCGCACGAACTCCGGCCCGAGGCGGGTCAGGGTGAGCTGCACGAGCAGCGCGCCGATCTCGTCCGCCGGTGAGGGCGCGACGGACCCACTGCGAGCGCCGGTCCCAGTGTTCAAAGGCTGCATGAAGCCCAGCATAGCAGAAATTTCAGGACAATCAAACAATTGGATGGTTGCTGTAATATACCATCCATCATGTGAACGAATCGGCGGCGCGCTCGTCGCCGCACACCGGCGATGGGTAGGCCCGCATGCGACTCACACTGTTCTCGGTCCGCAATCCGCTCCTCATCGCCGTGGCGATGCTCGCCCTCGTGTGCTTCGGCCTGTATTCCTATCTCACCATGGGCGTCGGCATCTTCCCCAACATCAGCTTCCCCGGGGTGACCGTCATCACCGCCGTCCCCGGTGCCGACCCTGGCACCGTCGAGACACAGGTGACGAAGCCAATCGAGGACGCGGTTTTCGCGCTGCCCAACATCGACCAGATCACCTCCACGTCGAGCGAGGGCCTCTCGATCGTCCAGGTCCAATTCACCACCGCGGCGAACAGCACCCTCATCCCCGTCGACGTCGAGCGGGTGGTCAACGCCGTACGCAACAAGCTGCCGGCGGAGGTCGAATCGCCGACCATTGCCCGCTTCGAGACGAGCGCATTCCCGGTGATCACCATTGGTCTCTCCGGATCCCAGCCACTGGGACAACTGCAGCAGGCGGCGAAAGATGTGGTCGAGAAGCGGCTGGAGCTGGTCAACGGCGTGGGCACCGTCCAGGTCCTGGGCGGGAGTGATCGCGAGATCCAGGTCAAAGTCGACCTCGACCGCTTGCAGGGGCGCGGGCTCGGGCTCAACTCCGTGCAGCAAGCGCTCCAGAGCGAGCAGCTCGACTTCCCCTCCGGCTCCCTGACGGCCGGCGGCACCGAGGCGAACGTCCGGCTCAGCGGTCTGGTGCGCGACCCGGCGCAGCTCGGCACCATCGTCGTCGCGCAGACACCGCAGGGCCCCGTGTACCTGAAAGACGTGGCCACCGTCGTCGACGCCTCAAAAAGGACCACGACGATCAACCGCGTGAACGGCGTGCCTGCCGTCACCCTCACGGTCGCCAAGCTCGCCAGCGCGAATACCCTTTCCGTGTCACGCGACGTGCACGCGGCGCTCGACGAGCTGCAGCCGAATTTGCCTTCCGGCATGCGGATGTACGTCGTGTCCGACGCAGCCGTGTACACGCAGCTCTCGTTCAACACGATCCGTAAGACGCTAGCAGAGGCCGTGCTCTACACCGGGCTGATCCTGCTCCTGTTCTTGCATACGTGGCGCAGTACCCTGATCGTGCTGATCGCCATTCCGACCTCGCTGTTCGCGACTTTTGGCGTGATGAGCCTGCTAGGGCTCAACCTCAATCTGATATCGATGCTGGCGCTCACGCTCTCCGTTGGCATCCTCGTCGATGACAGCATCGTGGTCGTGGAGAACATCTATCGGCATCTCTGGCGCAAGCAGCCGCCGATTCTCGCCGCCCTGAACGGCCGCAACGAGATCGGCCTCGCCGCCATCACGATCACGATGGTGGACGTCGTCGTCTACCTGCCGATCAGCCTGATCGCCGACTTCAGCGGCGAGTTCCTCCGTCCGTTTGCGCTGGTCATCACCGCGGCGACGCTCGCCTCGCTGCTGGTGTCGTTCACGCTTACGCCGCTGCTCGCGAGCCGGTACTTGCGGCTGGAACACGCCTTGAAGCAGGGGAATGGACCGCTGGAGCGCTTCGGGCGCCGCTGGGATGCCGCCTTCGATCGGCTGAGCCACGGCTATCAGCGGCTGCTCGGCCACGTGCTGCGCGACCGCGTGCTGCGCTTCGGCTTGCGGCGCCGCCTCGTGCGAGCGGTGACCCGCGGCCGTTGGGGTGCGGGCATCCCAGATGGGATCGGCATGCGCTGGGTTGTCGTCGTCGCCGGCCTGGCTAGCTTTGTGGTCGGCATCGGGCTGCTGAGCACCGGGCGGATCGGCTTCGACCTCTTCCCCAGCGGTGATCAGAGCGAGATCGACGTGACGCTCCTCATGCCGACCGCGACGGCGATTCAGCGCACCGACGCCGTGGTGCGGACGCTCGAAGAGCGGCTCAAGGCCTACCCGGAAGTGAACCTCGTCTACACGAGCACTGGCAGCAGCTCCAGCTCGGCGGCATTCCTGGGCGCCGCCGGCGGCGATTCCTCGCGAATCTTCATCCTGCTGAAGCCCAAAGCGGAGCGCCAGCGGAGCTCCACCGAGATCGCGGATGAGATGCGCACGACCCTCGTGGCCGGGGTGCCGGACGCAACGGCGCGGATTGCGCTGCCCAACGCGTTCGGGTTCGGCGGCTTCGGTCAGCAGGCGATCCAGGTCGCGGTGCGCGGCCCGGATCCGGCGGTGCTGAACCATCTGGTCGATGAGACCACCACGCTCATCAAAAACACGCCGGGCGCGGTCGACGTGAACAACGATAACGAGCGAGTCCAGCCCGAATACCTCTTCACGATGGACCGTGAGCGCGCGGCCGACCAGGGTGTGACTGCGCAGCAGGCTGCCCTGGCGATGCGGACCGCGGTAACGGGCACCGTGGTGAGCAAGTTCCGCCAGTCGGGCCAGGACGACGTCGACATCCGGCTGATCGCCAGCGACGACTTTCGCGCCAGCCCCGCGAACCTCGGCAGTCTGCCCATTCAGACGACCAAAGGCGCCATCGTACCGCTGCGCCAGCTTGGCGACGTGACGGTCGGCGCATCACAGACGCAGATCACCCACGTGGGCCGTGAGCGATCCGTCGTGGTGAATGCCTCGGGCGGAGCCCGCCTGGTGGGTGACGTGCAACGCGACATCGAGACGCAACTCGCGGCGATGCCAATGCCAGTCGGCTACTCGATCACGTACGGGGGACAGGCGCAGCAGGGCGGGCAGAGCTTCGGCTTCATCTTCCGGGCGATGGGCGCGGGGCTGGTGTTGATGTACCTGCTCATGGTGATCCTGTTCCGCTCGCTCACGCTGCCGCTCTCGGTGCTGATGTCGCTTCCATTGGCGGTCGTCGGAGCCCTCGGCGCGATGGCGCTGACCGCCACGGCGTTCACCCTCTTCTCGCTGCTCGGCTTCACGCTGCTGATCGGGCTCGTCGGCAAGAACGCCATTCTGCTGGTCGACTACACGGCCACGCTGCGCAAAGGCGGCATGAGCCGGACCGACGCACTGGTGGAGGCGGGTCCCACGCGGCTCCGGCCAATCATCATGACGACGTCGTCCGTGGTGGTGGCGCTGGCACCGCTGGCGCTGGGCATCGAGGAGGGCTCCGAGCTGCTCACTGCCGCCGCAGTGGTGCTGATCGGCGGGCTGATCACCTCGACGCTGCTCACGCTGGTGTTCATCCCCGCGATGTACACCATTTTCGACGACGTCGAGGCTACGATTGTCCGCCTGTTCCACCGGTTCTCGAAGCCGCAACCATTCGCGCCCGAGGAGATCGCCGTGCTGCACCCACACGAGCCGGTCGCCGTGCCAAACGGCGCCACCGGCAATGGGCACCATATCGACGACGATGAGCCGGGGCGCATCCTAGCCGCCGGCCCGGTCCACTGAGACGCAGCGACTGGGCTTCCGAGCCGTCAAGCTGGGGATCGCCGCCCTGAAGGGCGGGCCCCAGGACACCAAATTGGTCCGCCCTTCAGGGCGGCACCCCCCAATCTTCGCGCCTCGCGACGAGCAGGCGCTTGGTATCGACCTCTGATATGACTCAGAGCCAACATATCCAACCGGACTACGTGCTGATTGGGCATGTCACACGCGACCGATCGCGTGACGGCGAGCGGCCGGGCGGCACCGTGCTCTACGCGGCAGTCGCGGCGGCGCGGCTGGGCCGCCGGGTCGGGATCGTCACGGCCTGCGAGCCCGATTTTGGGTTGCCGAGCACGCTCGCAGGCGTCGCCGTGCACCGGGTTCCTTCCAATAGAACCACGACGTTCATGCTCACGCACGATGCGCAGGGTCAACGGGAGCTGCGGCTTGAGGCGCGAGCCCGGACACTGACGGCCGACGACGTTCCGCTCGCCTGGCGCAATGCGCCGATCATCCACCTGGGCCCCGTAGTATGGGAGATCGACGCCGAGGAGTTGACCAGCGCCTTTGGCCCGAGCCAGCTCGTCGCGACGGTGCAGGGCTGGCTGCGCACCGTGAATTCGGCCCATCGTAATGCAGCCCGCTCGGTGCTGGCGAGCCTTGACACGAAGGGGGTCGCGGACTCTCCCGAGTCACTGGCGGAGCCGTCTGGGCTCGTGCAACCCGACCCGGCGGCGCTCGGGCGGCTGCCGCTGGGTCGCTTCGGGGCCGCGGTGCTCTCCATTGAGGATGTCGGCGGGGATGAGGCGCTCATCGAGGAAGCCGCGCACAATGCGCCCCTCCTGGTAGTGACGCGCGGGGCGTCTGGTTGTACGCTCTACACACACGACGCGCGTGAGGATGTGCGAGCGTGCCCGGCGCGCGCGGTGGATACCGTCGGCGCGGGCGACGTGTTCGCGACGGCACTTTTCGTGCGGCTTGCGGAAACCAGCGACGCGGCAGAGGCGGCGCGATTCGCGGCATGCGCGGCGGCCTTAGCGGTGGAGCGCCCGGGGTGGGAGTCGATCCCGGACCGCGCGCAAGTGCTGGCCCGACGCGAGGCACTGGGGACGTAACGGAGGACGGAGCCATCGAACGGCAATTCATTCAGCATTTCGAAGGACCAGCCGGGCGAGCCGAGCTGTACGAGTGGGCCGGCGCCGATCCCGACCGGCCGCACCTCGAGAAAGTCGAGTACGAGGTGATCTATCAGCGGGGCCGCTATTACGCCCAGACGATGGGAGAAGCGGCTATTATCGCGTGTGAGCTGACTGGCGATAACCGGTTCCTCCAACCGATCATCCCATCGCCGGCCCGGACCCGAAGCTCATCGCCCGATCCACGTTGACTACCGGACGCAGGGAAGAAGGAGCGACCGATGCTGACCAAAGACCAGAATGAGCTGTTGACGCGGGTAGGGCCCGGCACGCCCATGGGCAATCTGATGCGACGCTACTGGGCGCCGGCGGTCCTCTCCTGGGAGGTGGCCGAGCCGGACAGCCCGCCGGTGACGATCAAGCTGCTCGGCGAGGAGTTGGTCGTCTTCCGCGACACCAATGGCAAGGTCGGCGTCATCGGCGCTCGCTGCGCGCACCGCCGCGCCCACATGTTCTGGGGCCGGAACGAGGAGGGCGGGCTGCGCTGCGTGTACCACGGCTGGAAGTTCGACGTCGACGGCAAGTGCGTGGATATGCCGTCCGAGCCGGCAAAGTCGAACTTCAAGGATCGGGTGCGCATTCCCTCCTACCCGACCCACGAGGTCGGCGGCGTGGTTTGGACGTACATGGGGCCGCCGGACAAGCAGCCGGCCCCGCCCCTCTTCGCGTGGACGCAGGTAGCGCCCGAGCGGCGCGCGATGTCCAAAGTATGGGAAGAGTGCAACTGGCTGCAGACGCTCGAGGGCGGCATCGACACCGTGCACTCGAACTTCCTGCACGGCGGCCGCCCGCCAGGCGTGCGCTACGACGAGAACGACCCACGCGGTCGGGCGAACAACGTCTCGACCGCACCGGAGCTCGAGGTCGTGCCGACGGACTACGGCTATACCTACGCCGGCATCCGCGACATGGGCGAGGAGGGCACGAACCACGTCCGCGCCTACCATTGGATCATGCCGTGGAGCCAGATCCGCGCCACCGGCGGCAACTCCGGCCACCTGTGGGTGCCGATGGACGACGAGAACACCATGGTCTACAACTGGAGCGTCCACTTCGAGGAGCCGCAGGCCAGCTACCCCCGCCGCGGTGCCGTGCCCGAGGCCTACGGCGGCGGCCGGGTGGTCGATAGTGAAGAGGCGCCCGTCTGGTTCAAGGATGCCCGCATGGAGCTGGCCGGCGGCAACCGATTCGGCCAGGACGTGGACCCCGAGAGCGGCTTCCGCTCCCTGCGCAACCGCGATAACCGCTACCTGATCGACCGCTACACCCAGAAGATGCAGACGTTCACCGGCATTACCGGCACCAATACGCAGGACCGGGCGATTCAGGAGAGCATGGGCCCGATCGCCGACCGGACGCTGGAGCGGCTCGGCACGACGGACCGGGCGATCATCCACGCGCGACGGGCGTTGATGCAAGCGGTGAAGACCGTGCAGCAGGGGGGAGACCCCCCCGGGGTGGCGCCGACCTTCTACGGGCTGCGTGCGTACGAGGCGGTATTGCCAAAGGACCAGTACTGGTACGACGCCTTGCACGACAAGATCGACAAGCGCCCCGAGGCCCATGCCTCAACGCCAGCGTAGCGTGTTGTTGTCATCCCGTGCGCGCTCGTCATCTTGTGTTGCCATGCGCCGTCGGCGCGGTACGGACAGATCAATATCGCTATTCAGAGCAGCGGAGCGCTTCGGTATTACCCCAGGGCCGCAGCCGGCGGACCCGGGCCATTGAATGGAGTCCGCGATAACGTAACCTGGCTTGTTGTCATCCTGAGGCCGCAGCCGAAGGATCCGTGGTCACAATGTAGCGGTCACGGATCCTTCGGCTGCGGCCTCAGGATGACTTCTTGGCTTTCTGCTGCGCCTCAGGGTGGCAAGCGCCTCGCGCAGCACGGTACGCAACCTCATCATTTGGACGAGAGCACATAGGAGACTGGGGGGCAGGAATGGCGGAGACAGCGTTTGCAGCGGTCCACCTTGGGCCAGGCGAGTTCGAGGTGCGCGAGTTCCCGGTACCGGACGACATCCCAGACGACGCTGCACTGCTCAAGATCGAGGCCTGCGGCATCTGCGGCAGCGATCTCAGCGGCCTCGTCCGTCGCAGTGGCGGAGGCGAGGGTGGCGAAGGCGGCGAGGGCGGGTTTGGCGCCCGCGGCCCGCACATCATGGGCCACGAGAACCTGGGCATCATCGCCAAGATCGGCAAGACCGCGGCGGCGAAGTGGAAGGTGCAAGAAGGCGATCGCATCTGTCTCGAGGAGTACGTGCCCTGCGGCCACTGCGAGTACTGCTACTCGGACGACTTCCGCTTCTGCGGCACGCGCGGCGGCGAGATCCGCTACGGCAATGCACCGCTGAGTCTATGGCCCTCCCTGTGGGGCGGCTACAGCCAGTACCTCTACGTCCATCCGAACGCGGTCGTCCACAAGATGCCCGCCAACATCCCGGCGCCGCACGCCGCGGCGTTTCTGCCGTTCAGCAACGGCATCGAGTGGGGCTATATCTACCCCGATCTGCGCCTCGGCGAGTCGATCTGGATCCAGGGACCCGGCCAGCAAGGGCTCGCGGCGGTGATCGCCGCCAAGGCCGCCGGCGCCGGCAAGATCATCGTGTCCGGCCTCAGCCGCGATGCGCGCCGGCTCGAGGTCGCCAAGCTGCTCGGCGCCGACGTGACGATCAACGCCGAGGAAGAGTTCGACCCGGCTGAGAAGGTGATCGAGGCGACCGGCGGCGAGGGCGTGAACGTTGTCGTCAACGTGACGGGCGGCGGCAAGGACTGCGTGAAGCAGGCCGTGCAGGCGGCGCACAAGGGTAAGTGCGTCGTGGTGCTCGCCGCGCCCGGCCACGAGTCGTTCGACATGGGCAGCCTGCCGCGCAAGAAGATCTCGTTCGTGAAGGCGAACGGCCACTCGTACAAGGCCGTGGAGCTGGCAATCGAGTTCATCGCCTCGGGCAAGCTCCCGATGGACCAGATCTCGACCCACACCTTCCCACTCAGCCGGGCAAAAGAGGCGCTCGAGGCAGTGGCCGGCATCGGCGCCCCCGGAGCAATCCACGTCAGCATCATGCCGACAGTGAATTAGCGCTCCATCGAACGTGAGAGCCACGAGACAGTCTTGAGCACGCGACGGTCTTTAGCGCGACGGTCTTCAAGATCGAGGGCGAGGCGTGCGTCCGTCAGTAGGGCTCGCGGGTGTCGCGCGGCGCGGAAGGTACCCGGATCGATCGGTTGAGGGCGAGGCGTGCGGCGGTCAGTAGGGGCGAGGCACGCCTCGCCCGCCGAGCGAAGCTCGGGAGAGCGGGACGGAGCACGCCTCGGCCCTACCGACGAACCACGTCAAATGCGACTGGGCTCCATGGCAACTCGGAGGTAGCATGGAACAGCACACGGCGCGCGACCTGCTCTCGGCGTTCGAGGGCCCGAACGGCCAAGCCGAACTCTACGAGGTCGTCAAAACGTTCGTCGGCCGCCCTGGCGTCGAGGACGTCGAGTACGAGGTCGTCTTCCAGGGCGAGAGCCAGTTCTGCATGACGATCGGCGAGGCCTCGATCCTCGCGTGCGAGCTATCCGGCGACACCCGCTTCGCCGGCGAGATCGTGGAGACCGGCCACTCGAACGTCTGAGAGCGAACCCATGCTGACTATGGTCCCACCCGGCCTCGAACACATCATGAACATCGCCGCCGAGAATCTCGGCGATGTTCCTTCCCTCATCCAGGACCGCATCAATGCGGTTTTGCGATGGGAGCTTGGCCCTGCCTGTAATGCAGCCCGTGCAGAGTCGCGCGCTTCGTGAGCATGGATGACGCTCACCTCATCATCCCGCCTGAGTACGCTCCTTTTCTGGAAGACCTCAAGGAGCGGATTCGCACCGCGCAGCTGCGAGCCGCGGTTTCGGTCAACCGCGAGCTGGTGCTGCTCTATTGGAGCATCGGCAAGCGCATTCTCGCCGCCCAGGAAACACAAGGCTGGGGCGCGAATGTCATTGACCGGCTCTCCACTGATCTGCGAAGCGAGTTTTCGAAAATGGCTGGCTTCTCATCACGAAACCTGTGGCGCATGCGCGCCTTTGCCCAAGCCTACGACGGCGAAATTCTGCCACAGGCTGTGGCAGAAATCCCTTGGGGACATAACGTCATCCTGCTGGAGAAGTCCAAGAACGTTGAGGAGCGCCTCTGGTACGCCCGCCAGACAGTCGAGTACGGCTGGAGCCGGAATGTCCTCACACACCATATCAGCACCCAGCTTCATGCGCGGGAAGGCAAGGCCGTCACCAACTTCGAGCGCACCTTGCCCCCGCCGCAATCTGACCTCGCCCGCCAGATCACCAAAGACCCCTACAACTTCGAGTTTCTCACGCTCCAGAAGGACGCCGAGGAGCGCGCCCTTGAGAAGGGGCTGATCACGCATATCCAGCGGTTCCTGCTGGAGCTCGGCACGGGTTTCGCCTTCGTCGGCAGCCAGTACCCGCTCGAAGTCGGCGGCGAAGACTTTTTCATCGACCTGCTCTTTTACCACCTCAAGCTGCGCTGCTATGTGGTCATCGAGCTCAAGACCGGCAAATTCAAACCCGAATACGCCGGTAAGATGAACTTCTATCTCGCCGCCGTCGACGATCTGCTCCGGCACCCGGACGACGCGCCCAGCATCGGCCTCATCCTCTGCAAGGAAAAGAAGCAGATCGTGGTCGAGTATTCGCTCCGCAACACCGCCACGCCAATCGGCGTGGCCGGCTATCGGATCACCGAGACTTTGCCCGACACGCTCAAAGCAAGTCTTCCGACCATCGAAGAAATCGAACAGGAGCTCAGCGGGATTCCTGACCATGAATGAGCTTGCGCCTCTCTCAAATGGAACAGCGCGAGCTTCTCTCAATCTTCAAGGGCCCGAACGGCCGAGCGGATCGGAAGTTGGTAGCAACCACCCGGGCGGTGGCGTCCACCCTGGGCGGGGGTGGCCACCCTGAGCGTTGGTGGCCGCCACCACGGTGTGACGGACGTTGGCCGGCTTCCCTCCTGGGGATCGTGCGCGGGCCGGTGGCGCGGGCCGGTGGCGCGCGCCGGGCACCGGGATGGTATCTTCCCGCTAGCTGACCCTGCACTCCCCGGGAGGTTCCTTACTGTGGCTGCGCCTGCTCTCGCAACGACCCGCATCGACGGCGTCGACAAAGTGACCGGCTCCGCGACGTACGCGGCGGATATTACCCGCCCTGGCCAACTCGTCGGCAAGATCCTGCGCAGCCCCTATCCGCACGCCCGCATCGTGTCGATCGACACCAGCCGCGCGAAGGCGCTGCCCGGCGTACACGCGGTGCTCATCGGGCAGGACCTCTCGCCGGATTTCCTCGTGGGCCGGTCGATGCGTGACATGCCGGTACTGGCACGCGACAAGGTGCGGTTCGTGGGCGAGAAGGTCGCTGCGGTGGCGGCCGAGACGGCGGAGATCGCCGACGAGGCGCTTGGACTCATCGAGGTCGAGTACGAAGAGCTGCCCGCCGTGTTCGACCCGCTCGAGGCGATCGAGCCGGGCGCACCGCTTCTGCACGACCCGGATTGGGTGCGCGCCCACAAGACGCCGACCCAGCGCGTGGCCGACTACCCGAACAGCGTCTCGGCCCCGATCTCCGGCGCGAGCGTGGACGAGGTCGAGGCGGCGCTCGCGGGCGCAGATTACGTCTTCGAGCACCAGTTCCGCACCCCCGTGCAGCACCAGGCATACCTCGAGCCCCATAGCTGCCTCGTCGAGGTCGACGAGCACGACGTGGCGCACGTGTGGGCGTCCAACAAGGCCCCGTTCCTGCTCCTGAACTACCTGCGCGAAGGGATCG
Organism: Chloroflexota bacterium; assembly: GCA_034666705.1. Lineage (GTDB taxonomy): Bacteria > Chloroflexota > UBA6077 > UBA6077 > SHYK01 > JAXDLH01. The sequence goes on from JAXDLH010000227.1 coordinate 16,901, forward strand.
AACTCGACCGCGACCACGTCGAGATCCACATGCTGCCCCTTGGCGGCGATTTCGGCGGCAAGGGCTCGTTCATGGACATCCCACTGGCGTACTTCCTGGCGAAGGCGAGCGGCCGCCCCGTGAAGATCACCATGACCTACAACGAGGAGCTGATGGCCGCGAACCCGCGCCACTCCGCGGTGGTGTGGGTCAAGAGCGGCTTCGCGAAGGATGGCACGCTCGTCGCCCGCTGGCTCAAGGCGTTCTACAACAGCGGCGGCTACGCGGCGATGAAGCCGGGCCCGGCGGCGACCGTCGGCGGCGGGCACGCGGCCCTCGGCTCGTACGACGTGCCAACGTGGCGCGCCGAAGTGCACATGATCTACACGAACACCGTGCCGTGCGGCCACATGCGCGCGCCAGGCCGCGCGCAGACCGCCTACGCCGTCGAGCTCCATATGGACCTGTGTGCGCGCGCGATGGGGATCGACCCGGTGGAGCTGCGCGCTATGAATACCGACCGCCACCCGCGCAAGACTCGCAGTGGTGAGCCCGGCTCGGCACCAAAGGGCCGTGAAGTGCTGGAGGCGGCAGCGAAGGCGATCGGCTGGCACGAGCCACGGCCGGAAGGCGTCGGTCGGGGGATCGCGGTCATCGAGATCGGCAACAGCATGGGCGACTACATGGCCGAAATGATCGTGGAACAGGGCGGCAACGTCGTGTTGAAGACGCCGATCGCCGAGCAAGGCTCGGGCATGCTCACCGTGTTCCGCCAGATGGTGGCCGAGGGGTGGGGCATCCCGCTCGAGCAAGTCCGCATCCAGCAGGAAGCCAGCCGCGACTTCTCATACGACCGAGGGGTGGGTGGCAGCCGCATCACCCGCATCATCGGCCGCATGATCGAGGTGATGACCCAGCGTCTGCAGAAGCGGCTGGCGGAGTATGCGGCGGCAGAGCTCGGCGTCGCAGTGGAGCAAGTGCAGCCGGAGCCCGGCGGGTTCCGCATCGCCGGCGGCCAGTTCATCGGGCTGGGCGACGCGGCGCAGCTCGCGGGCGAGGACGTCGTGGAGCTGCTCGCGTACGAGCCGGACCCGTTCGACGGCGTGCACGCGTTCGCGGCGATGGCGGCCGAGGTCCACGTGGATCGTGAGACCGGCGAGGTCGAGCTGCGTAAGATGGTCAGTGCCCACGAGGTCGGCAGAGTCATCAACCCGGTGCTGTTTCGTGGACAGATCGAGGGCGCCCTGATGCAGGGCCGCGGCTACGCGTTCACCGAGGGCCTCGCGATGGAAGAGGGGCGGGTGACGAACCTCAACTTCCACGAGTACAAGATCGCCTGCATGGCGGACATCCCCGAGCTGGAGATCGTCCTCCTGCCACCGGACCTCAGCCTCGGCATCACGCCGATCGGCGAGGGGCCCAACTGTGCGCTGCCACCGGCGATCATGAACGCCATCGTCGAGGTGATCGGCCACCCCGTGGAGATCCCGATCTCGCCGGAGTCGCTGATCGCGGATTAGTTCCCAAACGGCCCGCCCCAAGGTATCCTGAGCGCAGCAGCCACAAAAGGAGCGGACCCCATGGCAAAGATTCGGCACATCGCGTACCGGGCGCAGGATCCCGAGGCAATGGTGAAGTTCTTCGTCGACGCGTTCGAGATGACGGTAGCCGAGCGACGGCCGAATGGCGCCATCGACCTCTCCGACGGCACGATGAACATTACGATCCTGCCGATGAACCGCCCCTCGCTGACCGGCCGTCCCGTCACGCCCGGCATCGAGCACATGGGCTTCACGGCTGAGGACAACGACGCCGCCAAGCGGCGGATTCTCGCGGCGGGCGGCACTGAGACGAACACGATCAACTTCGACGGCGCGCACTTCGAGGTGAAGTACGAGGGCCCCGAGGGGATCATCGTCGACCTCGGCCACTGGACCGGCACTGCGCCCGTCGCCGAGGCGGAGCCCGCGGGCACGACCGCGAGATAACACGACCGGGGACGACCCGGAGGAGGTTGGTGCGAAGCAACTTCGCTTCGTATACAACCTGGCGATCTCCTGCGCTCTTTTCCGGAGCGCGGCATGACATGGAGGCCAGCAGAATGCCCAGCAACAAGATCGAAGAGCTGCTTTGTCAGGTCGGGCCCGGCACGCCATCCGGCGAGGTATTCCGCCGCTACTGGCTGCCGATCGAGACATCGGCCAACCTCGGCGGTGGGCGCGGCGCCTTCGCCGGCAGCAATAACCCGTTACGGCTGACGATCATGGGCGAGCACCTGGTGCTCTACCGAGATGCGTCGGGCAAGCCCGGCCTGCTCGGCGAGCACTGCAGCCATCGCGGCACGTCGCTCTATTACGGGCGCGTCGAGGACGACGGCCTCCGCTGTCTGTACCATGGCTGGAAGTACGACCAGACAGGCGCGTGCCTGGAGACCCCGGCCGAGCCACCGGACAGCAACTTCAGGCTCACCGTGCGGCACCCGGCCTATCCGTGTGTGGAAGTGGGCGGCTTGATCTTCACCTATATGGGTCCGCCCGAACTGCAACCGCCATTTCCCAAATACCCGATGCTGTTCCGCGAGGACGGCGTCCGGCTGACGGGTAAAGGCAATCGGGTCCAGAAATCCAACGTGTTTCTGCAAACGCTGGATAACGTGCTGGACGTCTGGCATCGCGAGATCGCCCACGGCTGGTACAAGGGCGGCCCACTCGTCCGCCAACTCCACTATGGACACGACGGGCAACCCGCCACGCCGATCAAATACGAGAAGACGCCGTGGGGCGCGTGCTATGCGACCCTGCAGAACACGAGCAAAGCCGGCGTGTACGAGTACCACGAGACGCACGCCGTGATGCCGTGCCAGCGAGCTGGCCAACCCGGCGGCTCGAGCATGAACTGGGCCGTCCCGATCGACGACCACACCACCCGCTGGTTCGGCGTGTCGTTCCAGCCATTCGACGAGAATGGGCAGATCCCCCCCTCGTTCTATGAGCGGGCGAACAGCGATACCCCGAACGATTCCGGCGGCCCATTCTATGAAGGCTGGGCGGAGGACGTGGGCCACTGGTGGAACCTCGGCCATCCGGCGCGGCAGGGCCCCATCTGGGAGGACGAGGTCATCATGGGTACCCAGGGGCCGGAGGAGCGCAACCGTCTCCCCGACTGGGATCGCTGGCGCCTCTCGACCTCGGACCGCGGGCTGCTCTTGATGCATGAGCTGTGGAGCGAGCAGGTCGAGCGGGTGCAGGAGGGGCTCGACCCCATCGGCATCGTGCGTGGGGAAGCGGCCGAGCACCTCATCCCGATTCCCGGCGAACGGAAGCACCTCTCATGGGATGAGGGGAAAAAGATCTTCGACATGCCGATCGAGGAGCGGATCAAGCGGTACGAGGATCGTGTCAACGAGCGCGTCGCCCGCTTCGCCGCGCGTTCATTCTGAAAACCGGGAGGCCCTCATGAGCCGCGTTTTCCTGATCCTCGTAATGGTCGGCCTCCTGGCGAGCTGCGCCCCCACGCCGACGAATACCCCTGGATCGGGCCAGACGGCACCCGTGGCGCCTGCGCCACCAGCAGCCCCAAAGACGCTGGTCCTCGTCGGCAGGGAGGGATCGATTCCCGATCTGCCCGGCGCGGCCGGCCGGACCGTGCTCAGCGGCGGCGATTTCGTCCAGGACTACCTCGTCGTCCGCGACGCGAGCGACGCGTGGATCGGCCACCTCGCGGAGGCGCTCTCCGTCGACAAGGGCACCTGGAAGATCAACCCCGACGGCACGATGGACACGATCTGGAAGCTGCGGCCGAACGTCAAATGGCAGGACGGCGCGCCGTTCACGTCCGACGACATGATGTTCACCTACACGCTCTACAAGGACCCCGACCTGCCCTCCCGTTACGGCGACGCGCTCAAGTTGATGAAGTCGGCGGAGGCGCCGGACCCGCAGACCTTCATCGTGCACTGGTCGGCGCCCTGGGCGACGGCCAATCAGGCGCCCGCGCTCAATCCGTTGCCGCGGCACCTCCTCGAGGATGCCTACCTCCACGACAAGGCGAGCTTCGGCGATACCACCCGTTACCATCGCGACTTTGTCGGGCTCGGGCCGTATCGCATTTATCAGTGGGACTCAGGCTCGCAGGTCACCTTCGAGCGCTTCGACGACTACTATCTCGGTCATCCGCCGCTGGACAAGGTCGTCCTTCGCTTCATGTCTGACAGCAACACCATCGTGGCCAACCTGCTCAATGGCTCCATCGACATGTCGTTCAGCAAGGATCTGGTCGACACGGAAGCGGCGATCGAGGTGCAGCGCCGTTGGGAGGGAACCAAGAATCAGGTCAAGTTCGTGCCGTCCCAGCGGCTCACGTCGATTGAGATCCAGTACCGGAAGGAGTTTGCGCGCCCACAGGCCGGGCTGACGGACCGCGACGTGCGGGAGGCGCTGATCCGCGCGATCGATCGTACCGCGTTGAACGAGGCGGTCACGCATGGGCTCTCGCCCATCGCGGACAGTTGGGTCCCACCGACCAGTGAGCTGGCCGCGCCAATCGATTCGGTCGTGCCGAAGTATGCGTACGACCCGGCGCGGGCCCAGCAGTTGCTGGCGCAAGCGGGCTGGACGACGAAGGGGTCGGACGGCATCCTCGTGAACGCGAACACGGGCGACCGCTTCGAGACGGACCTATGGAACCGCTTCGCGCTGCAGAAGGACCAGGCGATTGTCGCGGATAACTGGAAGAGCGTGGGCGTGCTGGCCAACGTGAAGCAGTTGCCCGTCGCGCGCGACCGCCAGCTCGAGGCCGAGATCAACGGCGGCCAGATGATGGATCAGACCCTCGACGATTACACGTACAACGGGCGGATCGGTACGGCGAACTTCGCCACGGCCGCCAACAAGTACACCGGGCGCAACCTGGGCGGCTACAGCAACCCGAAGGTCGACGATCTGCTCAGCCGGCTCGTGGTCGCCATCGATCCGCGCGAGACGACGAACATCCAGCGCGACGTCGCCAGGGAGATCTTCACCGACGTGGCGCTCATCCCGCTGTACATCCAGGTCACGCCCATGCTGCTGCGCGAAGGCGTGACCGGTCCAGTCGGCGGCACCTACTTCAACTGGAACTTCCACGAGTGGGACAAGAAGTAAAGAAGCATGCACTGCTGAGGCACGCACCGGGCCGGGGAACCCTAACCCCCCGCCCCCCTTCCCGGCGCGGGAAGGGGGAGTCATGCCAGGGTGATCTTGAGACTCATGCTCGTCATTACGAGCTCCTGAGTTGACGTGGGCCGTCGGTGCGCCACGGACAGGTGAATATCGCTATTCTGAGCAGATTCTCGTCATCTTCGGGTCCCAACCTGCTGGTCATCCTTGAGGCCGCAGCCGAAGGATCCGTGACTCCAAGCTGGGGCTGCCGATCCTTCGCGTTGTCAAAGGGACAGTGAGGTCGGCACCCCTCCCCCGCGCGCGGGGGAGGGGTCGGGGGAGAGGGCCTTTCGGGGCGGGGGGACGGCCACACCCCAAGCCCTACACGGCGCCGGCTTCCGCCCCGCTGCCGCGTGAGGCGCGCGCCGCGCGGTACTCCTCGAACGTCCGGCCGGCGTGGTCCTTCCAATCGTCGGCACTCTCGCCCTCGGACGGGCCGGTGCGGATCATGAGCCACTTCACGCCCTCCGGACCCACCGTGAACCCGTACTGCAGGCGGCGCGGGAAGCTGAGTACCGTCCCCGGGCCGCACCACCGCCCGCGGTGGGTGAGCCCGCCCTCGAGAATGAACACCACCTCGTCCTGGTCGTGGCTATGGGGCGCCACCTCGCGGTGTGCCTCGCGCTCGATGATGTAGATCCACGGGCCCTTCTCGAAGTCGCCCAGGCAGCGCCACGTCTCCTCGCGCGGCTGCCCCGGCTCACGCTCCCGCCCGAATCGCCAGGTAGCCTCGTCAAGGTCTGCCATGATCCGTGCCCACATACGCAGCTCCCTTCTCTCGCACAAGAGCAAACATCGATGCGACGGTGTTCTGCCAAGGTCGTTCGGCAGATGACAATGAGCCTACTCCAGCCGCAGGAGCCGGCGGACGTTGCCGTTCAGGATCTTCTCCTTGTCCTCGGCGCTGAGCGTCACCTGCTCCATCCACTGGGTGCCCGGCTTGTTCTCCACGAACGGGTAGTCGACCGAGAAGAGGATGCGGTCGACGCCCAGCTCCATCATGGAGCAGAGCAGCGCTGGTGTCGAGAAGTGGCCACTGGTCGTGATCCAGAAATGCTTGCTGAACTGCTCGCGGAAGTTGAGCGGCTTGTTGCCCGGGCGCGCGAGCCCCTGGTCGATGCGCCACAGTGAGAACGGTAACCCCTCGCCCATGTGCCCAAGGATGATCTTCAAGTTCGGATAGGCGTCGAACACGCCGCTCAGCACCATCCGGATGCCCTGGGTCGCGGTCTCGACCGTGTAGCCCCACCCCGCGGTGAGCAGCGCCGGAAAATCGGCGGCGTACTCCTTGTAGTACGCATCGACGACCGCGGGGTGCGGCGTGGCCGGGTGCAAGTAGAGAGGCACGTCGAGCGCCTCGGCCCGCTCACAGATCGGC
>JAXDLH010000228.1:0-4691 GCA_034666705.1 Chloroflexota bacterium
CGCATCGTTGTCCCCGTGATCGAACCGACCGACGTGCCATTGCCGACTCGTGAGCCGACGGCGCGCCCCATTGTGGCGACCGCAGTTCCCGCGCGTCCCACGACGCCACCCGTTGTGGCCACCGCGGTGCCGCCGACGACGCTCCCGACCCCGGCGGTGGTCACGCGCGTGCCGCCGATCGACACGACCCGCCCAACGACCATTCCGACGCTGGAGGCGCCCACGTCCGCCCCTGCCATCGCAGCCACCACGGTACCAACGGCAATACCAACGGCCGCGGCCACCACGCGGCCGACGGCAGCGCCAACCGCCGCTGCGGAAGTCCCAACTCGTGTGCCACCGACGGCACCCCCGGCCACCGCTGTTGCTACGGCGATTCCAACCGTAGCCCCGGCTGCAGCCGCGGGTCTCCCTACGGCTGTGCTGGTGGCAACCGCCATCCCGATACCGTAGCCGCCGATCAGAGCCGTCAACGCCCGGGTGGTATACTTGCCGTTACTATGGTGAGAGACAGGGCGGAATGCGCGCCAAGGATTTCCTTGCGATCGAGCAACTCACAGCCGGTGAGTTGGCGAGCCTTATTGAGCGCGCTGCGCAGCTGAAGCAGCGCCCCTTCTCTGCATCCACCTCGCTCGCGAATCGCACCATCGCCCTCCTGTTCCAGAAGCCTTCGCTGCGGACGCGCGTGTCTTTCGAGGTCGGCATCCAGCACCTCGGCGGCCACTGCATGTACCTGTCACCTGCCGAGGTTGGGCTTGGCGAGCGCGAGGCCGCGGCGGACGTGGGACGCGTCTTGAGCCGGTACGTCGACGGGCTGGTCGCGCGCACGTACTTCCACAGCGACGTCGAGGCGCTCGCAGCGGCATCGAGCGTGCCCGTGATCAATGGGCTGTCCGATCGGAGCCATCCATGCCAGATCCTGGCCGACCTTTTGACGGTGCATGAGCGGTTCGGCCGCATCGAGGGACTGACGATTGCCTACGTCGGCGACGGCAACAATGTGACTCGGTCGTTTATCGAGGCGGCACCGCTCGCAGGGTTCCAGCTCCGGGTTGCGTGCCCCGAGCGGTACGAGCCGGATCCCGAGGCGGTCGCAGCCGCTCGACTGGCCGACGGTGACGTGGAGGTCGGTCACGATCCGGTTGCCGCGGTGCGCGGCGCCGATGTGATCTATACCGACGCGTGGTTCAGCATGGGCCAGGAGGCGGAGCGCGAGGCACGGGCCGCCGTGTTTCCGCCCTTCCGCGTCGACGAGAAGCTGCTCAGCCACGCCTCCGATCACGCCATCGTCATGCATTGCCTGCCTGCGCATCGCGGCGAGGAGATCACCGAAGCCGTGCTCGACGGCCCGCATTCGGTCGTCTTCGACCAGGCAGAGAACCGACTTCACGCCCAGAAGGCGCTGCTCGCCGAGCTATTCGGCGGCGCTGGATAGCGACGAAAGTCAGTCATGACAGAGATTATCGACGCACTGCGCGCGGCGTTACTCGTATTCGACGTCCGCAGCGTAATCGACATCGTGCTCGTAGCGGCGATTACCTATTGGCTGCTAACCCTCATCGCAGGCACCACGGCGGAGGCGCTGGTTCGGGGTATTGGCCTGGTCCTGGTGATCGGCTTTTTCGTGAGCGGCGCGCTCGGACTGACCGTACTTGGCTGGCTGCTGCGCAGCATGATTCCGGCGCTCCTCGTGGCGATACCGATTCTCTTCCAGCCGGAGCTGCGCCGCGTCCTGGAGGAGATCGGGCGCGCTGGGGGAATCGTCGGCGCCCCGACCCGCGCCCCCGGCCAGCGCGCAATCGAGATCATCGCCGAGGCCGCGGGGCGGCTCGCCGAGCGGAATTGGGGTGCGCTCATCATTCTCGAGCGGCGGCTGCCCCTTGGCGAGTACGCGAACACGGGAATCCGCATTGATGGAGCACTTTCTGTCGAGTTCTTGCTCAGCATCTTCTATCCTCATTCGCCGCTGCACGATGGCGCCGTCATCGTCCGAGGCGACCGGGTCGTCGCAGCCGGCACCGTGCTGCCGCTTGCGGAGACCCTGGAGACTGGCCATCAGTTCGGTACCCGCCACCGCGCGGGTATTGGTATCACCCAGAAGAGTGACGCCCTCAGCATCATCGTCTCCGAGGAGACCGGGCAGATCTCCATCGCCAATAACGGGCGGCTGGTCCGCAATTTCGACGAGCAGAAACTCCGCCGCGTACTGCCGCTGCTCTATCGATCGGCGGTCGCAGACGCGTTGCCGCAGCAGCTTCTCCGTCGCTTCCTGCCCAGACTTATGCCTAGCGCCTCATGACGGCGCTGTTGGCCCACCTGGACCTCGGGCGCGCCTTCATCGCGATCATCATCTCGCTGGCGCTGTATGGTCTAGTACAAAACGAGCAGAACCCACCGGAATCAGGAAGTTTTGACGTGCCAGTCGACATCGTGAACGTGCCGCCGGGCCTCGTCCTGGTTGGAGCGCCAAGCAATACCGTTGTGCAGGTGCGCGTGAGCGCCCCTCGCGAGAGCTGGGTGAGCCTGCGCTCGACGAGCCTGCGAGCCCAGATCGATTTGAGCCACGGTACGCCAAACGTGCTGGACTATCCGGTAGCGGTGCAGACCGCCGACCCGCAGGTGCGGGTGCAAGAGATTATTCCCCCCGAGATCCCAATCCAACTGGACGAGAACATCGACCGGTCGGTACCGTTGCGCCTCAATCGCACCGGGAACCCGCCATTTGGGTACGCGGCCGGGGACCCTCAGGTCGATCCGATCACGGTAACGGTCACCGGGCCAGCCACCGTCGTCCGCCGCGTGGATAGCGTGGTCGTCGACATTCGGCTGGACAGCGTCACGGTTGACATCGACGGAGGATACACCGGCACACCGGTAGATACGCAGGGCCAGCCGGTGACAACCTCTGATGGGCGACCCTTGCGGGTGAACCCGCCCTCCGTCCATGTTCACGTGCCCATTAGCCAGCAGCTCAGCTATAAGACGGTCGGCGTGCAACCCACGATCAGCGGCACAGTCGCCAGCGGCTACGTAATCGACGGCGTAAGCACCGATCCCTCGGCGATCGCCATCGTGGGCAGCCCGCAGGCGCTCGCGAGCATCAATGCCGCGGCGACCGAGCGCGTCGACGTGACGGACGCCACATCCGACGTCATCCGGCAGGTCGACGTGCTGGTTCCAGACGGCGTATCGGTCGTCGACCAAACCCCGGTGCGGATATCCGTCCGGGTCTCGCCCCTGGCGCTCACCCAGCCGGTTTCCATTGTGCCCTCGGTCGAAGACCTGGGGCCGAACCTCCAGGTCGTGAACCAGGAGCCGAGCGTGCAGGTGGTGCTGCAAGGCCCGGCTACCGCGCTCCGCAACATTCGGCCAAGTGATCTCCGAGCCACGGTAAGTGCGGCAGGGCTAGGCGCTGGCACCTACCAGCTCCAGGTCAGTGTGAGCGCGCCATCAGGTCTGACGATTCAGTCCATCAACCCGCGTGTAGTGCCGGTGACGATCGCCGACGTGAACTCGCCGGTGCCAACCGTGCCGGCAGCGACGCCCCTACCGGCGACGCTGCTGCCGACCGCCGCGCCGCTGCCGACCGCGCGACCGACGGCGACCGCGGAGCCAACGCCGACGAGCACACCAGTGCCGCCGACGCCCACCAGTGCGCCGACCCTCGCGCCAACCACCACGCGGCCGGCCGGCTGATGGCACGCCCAATCGTTGCGCTCGTCGGCAGGCCCAATGTCGGCAAATCCACGCTCTTCAACCGGCTGGTCGGCGCGCCCGTGGCGGTCGTCCATGAGACGCCCGGCACAACCCGCGACCGCCTGTACGGTACCGTCGATTGGCGAGGCCGCGAGTTCAACGTGGTCGACACGGGCGGCATTGGCCTCGACGAGAGCGGGGACCTGCAGCAGAGCATCATCGGCCAGGCTGAGTCGGCGATCCGTGAAGCGGACGTCGTGGTATTCCTCACCGACGTGCGGCAGGGCCCAATCCCCTCCGACGTGGAGATCGCAGACCACCTGCGTCGCGCCACGAAGCCCGTAATTCTCGCCGCCAACAAGGCGGATAGCGCGCGCGACCGCCTCAGCGCGACCGACCTGTTTGAGCTTGGGCTCGGCGATCCGGTGACCGTCTCGGCGATTCAGGGCACCGGCACCGGCGACCTGCTCGACGCCATCGTCGATTCGCTGCCTCCCGCCGAGCCTGAAGAGGACGACAACGACGGACTCGGGATCGCCATCGTGGGGCGGCCAAACGTCGGCAAGAGCTCATTACTCAACGCAATCGTCGGCGAAGAGCGGGCGATCGTGAGCCCGATAGCTGGCACGACGCGCGACGCCGTGGATACCACGATCTCGTTCCAGGGCGAGCCCCTGACCCTCATCGACACGGCCGGCATCCGGCGCCGTGGCCACATCGAGCGCGGCATCGAGACGTACAGCGTGTTGCGCGCCATGCGGGCGATCGAGCGCGCGGAGATCGGGATCCTCGTCGTCGATGCCGATAGCGGCATCACGGCCCAGGACACCCATGTGGCAGGCTTTATCCACGATGCAGCCAAGGGCTGCATCATCGCGATGAACAAGTGGGACCTGATCCAGCGAAGCCCAGATTCCGGCTCGCGCTATACCGCAATCGTCCGCCGCGACCTCGCGTTCCTGGACTACGCGCCCATCGTGTTCATCTCAGCGAAA
>JAXDLH010000229.1:0-4281 GCA_034666705.1 Chloroflexota bacterium
GCCCGACGCATTCACCCAATGACCGCTGATTGGAGTGGGAGCAGTTGTCAGCACTCTCGTGCTGGCGGGCGATGAAAGGAGGCCCCGGTGTTAGAGGGCAATAAGGAGATCGTAAGCCGCTATTACGAGGAGGTGTGGAATCAGGGTCGGCTGGACCAAGTCGACGGGTTGATGGCCCCCACGGTCGCGATGAACGGCAATCCGCTTAGCGCAGAGACGATCAAGAACATTGTGCGCTCCACGCGCACGAGCTTCCCGGACCTGGCATACACCTTGCAGGGCCTGCTCGCCGAGGGAGACGAGGTCGCGGTGCGCTGGACCTGGCGGGGTACCCATGAAGGCGAGTATCGGGGCAAGGCGGCGACCGGTACGCAGGTCACATACACGGGGATGGGGTTCTGGCGAATCGCCGACGGCAAGATTGCGGAGCACTGGAGCACCATCGACCAGTTGAGTCTTCTGCAGCAGTTGGGGATGGTGACGCAATCCTAACGGGTCTTTCGCTCGGGGCGGATCATCCGGCTCCAGATCCTGCCCGTCGGCGGCGCGCGAGACAGTATCCACATGCATGATGGCTCCTCCACAACGGAGGGCTGACCCTGCTACCTGACGGCGGGGGAGCGGCGAGGCTTGGCGGCGGCCCTTCAGCTCGCGGCGGATGGCGGGGGCGCAAGCCATACCACGTCGCCGCAGAAATCGGCCGGCCAGGGATGCGTGAGATATTCTGCGTACTCGCGCTTGGCATCGCCAATCGTCGTGTTCGGACCGTGGCCCGGCATGACGACGGTCTCATCCGCAAGCGGGTGCAGCTGCGTGACGATCGAGTCGATGATGATCTGCAGATCGCCGCTGGCCGCGGTCTTACCGGGGCCGCCCTGGAACAGGGTGTCCCCCGAGATCAGCGCGCGCCCGAGCCGCAGGCAGATGCTGCCGGGGGTGTGGCCCGGCGTATGCAGAATGGTCACGCGCTTCGTGCCCACCTGGATCTCCTGGCCATGGGTCAGGTAGCCGTCGATCCGCTCGACCGGAATGTTGATCTCCTGGTCGCCGACCAGGACGGGCGCCTGCGTCGCCTGGCGCACGGGGTCGTAGGTCATCCAATGGTCGCGGTGCCAGTGAGTCGCGACGATTTGATGGACGTGGCCGACGGCCGCAATCGCCTCCAGCAGCGGTTGCTCGTCAAGCGGCATATCGACCAGGAGCGCGTCGCGCGCCCCGGCGTCGTGGAGGAGGTACGCGTTATTCCCGTACGGCCCCATCGGGCCCACCTTCACGACCGTGAAGTCGTCTTCCGTGTAGACAATCGCCCCGGGCACCTTCACCTCCTTGCTGCCTCGCCGCGTCTGACCGTAGGAAGCGTATCAGTATCAGCGCCACAACCGTCACCGCTTCGCGGGTGCACCCTGGCGCCAGGTTCGGGATCGTGCCGCGGCAGACGCGCGTGCGGAGCTCGCCCAGGCGCATCGACGCCAACCCGACGTGACTGGCGGGACTCCCATTGCGCCGCGCCGCGATGTCCTCGAGGTCGGACCCGCGGGCCAGGGGCTGCTGCTCACCGGGCAGGGGCTTGGCGCCCTATGTAGCGCGTTCATAATTGCCGCCCTGGGGGACCGGCTCCCGAAGGGCCGGCTGATGCTGATTGGGGTCGCGACCTACGGCGTGCTGGAGTTGAGCTTCGCGAACTCGCACTGGTACGCGCTGTCCGTCATCCTGATGGGCCTGGTGGGGATCTGCCACATCGCCGCGAACGTCCTCATCCAGACCATCGTGCAGGGTAATGCGGCGCCGGAGATGCGCGGGCGCATGATGGGCATGTTCCAACAGAACCAGGTGTTCAACATGACGGGCGGGCGGCGCGCCGGAGCCGCCGCCTCAGCCGCGGGCGCCCCGCTCACCGTCACCCTCATGGGCATGGCCTGCGCGGCGGGCGCGCTCACCATTGCCCTGGCGTTCCCCGGCGCCCGCGCCATTCGGTAGCGGTTAGCGCACGCTGGCGCTGCCAATCTCGGCGAGCGCGGTCGCGGTGGACTGCACACGCGCGCGCTCCGCCAGGGTGCTGAGGTACGACGAGTCGGGCGGGTAGAGCGCATCAGAGATCACCGTGAAATCGTAGCCGAGCGCGGCCCCATCGGCGACCGTAGCCGCGACACAACCACTCGTTGCGCCCCCAGAAATGAAGCACCGCTGGACGCCGAGATTGCGAAGCATCCGATGGAGCGGCGTGAATGGGAAGCCGCTATTGCCCTTCTTCTCCATCAGAATGTCCGGGGCCTCCACGGTGACCCCTTCGGTCACCTCTGCGCCCCAGGTGCCCCGCTCGAGATAGTGCGCCTCGGCGGGAATCGGCCGCACCCGTCGCGCCGCGCGAGCGAGACCGGTGTCGAGCACATCGGGGCGAAAGGTCAGGTTCACGAAGATTACCGGCCAGCCGCGCGCCCGCATCCCTGTGGTGAGCCGGTTCGTGTTGTCGATAATCTCCTGGCGCTGCTCCTCGCTGAGCGCCGCGTAGCCGAGCTGGGTCTTCACCCCCTCTGGATGGACGAAGTCATTCTGGAGGTCGATGATCAGCAACGCCGCGCGCTCGCGCTCCGTCTGCACGGCGCCCGCTCCGGAAGCAGCTGGCGCGCTGACTATGCCGATGAGCTCGTCGGTGGCGAGCCCCTCCCCGCGCGTGCCGGGTCCCGGGGCCTCGGCCGTGGGCAGCGGCCACACCGCGTCCTCGACTAGGAACTGCTCGTAGCCGAGTGCCCCACCCATCCCGAGGGTGTCGTGCAGGGCCCCGATCGTGTCCACGCCGGCGACCACACACTGGTCGACCCCCAGGTTCATGAGGAGCCGATCCAGGTTGGTGAGGTGGAACGCGCCGTGACCCTGCTTGACGATCTCATAGTCAGTCGGCAGTGACTCCAAGCCGTCGACCAGCCCCACGCCCCACGTCCCCTCGACCAGGGTATCGCCGGCCGCCCCGCGGAGCCGCGCCATCCACGGGCCGGCGAATCCGCAGTCGGCGGCATCCGGGCGCAGGGCGGTGCGCACGAACACGACCGGCCGACCGGCCGCACGGAACGCAGCGACGAGGCGCTGGAGACGGTCGGTGAGGGTCGCGACGCCGGCGGTGGTTGGAGCGTCCCAGCCGTTAGTCGCAAAGGCGCCCGCCGGGTCGAGGTAGTCGCGCTGGGCGTCCACCACGAGCAATGCGAGTCGGTTCAGGTCCGGTTGGATGTGCACGGCGGTCCTCCTGCTCAACTGGTCCAGTGCCACTGGCTAACGTTATCCCATGCCGTGTCGTTCGAGGAGCCACCGTGCATCCCCTCCAGGGTCGCAGTATGGGCGGCGGCCAACGACAGATAGTACAGGGGGAGAATAGGCAAGTCGTCGGAGGCAAACTTCAGCGCTTGGATCGTGGCCTGGTCGCGGGCGGTGCGGTCGAAGCTGCGCACCACGACATCGTACAGGCGGTCGAACTCGGGGTTGCGGTAGCCCCCACGGTTGCTGCCGGCCCAGCGGTTGGCCTCGGTCGCGATCTGCGAGCTCGCCATCTTCGGGGTGCCGGGGAAGACGCTCTGCTCGATGCGCAGCGCCGGGTAGGTCGACACCTGTACCAGATCCTGCTCCTGCGCCGCGGGGATGATGTGGATCGTCGTCTCGAGGCCCAACACCTTCCACTGATCGGCGAGCACCGCCGCCTCGCTCGGACCTGGGCTCGTGGTGAAGGCGCGCAGCTCCAGGCTGAGCGGCTGGCCGGCAGCATCTGCCAAGCGCCCCCCCGCCCCTCTGGTGAACCCCGCCGCCGCCATGAGCGCCTGGGCATCCGCCAGATTGTAGGCATATTTGGTGAGGACGTTCCCGAGCTCCGCGAAATAGGGCTCCTGCGGGCCGTCGAGGGTATCAGCTACTGCCACCTGCCCGTCGAGCATCGCCGCCGATAGGCCAGCGCGGTCGGTCGCTTCCAGCAGCGCCTTGCGGACCCGCAGGTCGAGGACTGCCCTGGGATTGACGTAGTCGCTCTTGAACTGTACTTGGAGAAAGCGCGCCTGGCTCTGGGTGAGGACGACCTCTCCAGCGCCCGAGCTCGCCCATTGTTTGCTCAGTACCGCGCCTTGCTCGAATGAGATCGCGCTATCGACTGCGGCATCCACGTCGCCGGCCAGGAGCGCGGCGACCGCCGCATTGGGGTCGGCAAGGAACACTAGCTTGAGCTGCGCGATGCTGGGCCGGCCCGCGACGTAGTTGTCGAAGGCCGAAGCCTGAATGAAGGCACCGGGCTCCCACCGATCGATG
>JAXDLH010000230.1:0-2658 GCA_034666705.1 Chloroflexota bacterium
TAAAGTTGCGGTGCTCGGTAGAGGATATACACGAGATCGCGATCACGGACTTCGAGCAGGTTTGCCACGTCTTGACGGACGATCAGGCGATGGAATAGCTCCCGAATTTCATCGGGCGACCGAGTCAACTGTGGTCGAAGGCGTCCCGGGGCCACCTAGGGATTCACCTCACGCGCATGCTGCATGAGTACAAAGGCACAAACGATCACAGCAAGGTTTTCCCCCACTGAGAATGTGCCGTGAAGAGTTACCTCTGAATTGCCTGCCGCAGGATCCACAGCAAAAAGCAATGCCCTAGGTAACCCCGGGGCATGCAAATAATAGGCGGCTCGAAGGAGAGGCGCAACGCCGTGGGCGGAAGCTGTTGCGCGCGGACCTGGATGCGTACTTCGCCGCGCTCTACGGGCTGATGGACGAGCTGCGCTACATCCTCGACCCGCAAGACGTGTACGGCGCAGATTTTCCCAGCGAGAAGCTCCGCGTGGTGAAAGAACGAGTAATCAAGGAGCTCGGGGAATGCCGCAGGCAGACGCGCAACGGCGACGGACGGTACGCGGTGGAGCAGGTAAGCGCGACCATGTTAACCGTCGTGCCTTGATCCGGTCGCCAACCATCCGCGCGGCAGCCACCATTTACACTGGTGCAATGCGAGGTTCGTGCTGCGTTGTCTGAGCTTACCGTTGAGGTTTGATATTGCGGCCGGTGAGCCCCGCGGCGGGTCGGCATCCCGGCCAGATGGGGCGGGGTGGGCTGGTACGACATCCGCGCTATCATGGAGCAGCCGCGCTCTGCACCCCGCCGGCGTGGAGCGGCCTCATCCGAAGGAGCCGTGCCCATGAGCCACGCAGCCGCGTTTGTCCCGAACGAGGAACTCCGGATCTCGTCCGACTCTCACATGTCGGAGCCGATCGATCTGTGGGAGACGCGCCTCCCCGCGGCCTTCCACGAGCAGGCGATCCACATCCGCCAGGAGTACGGCCGCGGGTTCTACGCACGCCAGGGCGGCTACGATCCGGTCGAGCGGCTCAAGGACATGGCCCGCGACCGGATTGTGGCCGAGGTACTCTACCCCACCTTCGCCAAGGACATGTACCACAAGGACCGTCCGCCAGCCGCCGCCGAGGCCTGCGCCCACGTCTACAACGCGTGGCTGAGCGAGTTCTGCCAGGAGGCCCCGGACCGGCTCTGGGGCCAGGCGGAGATCTGCCTGTGGGACATCGATCATGCCATCGCGGAGCTCGACCGGTGCAAGCAGGCGGGGCTGGCGGGCTCGACGATCTGGATGGTCCCCCCGGCCGAGATCCCGTTCTCTTCGGACCATTACGACCGTTTCTGGGCGGCCTCGCAGGAGCTCGCGATGCCGGTCAGTATGCACATCAACACCGGCTTCGGCCGCTACGGCGCCGAGGTGCGCGGCGACCGGTCGGACCCGCTCGCGGGGATGAAGCGCACCGCCACCGGGCATAAGCAGGTCACCGCCGATGCGCTGACGGACCTCATCTGCTCCGGCGTGCTCGAGCGGTTTCCGCAGCTCAAGTTGGTGGTGGCGGAGGTGGAGGTGGGCTGGATCCCCTTCTGGCTCACCGAAATGGACAAGCGTTCCCGCCGCAGCACCCTGCCGCTCCTGCCCAGCGAATACTTCTACCGCCAGTGCTACGCGACGTTCACCGAGGACGAGGTGGGCGGGCGCCTGCTGGCGTGGTACGGGCAGGACAACTTCATGTGGTCCACCGACTACCCGCATATCGGCACCGGGGACGTGTGGCTCTTTGGCGATGAGGTGATCGGCCGTACGCTGGGCCATCTGGGTGGGGACGTCCGCGCCAAGGTCTTGCGCGAGACGGTGGCACGCCTCTACGAGCGGCCGATCCCCGGCCCGCTGCCCGTGCCACCGGCGGATCCGACGCTGGACGAGTGGAAGCAGAGCCGCACGCTCACGGCCGGATGAGCCGCGGGGCGGGAGGGAGCGTCGCGCCGCGCCCTCGGGCCGTGCATGCTGGCCGCTCCACCACCTAGCCCGAGCCATCTTCTTGCAACATGCAGATGCGGCGGTCGCTGCCGTCCACGTGCTCCTCGCCGACCAGCAGCAGGATCCCGAAGTCCAGCGCCACCCGCGCCCAGACGTAGCGCAGCAGCCGCTGGGTCTCCGGTGGCTGGGCGGCGATGTCGGCCGCCAGGAGCTGCGCTGCAAGGTCATGCGGATCCATCATGCGCGCTGCCGTTTAGAACAGCGCCGGATTGACGCGCTGGCCGTCGCCGACCGGCGTGAAACTGACCCACGCGGGGACCATGGCATCGAGCCATTGTTTCGCCCGCTCGGACGCGAAGCGGTACCCCACCCCCTCGGCCTGGAACAGGTCGGTGCCATCCCAGCTAGCCTCCTCCACGAAGATCGCGACTTCCCAACTGTGCTCCCCCTCTTGGACCCGACGCACCACCGCATGCGGTTGCAGGCGCACCTCCCAGATGAGACCAAGCTGCGCCGCCAGCTCCGGGTCATGGGGCCGCTCCCAGACGAAGTCTTCGGGTTCGCCCGACGCGGGGTACTCTGGGGGCGCCTCAGCAGCCGGGTCCCACTGCTCCCAGCGGAGGGCGACGATGTGCCGCTTATGGACGGGATAGAAGCTCAGCCCGCTCAGACCCGAGGCGGCGAGCTGG
>JAXDLH010000231.1:0-3576 GCA_034666705.1 Chloroflexota bacterium
ACTCCGCACGCGCGCGCCGCACCAGCGAGAGATGTCCTTCGTGCAGGTAGCCCATCGTCGGAACGAAGCCGATTGGCCGGGCGGCATCCGCGATGAATGCCCGAACCTCCGCGATACGGGTGACGACCTTCACAGGCTGGCGAGCTCCGCCTCGTCCTCTGGCTTCATCGCGAAGCTCTCGCCAGCCGCCGGGAATCCGCCGGCCACGACATCGTCTTTGTAGGCTGCCACAGCCTGGCGGATCGCCTCGCCGATCTCCGCGTAGCGACGGGTGTGCTTGAAGTGGATGTCCGGTGCCAACCCGAGGATATCGTGGATGATCTGCACCTGGCCGTCGCAGTGCGGCCCTGCCCCGATGCCAATCGTAGGGATCTGCAACCGATCGGAGATCAGCTTCGCGACGGGCGCCGCTACGTATTCGAGCACAAGTGAGAACGCGCCCGCCTCTTCGATGGCTACCGCGTCTTCGAGGAGGATTCTGGCCTGCTTTACGGTGCGACCCTGCACGCGATAGCCGCCGATGGTGTTAAGCGATTGCGGTGTGAGGCCGAGATGGCCCATGACCGGTATGCCAAAACCGACGAGCTTGCGAATCGTGCCAGCGACGGTGCGGCCGCCCTCGAGCTTCACTGCCTGGCAGCCAGCCTCCTTGAGGAAGCGCCCGGCATTGCGAATCGCATCTGCTTCATCCGCCTGATACGACATGAAGGGCATGTCGCCGATGACGAGAGCATGCTCGCTGCCACGCACCACGGCGGCCGCGTGGCGAAGCATGTCGTCCATCGTGACCGGGATCGTGCCCTCGTAGCCGAGCATGTTGTTGCTCAGGCTGTCGCCGACCAGGATGATCGGGACGCCGCAGGAGTCGACGAGGCGAGCCATCGCGTAGTCGTACGCCGTGATGGCCGTGATCCGCTCACCGCGGCGGGCCATCTCCAGAATCTGGGGGACGCTCGTTCGCACTGGCATTCTCCTCGGGCGCGGATGTCGCCGCTCCACTCTCGCCGAGAACATCACGTAGCGCGGTTGCTTGGGGTTCCGTAATTGTACCTTGCTCTTTCGCGAGCCCAACGAGCACGCGGCTGAGGGCGCGGTAGATGTCGAGGCGTGCCGGATCGGCCTGCAAGGCGCCGATGTGGGCTCGAACGGTGCCTACGTCGCCGCGGGACACTGGGCCGGTAAGCGCGTTCGGTAAGCCGATCGTTTGGAGGTTGCGGATGCTCCCGAGCATCAGTGGGAGGAGCGCCTGAATGGTCGCCTCTCGGTCGATGCCGACGTCCCTCCAGAGATCGGCGGCGAATGCCATCAGGCCGACGACGAAGTTCGAAGCGGCGACCGAAGCCGCGTGATAAAGCTCGCGATTGTCGCCCTGGATGCGCAGCGGAGTAGCGCCAATGCGCTGCGCCATCGTCGCCAGGATCTCCCACCAGCGGTCGTCGGCCTCGATCCCAATCGCTGATCCCGGCAGCAGGTCGAGCGCGACCTCGGGCTCCACGAGCGACTGCAGTGGGTGGAAGCCCGCCGCGCCCGCTCCAGCACGGGTCGCCGCCACCAGAATGCCTGCGGGCCGCGCGCCGGCGCAGTGGACGGCGAGTTGGCCCGGCTTCCAGGGGATCGACTCGGCGACCGCAACGATCGCGTCGTCGGGAACGGTGAGGAAGACGACGTCGGCGTCCTCGGCTGCCCCGGCCGCGGAACGCGCCACGCGGCAGGTGGGCAAGCGGGCGGCGAGGCGCTTCGCCGAGGACGGCGAGCGGCTCGCGACGGTGGCCACGTGGTAGCCGGCGCGGGCGAGCGCCATCCCGAGGACGGTGCCAGTGCGGCCAGCGCCCACGATTGAGATGCGGATGCTCGGACCGTCGATGCCGCGTTGCTCCACTACTGTCTGCCCCGCAGGTATGCTACCGGGTAGCGATTTCCCAGACCAAGCATCTTGTCGTCCCACGGTCCACAGGCCGAAAATCCTCAGTCCTGGAGACCGGGCCCCGGGGTCCTCCTTTACGGGAACAACAGGACTTCCGGCCGCATTCGCTCATCCAATGCACTTGCCACGTCGAATCACGGGTAAGCATCGTGGTCACGGAGTGTCCGCTGCGCACCACTGATATCCCACGCCTTCGAGCGCTCCTTGCCAGGGTCGCGGTGTGCCGCGCGTGCCAGGACGCCGGCCTCCTGGGCGCGGCCCGGCCCATTACGGCCGAGCCGCGCGAGGCGCGGATCATAGTGATCGGCCAGGCCCCAGGACCGGTGACGCACCGTGAAGGCATCCACTTCGCCGGCCCCGCCGGCCGCACGCTCGCAGGCTGGCTCGAGGCGGCGGGCTTTCCGCCGGGCGAGGCGCACAAATTTCCGTACCTCTCATCGGCCTGGCTTACGTCGCTCACCCGCTGCTTTCCCGGGCCCAGCGCCTCGGGTAACGGCGACCGCGCGCCGTCGCCAAAAGAGCTCGCGCTATGCCGGCCGTTCCTCGATGAGGAGATCGCAGCGGTCGATCCCGACGTGATTGTGCTGGTCGGTGCGATGGCGATTCGCGGGTTCCTCGGGCCGATGAAGCTCGACGACGCGGTCGGCCAGCGCTTCGAGCGCGATGGCCGCGCCGTCATTCCGTTCCCCCACTCCTCGGGCGTGAGCCGCTGGGGCAACCTGCCCGCGAACAAGGCGAAGATCGCCAGTGCGGTGGACCTGCTCCGGATCGAGCGCGAGCGGCTCGGGCTATAGGGGGAGATACCTCGCGCCCGCGCCGCCCATATGCGGCTACGGCAAATCCTCGGCTGCTGCGGACTCAAGCTCCTCCGCCAGCGAGTCTTCCGGCTCAGGAAGCGGCGGGAGGCCTGCGAGGCGGCGAAGCGCCGCCACGTTCTCGCGGTCGGGGCCACGGCCCAGCAGGCCTGGCACCTCCAGGTAGAACGGCAGCTCCGCCATCGCCGGGTGGGTCATGAAATAGCCGAGCGTCTCATCGCCGATCCGGCCACGGCCAATGTTCTCATGGCGATCGACGTTGGAGCCGAATGCGGTCTTCGAGTCATTCGCGTGGACCGCCGAGAGCCGCTCGAGTCCGACCGCGTGGTCGAATTCGTCCAGCATACGGTCGAGCCCATCCCGGGTCCGGTAGTCGTGCCCAGCCTCGAACGTATGCGCGGTGTCCAGGCAGACGCCGAGCCGCTCGTCTCCGCCCAGGCGCTCGATGATGCCGCCGATGTCGGCGAAGTCGGAGCCGATGCTCGCGCCCATTCCGGCGGTGTTCTCGATGAGAAATTTCGTCGTCGCCGAACGGGCGAGGATCTCCCCAACGCCTTCAGCCACCATGTCTAGTGCCTGCGACGGGTCGTCGAGTCCTTTGCGGCTGCCTACGTGGACCACGAGGCCCAACGCGCCGATGCGCTCACACTGGTGCATCTGGTGGATCAGCGCCGCAACGGACCGCTGCCGCTGCGTAGGATCCGGCGAGGCGAGGTTCACCAGATACAGCGCATGGACGACGTTCGGCCCAATGCCAAACTCACTCGCGAGGCGGTTGTAGGCGTCGAGGGTGTCATCCGAGTGGTTTGGGCCGAACCAGCGTTGGGGTGGGCCGAC
>JAXDLH010000232.1:0-3809 GCA_034666705.1 Chloroflexota bacterium
CTTCCCGCGCCACCAAACGCTGCGACGCAACGCATGGCCCGCGTCCACTGTGCACGCATACAACGGCTCACGCCACGCGGCGCCACGACACGCTGCGCAGCAACGCCTGGCACGGCAGTAGGGGTGATGGCTTGCCTCGCCCGCGTGCCCACGATCTTGGTCCTCTCGACCGTTCTCCCCGCCTGCGGCGGGCGGGCGAGGCAAGCCATCGCCCCTACCGACAAACCGACGTCGAGCGACCGGCCATAGGCAGCGCGAGTTGGGAGGAGATGCGGCGGTCGGCCTGCAAGGCCAGGTTCCGCCGCTGCAGCATGGCCGGACTCATCGTCCGGGTGGTTGGACTATCGCGTCGGCCCCGCCTATTGCCGGTCGCTCTTCGGCGTCTCCCGCGTACGGCGGGGCGGGATCAATGGGCGCCACGTCGAGCCGGGGGCTACCGGGTCCCTGCACGTTCGCGCGAATCGTTTCCAGCATGAATCAATAGGCGACGCGGCGGAAGACGCGGGCTACCCGGAGGCTACGGTCGATGGTTAGAGGTCGTCGCAGTAGGCGAAGGCGTTGCCGACGGGCGAGGCCCACGTGTCGACGTAGTCCACTACCGTCGTCGGGCAGCCATCTGACACGGCTGCCGTCGCGATCCAGGCACAGGTTTCCCGACTCCCCAGGGCGGGCCCGCCGGGCTGGGGCATGCCGGTAATGTTCCGGGCGCGCATGCTCGTGTCCTGGCTCGGATCGTCTGGCGGGATCACGTAGCTGTCGAAATACTCGGCCATGCCACGCGCGTCGCCCACTGCCAGGTGGTCGAGGATCGCGTGATCGAACTCCGTGTTCAACCAGGCACCCTGCCGGCCCGGCGTGTGCCAGAGACCGCCCGACCCGGCGACGCCCACCCGCAGATCGCCGGGGAACTCCTCGATCGCCTCGCGCACCGCCTTGCCGAACTGGTAGCAGCGCATGCCGGTCGGCTGCGGCGCGAAGTAGAGGTTCATCATGATGGGCACCATGGGCAGCGCCCAGTCGGTCAGCTCCTCGGCGGTGCGAATGATGCCGCTGGCCAGCCCCCGGTCCGGCTTGGGCATGTCCATGCAGAACGCGGGGTCGAAGCCGCGCTTCATCACGCCCGTCAGCACGGCGACCGCCAGCTCTGGATAGCCCTTGAACGTCGCCCCCGGCTCGACGTGGCGCCCGGCCTGGGGTTGACCCGCCGCTCGGTTCCTCGGGCTCTTGCGGAACTCCTCGCCGACGAAAATGGCGAAGGCCGGGTAGTTATTGAAGTCGAAGCACTCGAGCTGATCGTCGCTGAAGACGAGCAGCACGTCGGTCTTCACCTCCGCGACCTTCTCGCGCAGCACCCGGAACCCTTCGTGGACGCGCGCCGCCTTCTTGACGTTCGCCTCGATGCTCTCGACCGGCACGTCCTCACGGATCGGCCGCTGCTGCCGCCGCTCGTGCCATAGCTCGCCCGGCATCGACGTGGTGCCGCCGTGGGAGTGGAAGAAGGTGCCTACGAGCTGCGCCATGTGGAATCCGTCTCCTTTCCGGGTCGGCCGGGCGGGCCGTGTCCCTCAACCCGCGCTGCCGGACAGGCGTCCAGCAGCGCGGGGGCCATGCGCTACGACCACTCGCCGAGGAGTTGCTTGTAGTACTTCCAGGCCGAGGCGAAGCGGTCGTAGACGACGTTGCTGGGGCGGGTGCCGCCCCGACCTGACTCGCGGCGGCGCGCCATCTCGTCGATGTCCTGCTGCGGGATGGACTTCGGGTCGCCAATGGCGTACGCCATGTAGTTCATCCGCGCGAGCTCGTGGATGGCGAAGGCGTTGCTCGTCGACTCCTCGACGCTCATCCCGGCGGTGGTGATGCCGTGCCCCCGCAGCATGCACACGTCGTTCTGCCCCATGTAGCTCATGAAGTCGTCGCCGAGCTCGTCGTTCACGATCGTGATGCTGCGCGGGTACAGGGGCACCCCATCGATTGCCATCTGCACACCGGGGCCGTAGGCGCTGTAGATCGGCACTAACGGCTTCTCGACTGCCGTGAGCAGCACCACATAGTCCGGGTGCGCGTGGATCACGCTCTGCACCTCAGGGCGCTTGCGATACACCGCCAGGTGCATCGCCGTCTCGTTCGGCGGCTGCAGCCCCTCGGGCGCCTCGATGGTTGCGCCCTCGTCGTCGATCGTGATGACGTCGCGCACGGTCGCGAACTCGAGGGCCGTCTCGTCCGGGCCCTTGGCCTTGATGAGAAACTTGTCCGGCTCCCCCGGAATCCGGGCGCTCACGTGGCCGAGGGCGCCCTTCGTGAGACCCTGGCGCCCGAGGACCCGGCACGAGAGCGCGATCTTGTCTTTCAGCTCGTTGATCTCCTGCTGCGTGGCCATGGCTATCCCCCCTCATACATGGAATGCGCGCACCGTGCAGGCGCGTGTTCTGGAGCGTGGTCGGGTTCGGGACGCGCGGCATGCGCCACGCGCGCGAATGGTGTCCGAGCGCATCGTAGGCGGAGACGGTTGACCTGTCAACCGCAGGCACAGGGCGGGCGCAGGGCGATCCGGGTACGTGCCGGCTTGGCAGATTGCGCGCCGGCGCTACCGGCATTCACGGGTCGAGGAGTACACTGCCAACGGCTGGCGGGGGCGACCGCACAGCGCTCCACCCATCGGCCTGTCCCGGCACTGGCGACCCTAATTTCGCAGGGAGGTGCACGCGATGCACAGGCTTGGATCCCCAACCTTCGTTCTCAGGACCGTGGCGGCCAGCGTGATGGTATGTGCCCTGACCCTTGGCGGTGTCGTGGCGGTACAAGGGCAAAGCCAGCCGGTGGTAACCCACGTCGCCATCCCGCCTGATGCGGGCCAGAGCCTTTCGAGCGACGGCGCCGATATCGACCAGTGGGACCATCGCCTCTACGTCACCGACCGCACGTTCGGCAACGGCGGGATCTCCGTGTTCGACGTCTCTACCCCAAACGCCGTCTACCTGGGCATGATCCCTCTGCCCCAGCGCTCGTCGGGCCTCGTGGTGGGCACGAACGTCCGTAAAGTGTTCGTGGGGATGGCGGATAGCACCATCGGCGTCATCGACATCGACACCGCCTCGCCCAGCTACAACCTGCTCATCGAGAAGATCTCTACGCATGGCGACGGGCGGGTGGACCTCGTGGGCTACGATCCCGACCACAAGCAGGTCTGGGGCGCGAACAACGGCGAGGGGTTCATCTCCGTGGCCGACGCGGTCACCTATCAACTGATCCGGAGCTATCCCGACCTGGGCGACAACCTGGAGCAGCCGGTCTACAACGCGGCGGACGGCATGATGTACTTCGACGTCAGCGCGCGGAACGAGCTGCTTCAGTTCGACCCCAATACCCACGAGCTCGTCCGTAAGATCGACATCGGCGACAAGTGCAACCCGAACGGCTTCGCGATCAACCCGACTACGAACCAGGCCTTGCTTGGCTGCAGCACCCGGGGCGACCGCCCGCATACCGCGGTCTGGGATTTCAACACGCAGAAGGTGGTGCAGACGATCGAAGGGGTTGGCTACGGGGACCTCGTGGTCTACGACTCGGTCGCCGACCGCTACTTCTTCGGGGCCACGACCGCGGCCGACGGCACAAAGTCGATGGCGATCTTCAGCGGCGGTCCGAACGTGCAACTGCTCGGCACGGTACCGGCCGGCGGCAACGCACCCATGTACGACGAGACCAATAACATGGTCTACAACCAGGACACGCTGCCTGGCGAGGCCAGCCTCTACGCCTTCCCGCTGCCATGGTAGGCAGCAGGCAAACGCGGCAGTAGCGTGCGTCGG
>JAXDLH010000233.1:0-6384 GCA_034666705.1 Chloroflexota bacterium
CGACGGGCACGCTATTGTGGGTGCCGTCCCCCTGTCGCAATATTTGGGGGAAGAGCTGGGGGTGCTTATCGGAATTGCCGCTCTTGTTGACGGCCCGCTTAATCTGGGCGATCGGCTTCTCCCAGTAGTCAAACGACTCCATCGTGTCGATGAAGCCGCGCGTGGTGCTGGGCGGCGCGCCCCGGTTCGTCGCGTCCTGGTGCAGGATTTGCAGGTGGGCGGAGTCCGCCGAATTCTCCATCGCCTGCAGCCAGTTGCAATCGAGTGGCGGGCGCAGGCCGATCTTGCGCCGGCCGTCCTGCCGCACCCACACGTCGATCTTCGGGATCTCGGGTGCCGGGAGTGGCCCCAGATAGGCCCAATACATGCCAATGAACTTCTGAACCGGGTAGGCAGTGGCCGTAACGGTCAAATGGAATTTGCTACCCGCCGGCTCGGCTGGGCACTCGAGGCAGGAGCCACTGGTGTCGTAGAGCCAGCCATGGTAGGCGCAGGCGATGCCCCGATCCTCGACCCGGCCGTAGAGCAGCGAGGCCCCACGATGGGCGCAGTGGTCCTGGATTAAGCCGACGTTCCCACGTTTGTCCTTGAAGAGCACCAGATCCTCGCCCATGATGCGGACGAATTGCGTTGGCTGCTCGTCGGTGAGGTCGCGCGTGAAGGCAACCGGGTGCCAGTAGCGGCGCAGCAGGTCGCCCATGGGCATCCCGGGGCCGAAGCGCGTGAGCAGCTCATTCTCCTCTTTGGTCAGCATCGTCCCTCCCAGCCTGGCAGCCCGATACCGCGGTCTTGTGCCATTCTACGCCACGTTTCAGCGGTCTCGGGACGTCGGTCGAGCCGTGATTGCCTCGCCCATCGTGGGCTTGTGGCATCATGAAGCGACTCTGGTACTGAAAGACGCGGAGGTGCGCATGACGGCAACGCCAACGGTGGAAGAGGGCCAGCTCGCGCCCGATTTTACCCTTCCCTCGACGCAGCACGGCGACGTATCCCTGAGCCAATTCCGCGGGAAGAAGGTGCTCATTGCCTTCTATCCGCGCGATTTCACCGGTGGCTGAAGGCGCGAGCTAACCGCCTTTAAGGCGGACTACTCCCGCTTCCAGGAGCTGGACGCGGAGATTCTGGCCATCAGCAACGACGACATCGAGTCCCATTGCGGCTTTGCCGAAGAGATCGGCGGCCTCGACTTTCCGCACCTGAGCGACAGCGAGCTCGTCGCGGCCCGGGCATACGGCGTGGTAAACGACAACGGCAATGGCTGTCGCCGCTCGCTCTTCGTGGTCGATCGCGAGGGGGTGCTGCGGCTCGTGAACCGCGCGTATGCAGTTGCCGAAGCGGCGCAGTACCAGGCGGTCTTCGACGCCTTGAAGGCGATTCCCTAAAGCATCGCGGCAATTCCCAGCCCCGGCGCTTGCCCCTTCAATGATCCATCGAGGATTCATCGCGGCAAGCGCCGGGGGCTCCGGTCATCTTGTACATAACGTTGGAGGCACCATCATGGCCATCCGTGTCCTCGTCCCGATGCAAGCGCTGCCCGGCAAGGGTGCGGAATTTGCGAAGGCGCGCGCCGCCCGGCACGCCGAGGTGCGCCAGGAGCCCGGGTGCGAGCAGTTCGACCTCTTCCAGAACATCGAGGATCCGGACAAGCTGCTCCTGGTGGAACGATGGAGCGATCAGGCAAGCCTGGATGCGCACGCCGAGCGCAATCGGCAGCGGCCGGCGGTGGGCGCCGAGCTCCGCGCCCCGGGAGCGAGCAAGACCGAGCATTACGTGGCCGACTAACCACTCGGCTCCAATCGATC
This sequence comes from Chloroflexota bacterium, assembly GCA_034666705.1. Taxonomy (GTDB): domain Bacteria; phylum Chloroflexota; class UBA6077; order UBA6077; family SHYK01; genus JAXDLH01. The sequence continues at coordinate 1,803 of JAXDLH010000233.1, forward strand.
GCCATGCGCAGTACTGAGGCTGTGCCAAGCTCCTTGTCATCCTTGAGGCCGCAGCCGAAGGATCCGTGACCCCAAAGTCCGGGCTGCGGATCCTTCGCTTCGCTCAGGATGACCCGGTGGTCGGCACCTCACGCCGCGGGTAGCGCACAGCGAGAGCCGGCAAAAAGAATCCTCAGCGGGAGTCCACGTTGAGCATTGCGCCGGCGTAACGCTACCCGACCGGCGTGGGCTCGACGCTCATGGTGCCGAGGTCGGGGTCGCGGAGCTCCGGGCGCGTCGCGCCAATACCGATGACCACGATTGCGCACACCACCGCGCCGGCGATGACGGCCATGGGCGCGCCAATGATTGCGGCCAGCGCGCCGCTCGTGCTGTAGCCAAGGGGCGGTATGCCGCCCGCCAGCATCGAGCGGAACGACTCCACGCGCCCACGCAGCGGATCCGGGGTGATCGCCAGGATCGCGGAGTTACGCGGGATGACCTGGATGGAGTTCGTGCAGCCCAGCAAGGCGGCGGCCACCACGGCCAGCCAGAACCACGGCGCCGCGGCCAGCATCACTAACGCCACGCAATAGCCCAGCACGCCGAACACCGTGCAGAGTCCCTTGTACCGCATATCGCCGAGCGAGAGGATCACCGTGGCCGTCAGCAGACTGCCCACCCCCGGGGCGGCGCTGAGGATCCCGAGGCCCTCGGCGCCGGCGCCCAGACTGACGGCAAAGATCGGCAGGAGCGCCCGGTAGCTCCCGAACAGCTGGCTCGCGCCGTCCACGCTCAGCAGTGCCACGATCACCGGTTTCTGCCGCACGAAAGCGAGCCCCTCGAGCAAGCTTTGCCATGGCGACTCCGCGGTTCGCGGCGGCACCACTCGGATCCGGATCAGGGCGAACGCGCCGAAGCTCACCACGTAGGCGAGCCCATTGAGCAGGTAGGTGGGCGCCAGGTCGAAGGCGCTGATCATCGCTCCGCCTACGGCGGGCCCGACGATCATCGAGAGCTGAATGACCGTCGAGTTGAACGCCACCGCATTCACCAACCCCTCGCGCGGGACCAGGCTCGGGATCAAGGCGGTGCGAGCGGGCTGGGTAAGCGCCGTGGTCGCGCCGTTGAGGAACGTCACGAGGTACACGTGCCACAACTGCACGCCGCCGCTGAGGGTGAGCGCGCCGAGCGCCAGGATGAGCACGGCGTTGGCTGCCTGCGCGAACTGCAGCATGCGGACGCGATCGACGCGGTCGGCAATGACGCCGCCCACCAGCGAGAGCACGAGCTGCGGGACCGCACGCGCCAGCCCGGTGAGGCCGAGGAGGAAGGCGCTGCCGGTGAGCACGTAGACCTGCCACAGCGTCGCGATCAGGAGGATCTGCGCGCCGATCGAGGTGAGGAGCAGGGCGATGGCAAACCGCTGATAGTCAGCATACGCGAGGGCAGCCAGCGCCTTGCCCAATCCAGATTGACGGTCGCGCACCGATGCTCACCCCACGCCGCGCCAGTGTACCACCGCAGCGACAGGCCGCCGGCGGCACCTTGAGTACACTTGGACGCCGATGACCTCGCCATCGAATCGCGCTGGCCGCGCCGGCTCAATCGCGCCGGCTTAATAATGAGCCCCGCGTAGTTAAATGGAGGCCGTACTATGAGTGATCCAGTCGCGGCGGCGCGCGCCCTGCAGCCTCGGATTCGCGAGGCGGCCGCGGCGATCGAGCGCGAGCGCAAGCTCCCCGCGGCGCTCGTGCGGGAGTTCCTGGACGCCGGCCTCTTCCATATGTTGATCCCTCGGTCGCTCGGCGGCCCCGAGATCGACCCTATCACCGCGGCCCGCGTGGTCCAGGAGGTCGCAACTGCCGACGGGTCCGCCGGCTGGTGCGTGATGATCGCCGCCCAGAATGCGACTTTTGCGGGGATGCTCCCCGCAAAAGATGCCGAGGAGATCTGGTCCAACGGCGGCATTGCCGCCGGCACGGCGCGGCCCACCGGTCGCGCTGTATGGACCCACGAGCCGGCGGATGGCTACATCGTCTCCGGCCGCTGGCCGTTCGCGAGCGGCTCGAGCCACGCGACCTGGCTGATGGGCGAGTGCATTGTCTATGACGGCGAGTCGCCCCGGAAGAATGCGCAGGGCGACGACGTCACGCGCGCGTTGTTCGTGCCCCGGCGCGACGTCACAATCCACGACACGTGGGACACGATGGGGCTGCGAGGGACGGCAAGCAACGACTTCAGTGTGGAGAACGTGTTCGTGCCGGAATCGCGCGGCTTCCAGATGATCGTCGACCCGCCGGTCCATCCAGGCGCGCTGTACACCGCGCTGCCGCTGGTGTTCATGAACCACGGGAGCCATGCGCTCGGGGTGGCCCACGGCGCACTCGATGCGGCGACGGAGATCATCAGCACGCGTCGGGGTTGGGGCAATCAGCCGCTGCGCGAGCAGCCGCGCATGCAGTTGACGATCGCCGAGGCAACCGCCCTGGTGGAGTCCGCAGAGCGCTATCTGTACGACGCCGCGGCCGAGCTGTGGGAAGCTGCGACCGGTGGTGTCGAGGACACTGCGCGGCTGCGAGCGCGCGTGCGCCTGGCGGCGAGCCATGCGACGCGGGCGAGCGTGCAGGCCGTGGACCTCGTGCACGGGGCAGTGGCAACCTCCGCGATCTTCACCGGGAGCCCGCTCGAGCGGCAATTCCGCGACATCCACACCGCCGCGGCGCACGTGATGATCGGGCCGCTGACATACCAGGCTGCGGGCCGCGTCCAGCTTGGGCTCGGGCCCGACTTCCCGTTCTTCTAGAGGGGGCTCAGTGGGGCATCAGCAGGGCGATGACGACGATGATCACGAGGCCGATCGCGACGGACGCAGCCAACTCCAGCAGATCCTGTCGACTCAGACTGCGCAGGCTGAAGTGGAGCTCGGGTTCGTCGGCGACCCCTTCAGGCGCCTCGATCTCGACCTCAGGTTCAGGCGTGATCGGCGGCGCGGGCGTGCGCGGCAGGGCCGGCGCGGTGAGTCCGGTCTGGCTTGGCGCGATTCCCGCGGCCATCTGCGGGGCCGGGGCTTCCCATGGCACGCTCTGCACGGGTGGCGGAGCGACCGCCTCCACATCGCGCGGGGCAGGGCGAACCGGCGTTGGGGCGGGGGTCAGCGCCGGGGCGGCGGCCGGCGGGCTCATACGCACCGGTGATTGAACCGGCTGCTGCACCGGCGCGGATTCGCGCACGGCTGCCGCGGCCCGCAGGCGCGCGCCGCAGGAGTCGCAGAACTCGTCGCCCGGCTCGACGTGCCCGCCGCACTGGGGACAGGTGGTGATTTGGGCAGACAGGGTAGCACCGCAGGTTCGACAGAAGGCCGCCTCGTCGCGGTTCACCTGGCCGCACGTCGTACAGATCATCGGCGATCCTGAGCCTTTCGAAAGTTCGTTGTGCAGGGACTATACTGCGACCATCAAGGCGCAGAGGCGCGCAGGACACGAAAAGGAGCATCCCATGGCTGAGGACCAGCGGCCCGGCACCGTGTACTGGATTGACCACTTCGCCGTGCCCACCAACGACCTGAGCAAGTGGCTCACGTTCACGATGGACGTACTCGGTGGAAAGCTGGCGCGGATCAACGGCGCCAACACCGAGGCGCGGAAACGCGGGCAGAGCATGATCGGCTTCTGCCACATGCCTTACTCGATGATCGACGGCTTTTTGCAAGATGAGATGCTGCCTGCCGCGGCGGAGCCCGGCGCCATGTTGCCGCGCTTCGGCTACTTCATTCGGGCGGAGGACATCGACGAGCACCTCCGCCGCCTGGACGAGTACCACGTGCCGCACACCGACCCGATCCGCACCTCAGCCGAGGGCCAGGACGGGACCGCGATTCGCTTCACCGACCCCGATGGGAACCAGCTGGAGTTCTGGGCGCCGGCGCGGATGCCGACTGGCGCGATGGAGGGGGCCGGACCGCTCAAGGTCGGGCGCATCAGCCACGGGGTGTACGAGTCGCGCGATCTCGAGCGCACCGCCGACTTCTACGACCGCTTCGCCGCCCTCGACCCGATCCGCAGCGTCGACGTGCCGAAGGACACGCTCGCCATGCCGCTTGCCGGCGGCGGCCGCATCGTGTACCACCAGGTCGATGAGCTAGGCAGTTGGACCACCGCGCGGGCGCGTGGCCAGGGCCCGCACACAGCGCTCACCGTCCGCGACGACGATTACTTCGAGAACTACCGGCGGATGTGGGCGACTCTCCCCGATACCGGTGACAGCGAGCGCGGCGACACCCAGATCGATCAGACGACGCTGCCCGCCCGCACCGTCATGCACGGCAGCGGGGGCGGCCGGAAGTGGTTCCAGCTATTCGGCCGCGGCGACGATTTCTACGACTGGGACGCCAACGCTTTCCACTTCATCGGCAGCGAGGGGCTCGAGCGCTCGCCGGGCATGACCTACAAGGCTCATTCGATGGAGTACCACGTCGAGCGGGTACCCAAGGATGCCTCCGGTCGACCGGTGGTCTGAGGCAAACCCTCAACCCTGACGCCCTGGGGTGCTGGCCAATTTGGCTGACCGGGACCTACGGCTTCGATGGCGATGGCAAGCGAGT
>JAXDLH010000234.1:0-2680 GCA_034666705.1 Chloroflexota bacterium
GCTGGGCCATGGCGTCCACGCCACCCGCCGCGGCCGCGGGCAGCTCGGCGTCCAGGCCCAGCTCGAGGATCCGCTTGACGCTCGGGTAATCGCCGCTGCCAAAGCGTTCGGCCCGGGCGCAGGCCTGCTCCAGGCGCGCCGGCCCATAGCGCTCGCTCAACCGCACCAGGCGGTGCGCCATCCGCAGTCGGTCCTCCGGCCGGTGGGCCAGCAGGCGCGCGACCAGCGTCGCGGTCGCCGCCCCGATCGCCGTCGCCTGGTGCTGGCAGTCCGCCCGGCTCAGCACGAGCCCGGGCACTTTTTCCGGCGGCAGGTGCGCCAGCGTGGTCTGGCGTTGCCCAGGCGCCGTGGCGCGGTCGTGGGTCGCGACCAGCTGATGGTCGGCCGTATACAGCTCGACGGTGCGCGCCCCGCCCCGGATCCACAGCTGCTGACCGACCAGGCGGTAGGGCGCCGAGTAGTAGGCCGCCTCGAAGCAGGGGTGGCAGTCGCGATGCACCGTGGCTTGCTTCCAGTTCGCCAGATCGTAGGGCACCGGCGGCAGCGGCGTGAGCGGCGCCTGCTCCACGGCCTGGAAGCGCGCCAGCGGCGCCGCCTTGATCGTGCCGTGGATCCGCACCCCGGCCACCGCCGTGGTCCAGTGCTGCAGCTTGCGGTTGCGCTCATCAAGCGGCTCGACGTCGCGCCCGGCGAGGAAGTTGCGCTTCACGTAGTGCACCCCGTTCTCCACCTTGCCCTTCAGATGGGGCATGCGCGGTGGGGTGGGGTCGATCAGGAAGCCGTAGGGTGCAGCGCACTCACGGTAGGCGCGCTGCGCCACCGGCTCGGTGAAGCTGGCGCGGACGATCGCCGCCTTCAGGTTGTCCGGCACCACGCGGGCCGGCACCCCGCCGAAGTGGGCAAAGGCATGGGCATGGCACAAGAGCCAGGTCTCGACCCGCTGGTCGAACACCACCTCGGCGTAGAGATGGCGGCTGGAGCTCAGGACCAGCACGAACACCCAACTCTTGCGCGCCCGCCCGCTCATCGGGTCGACGGTGAGCCCGGCGTAGCCGAAGTCCACCTGCGCCTCACTCCCCGGGGGGACCTCCACCCGCACGAACGCGTCGTCCGGTCCGGGCGGCGTGGCGGCGGCCTGGTCGCGTTCCTGGCGGCGCACCAGCCGCCAGAGCGCGCTATAGCTGAGCGGCGCCCCGTGCGCCTCTTCGAGCCGACTGCGAATCGCCGCTACTTCGAGGCCGCGCGCCCGGTAGGCGGCGATCTCGGTGGCGTAGGCGGCGACGCTCGAGGTCTGCTGCGGGGGCAGCTGGGGCGGCAACGTCTGCGCGAGCCGCGCGTGCACCTCGGCGGCTGGCGGGAGCGTGCCTTCTAACAGGCCCTCGGTTTCCGCCCAAGCCCGGTAGCGTGCCACCGTGCGGCGGTTATGGCGCACCGCCCGCGTGATCGTGCGCTCGCTTTCGCCCGCTCGCAGCAGACGGAGCAGTTCCATGATGTCCATCGTCGTGATCCTCCGGTTGCTCATCGGCCCGTCCCCTCGCCAATCTCGAGGAAACCGTGCCAGGTGACCGGGGGGTCACGCCCCGCCTACCGAGCAGCCTGGTGCAGTTTGGGTGCAAACCCGTGGTGCACCTTGGTCGCAAACCGCTGGTGCACTTTCGCCGTAAATGCCCGGTGCACTATCGGCCATAAACTGACACACGGCCAAGTAAGCAACCTGAGACGACAGACCGGGGATGAGCCCTTCGGTCCCGCGCTCAAATGCCTCAGCCATGGCGGGCAGCAGCAGCCCCCACCGCTCCCACAGTCTGCTTTCATACGGGTCGACCCAGTATCTCCGTCCCCAGGTGACAAGTGCGTGTGCCGCGTCGGTCCCGTACGCAGCGGCTACCGCCGCCGGAACGCTGTCGAGCGCAGCTCGTGCATCGTCCGGGGCTTGGGCGGCTAGCGCGGAGGTTGCAATGGCCGATATGGCGTCGGGGTTCCGGGTGAGCGCGGAGGGTACGTCCATGAGGTCCCAGAATGGACGACACTGGGGGTTGGCGAGCACCTCGAGTGCGAGAAACCAATCGAGCTGCTCGGTCCCACTGTCTGGATTGAAGAACTCGCCGAACTCTACTTCCATGGCGGTACCCTGGTGGGCTGGGCCCTCCTCGCAAAGCGGTGCTACGGACCTTGAATGGTGCAGCATGTTGCAACTCGCGGGCCGCTTTACGAGCGAACTCGATGCAGCCTTATCTCGTCGCCCCAATTCAGAGTCAGATCGCCGAATGCTTGACTGGCCTCGAGCCGAAACTCGAATCGTTGCGGTTTGGGCTGCGGGGCTGGCAGATACACGCTGTAATGACCCATCAGAGCTGAGTCTTGGAGCACTATTGTGGAGGTGCCAGGAGTCTGCTCTAAACTCCACCTCCCCGCGTTGCGGATCTCCTGGCCGCTCAGATAACGCAGTGTCTCGTCATAGACGCCGCCGGCCATGAGCGTCAGTGTTTCGACGTGGATTTCGTCCTCGTAGGTGCCGATGAGATCGCTCTCCGCATACGCGCCTCGACAGGCAGACATTACTATCTGCACAGCAATCACGCAGGCGATTGCTTTCGCTTTCCTATCCACTGTAGCTGCTCATCCCACGTGAATGTTTCGAGAAGGTTGCCCATGCGCCCTCCCCCGGGGCTCGGCCGGT
>JAXDLH010000235.1:0-17591 GCA_034666705.1 Chloroflexota bacterium
TCCAGATAGATCAGGCCGCCGGACAGGATGAAAATGGTCATCATAGGCTCGTTGGGCTGTTCGTCCACGACCAGCGTATGCGCCTCGCCGGCAGGCTCGTAGATGTACGTGCCTGGTGTTGCTACCCAATCGTGCTCGAGGTACCGCCACCGGCCCCGAAGCGTGAAGCCGTGGACTGTGCTGATGTGGTAGTGGGGATTGAGCTGGTGCCCCGGGTTGATCCGCAGCACATTGGTGAACCCGCCGGTCGATAGATTGAACGCACAGGCCTGGAACCAGACCCCAGGGACGTAGGGGACCCAGAGCTTCTCGTTGTCGAGGTTGGTGTCGACCGTGTATTGCTCGCGTTGCCGCTGCTCAGGCTTGAGGCCGTCGGTGAAGCTGCTGAACTCTATGATAGGCATTGCCCACTCCAATCTGAGGTGAATTGGGATTTGACGACTGACGAGACCTCGCCGATACACCGCCGGGCGGGCCCTCTAGCCGAGCATCTCCTACCCGGGGCGTTCGGTGTGAATGCGGTGCCCATCCGCGTTGCTATCAGGCCCGCGCCTCAGCTTCGCGCATCCTGCCGCGAATTAACTCGGCGATCTCACCGTATCCGAGAGTCTCAGCCAACTCGAGCGGCGTGTTGCCGTCAAAGCCGCGCAAATCGGTCCGGACGCCTTTCGGCACGCCCAGATCGAGCAGTACGGCCGCACAATCGTCGTGCCCATGCCAGACCGCATCGTGGAGTGCCGTATAGCCGTTGTACGGGCCCTGCGCATTCAGTTCGACCTGGCCCTGCTCGATCAGCAGTTTGAGCGCCTCCGCACGTCCTGCATACGCGGCCTTATGGGCCGGCGTCGCCTTGAGCAGATAGTCGACAATTTTTGGGTTAGCGCCCGCTTTGAGCAGCTCGGCGACGATCTCGGTGTGTCCGAGGAAGGAGGCGACGAGCAAGGGTGTCTGACCATCGTTGCCGCTGGACACGACCGGCGACTGCTCGTTCACGTCGGCGCCCGCCGCGATCAGCCGGCGGACCTCTTCGAGGTTGCCCTGTTGCACGGCCTGCATCAAAGGCTGATCCTGGATGGCTGTTTCAAACTTCGTCCGTTGCGTTTCGAGCATCGCGCGAATACTCGCGCCCCACTGCTCCTGCTCTGGGTTTGTGAATCCGGCCGTCCACAGCACCCCGTCGCCGATAAAATCCCACACGGTGGCCTGGTGGTGCCCCCGGACGTCGAGTGCCGCGCCGCGTTCGAGCAGAAACTTCACCATGGCCGGTTTCTTCGACCAGACCGCATCGATCAACGGTGTGTGGCCCACGGTAGCTGACTGAAGGTTGATAAACGCGCCGTGGTCGAGGATCAGGCGGGCAACGTCGACGACTCCGCCCTGAGCCGCGCGGTGCAAGGGGGAGGCGCCAAGGCTGCTATCCAGCATGTGCACGTCGGCGCCGGCGGAGAGCAGCATGTCCGTGGCTCGGACCGAGCCGAGGCCCGCGGCGACCATCAGCGGCGTGTAGCCCAGCGGCGTCCGCCGGTTGGGATCAGCGCCGCGGTTCAATGACTCGGCAATTGCGCTTAGGTCGTCGGCCTCCACTGCGGCGAGCAGGGCCATCTCGGGGCGATCAGCACTCATCGCTGCCGTGCGGGTCATACATCTCCCTCATTGGACTGGATTCGGCTAACGCGGACTGGCGTTCTAACGGGGGCGCCGTTCCGAAGTCGGGCGCCGGCCCGTAACCATACCATGAGGGTCGCGCCCGTTATCGGGATGCTCATCCCGGTGCGCAGGGCCTGTTTACCCCCGCTCAATCAGGAGGTCGATAATCTTGCGGGCGAACAGATGGTGGTGGCCGCCGGTGCGCCCGGTGACGAGGTCGCCATCTACGACCACGTCCTCGTCAATGTACTCGGCGCCCATGTTCCTGGCGTCGCCGATGAGGTTGTTATGGACGACAACGCGCCGGCCGCGGACGAGCTCCGGGGCTGGCGCAACCAGCCACATGCCGTGGCAGATGATCCCTTTGAGCACCTTTTTGTCATCGAATGCCCGGCGTAAGAACTCCGTCGCCGGCGGGATCTTATGGACGTCCTCGGTATAGCGAAGCCGGTCCGAAACCATGCCGGAAGGCACGATCACCGCAGCGAAGTCGCCGACCATTGCGTTTTCGAAGCTCTCCTGACATTGGAACGGCGCCCGCCATTCATGACCTTGAAAGGTCAGCGACGGCTGGCCCCAGAGTCGCGTCAGGAAGTGCGCCTCGGCGCCCTCCTCGGCGAAACGATGCTGGTAGTAGAAGATCTCGGGCTCGTAGAAGTCGCTCTCCACGAGGATTGCGATCTTGCGCCCGTCGAGCTTGCCCATTGATCACCTCATCCGCAGGGGCTACCGGTTGCCATCTGCACGCTGGCTGGAAAGATTGCGACGTCAACGTCCGGGGCTGCGTTGCCGACGATTATCACACGGTGGACCGGGAATCTCACGCAGCAAGCCGACCTCTCCCGGAATCGTATCCAATGTTACGGACCCTCACCGGGTGCGCATGTGCACTTGATCACCATGCTTGCCCTACGCTCAACCCTCACGGGCTGGCCGAGTATGATGTGCAGGCTTGGCCACCAGCAAGCGTAGAGTCTATATCACACGGTCGACTGCAAATTGCGCTTGGCCTTCGTGTCTCCCAGCGCCTTGCTTGGCTCAGGCACGACGATTCGTAAGACGAAGACGTAGAGGCTGGGTATGTCAAAGATTGTGTCAATTCACTCGTTCCGCGGTGGAACCGGGAAATCGAACACCACGGCGAACCTGGCAACCATGATGGCCCAGCGCGGCAACCGGGTGGCCATCATCGATACGGATATTCAGTCTCCAGGCATCCACGTGTTGTTCGCCCTGGCCGAGGATGACATTCAGAACACACTGAATGACTATCTTTGGGGAAAATGCAACATCGAACAAGCGGCGATTGACGTCGGGTCTCGACTTACGGTAGAGGACGGCCACGTCGGTCTCCACCACGGATCGCTGCATCTCGTGCCATCAAGCATCAAAGCCGGGGACATCGCCCGCGTGCTGCGCGAGGGCTACGACGTCGGGCTGCTCAACGACGGGTACCACAATCTCGTGGAGAAGCTGCAGCTCGACTACCTCTTTATCGATACCCATCCTGGACTGAATGAAGAAACGCTGCTCTCTATCTCGGTGTCGGATGTCCTTCTCCTGATTCTCCGACCTGACAAGCAGGACTTCCAGGGGACCGCGGTGACTGTCGACGTGGCGCGCAAGCTCGACGTGCCTGCGTTGCTCCTCGTAGTTAACAAGGTCCTCGAGTCGTTCGACTTTGCCGTCGTAGGCCAGCAGGTGGCACGCACGTACAACGCTGAGGTGGCCGGCGTGTTGCCCAACTCGGATGACATCGTGCGATTGGCCAGTGGCGACGTTTTTTGTCTCCGCTTCCCGGAGCATCGGTGGTCGCGAGAGATTGCCAGGATCGCAGATATGGTCGTGGCTGCGCTATGAGCGATTCGCCGTCCGACTCGGCAGATCCCGCGGCGAATGCGCTCCCGTCCACAGACGGCATGAGTATTCTCGACGTGCTGGACCTGCCCGCGGACGAGCGGCATCTCGTGACGTGGATCCTGCGGCATGGCGTGGTGCGCCTCAACGAGGTCACCACCTATCTCTCCGAGGATGCAGAGCAGGGCGAGCGGCTCTTGCACGACCTGGAGCGACGAGGGTTCGTCAAGCAGATCACCGACGGCGGCGACGTCTGTTTTCGAGTGCAGGTTATGAGTCAGCGCAAGCGGAACATGGGCACTGGCTTGTGGGGCGCTCCGGAAGGTTAGTCATGATGCATGAATCTCGTCTCGTGCGATGACCTTGCGCTCCGCTGTGCCGGTGAGCGTCCGTCCGTTGCTGCTCCGCCTTCGTCCCGGTGAGGTGGGAATCGCATTGACCCTTTGCGCCATCATGCTCGGCAACGCAGTTGCGGCCCAGGTTTCCGGCATCGTCGCGGTGAGCGGATTTCTGAGCCAGGTGGGCACCAATCAACTGCTTCTGGTCTGGATCGTCGATTATCTGCTGGTCATCGGTCTGGCTGCTGCACAGTCGCTCCTGGTGGACCGCTTCGATCGCCGGCCGCTGATCGGCGCGGTCAGCATAGCCTTCGGGGTACTGTTCATTCTGGTGCGAGTTCTATTCCTGGCTCAGGCTCCAACCTGGGTGGGCTATTCACTGCTCTATTTGATCTCCGATCAGCAACTCCTCTTCTTCCCACTCATCTTCTGGGTGCTCGCCGGTGATTGCTTCGATACCGCGCAGAGCAAGCGGATATTTCCGCTGATTGCGAGCTTCGGGTTTGCCGGCAAGCTGATTGGCATTGCGCTTGCGGCACTCTCGCCCGGCCTCGTCGGAACGCTGCTAGGCTCATCGGCCGACGTACTGGTCGCCAACGTCGTAATTTACCTGGCCATCGGTGCGCTGATCTGCACCCGCGCGGGCACGATGACAAATCGCCAGCGTCGCAGCCAGAATGCCGGGGTGCATGCCACCCTCGTCGAGGGCTGGGACTTCGTGCGCGCTGTGCCCGCGTTCCGCTACTTGACCGTGGCGATCGTCGCGTTGGTGGCGTGCGACTTGATGCTGGAGTTTCGCTTCTACACCGTGTCCGACCAGGTTTTCCCAAACACCGAGAGCTACCAGATCTTCTACAGTCTCTATCGGCTTGGGTTCACGATCATCGCGCTCGTCGTCGAGGGAGTGCTCGCGGGTCGGCTGCTCACCCGGCTCGGTCTCAAGGCGACCTTTTTCATCCGACCATGCATGGCGCTCGTCGGTGCCTTGTGGGTAAGCATTGCGCCGAGCCTGCCCAGCGCGGTCGGCGGCATGGCGCTGCAGAAACTGCCGCAAATGACGATCGATGAGAATGCGCGCAAGAGCTTCCAGACGTTGATTCCCGAGGAGCGCCGGGGGCGGGTCGCCATCCTGATGGACGTGTACCTGTACGCGCTCGGCAGCATCCTCGGCTCGCTCGTCGTCGGCGCCGTGGTCATCGTCGGCGCCGCACGGAGCGAGACCACGCCGCACCAGCTTTATCTCGCGGTCGCGATCGCGGCGGCCGCAGTCGCGCTCTGGGCCGTCGCGGCACTGCACCGGACATATGACACGAGCCTGCTCAACTGGCGTCTGCATCGGCGTCAGCGCGCGACTGCCGTGCTGGACCGGCTGCAGTTTTGACCGTACGGGGATGAAGGAGTTCGTGGTGGACGCGAAGCCGTTGGTCTGGACCGATTGGCGATCGCAGATGCAGCACCGGATCACGACGGTGGCGCAGTTGGCCGAATGGATCGAGGTCAGCGCTGAGGAGGCAGAGGCCATCCAGGCGTGCGCGGGGAAATATCGCTGGAGCATCACCCCGTACTACGCCTCGCTCATGGATCACACCGATGCCTCCTGCCCGATCCGCCGGCAGGCTATCCCGAGCCTGAGTGAGCTGCGGCCGTTCTCCACGAGTTCCGTGGATCCAGTGGGTGACATGGCATTCCGCAAGACGAACCGAGTCGTGCACAAGTATCCCGATCGGATCATCATGCTCGCCACAGACGTGTGCCCCGTATATTGCCGACACTGCACCCGCAAGTACCACACGACGGACGTGGACGGGACGTACTTCGGTGAGGGCGCCAGCGCCTCTTGGGAGGCTGACTTCGCGTACGTGGCGGCGCATCCTGAGATCCGTGACGTGCTCATCACCGGTGGCGACCCGCTCACGCTAACGGACGAGCGGCTCGAGACGATCATCGCGCGGCTGCGCGCGATCGCCCACGTAGAGATCATTCGCATCGGCAGCCGGTACCCGGTGTTGCTGCCGCAGCGGATCACCGAATCCCTGTGCGCGATGCTGGAGCGCTACCACCCGGTCTGGTTGAACACCCATTTCAACCATCCGCGTGAGATAACCGAGGAATCTGCCGCCGCGTGTGATCGGCTCATTCGGCACGGCGTCATCGTGCAGAACCAGAGCGTATTGCTGAAGGGAATCAACGACGATCCCGACACGATGCGGGACCTCTTACGCGGGCTGCTCAAGATCCGGGTGCGCCCCTATTACCTTTACCATTGCGACAATGTCACGGGAGTCTCGCACTTCGCGACCTCCATCGAGACCGGGCATGCCATCATGGGGAGCCTGCTCGGCTCGTTCACGGGCTTTGGCGTTCCGCAATACGTGCTGACGACGCCGCTCGGCAAGATCCCGCTCTGGAGTGAGCAACTGCACGCGGATGCTGCCGGCGAGCTGTGGGTAGAAAACTACCGCGGCGAGCGCATGGCAATCGGTGGGCTTCTTGCCCAGGGTTAGGCCCAGTTGGGCTCGCGGAGTGGACGCGTGAGCGCGATGACAGAGCTGGCCGCGGCGGTGCGCCCGGCGAAGCGCACACCCTACGTGAGCTTGCGAGTCAAGCTGCTGGTGGGGTTTTCGCTGCTTTTCTCGGCGGTGTACGTTGGCGCCTTCTACTGGTTCTATCAATTCAGCACCAACGCGGCGTTGGATTTCATCAAGTCCGAGCTCACCGATACCGCGAACGGCGCCGTCGAGGGACTCGATGCTGATGCCTTCGCGGGGCTCGTGCGAGATGCGCAGCCGAACGCCGCGGGCCGGACGGACGATCCTCGCTACCAGCAGATTCTGAGCTGGCTCAGCACGGCCCACAACCTCGACCCGCGCGCCTACCCGTACACCTATGTGCCAGGGCCAGATCAGGGAGGCCAACGGACGAACTACTTCGTCGTCGATTACCTGCAAGTCGCCGACCCATCACGCGCCGCTGGATTCAAGGAGCAATATTTTCTGAATAGCGGCTTCTCACGCGACGGACTAACCGAGATGGCGTACCGGTTGGAGCCATACACGGACCAGTGGGGACAGTGGGTATCTGCCTACGCGCCTATCAAAGACAGCAGTGGGCAGGTCGTCGGCGGGCTGGGCGTCGACTTCAAGGCCGACTACGTCTACCGGATCCAGCGGGCCATTCTCGACAATGTAGGAATCGCCTTTGTCGCGACCTACTCGGTGCTGCTCGTTCTCATCTTCCTGGTATCGCGGGCGCTAACGCGCCCGATCGTCGCGCTTACTATAGCCGCGAAGCGCATCGGGGAAGGCGACTACGCTCAGGATCTCTCCCTGCTCCAGGGCAGATGGAGTCGCGACGAGATCGTGGAGATGTCCGAAGTATTCGACATCATGGTGGCGAAGGTCTCCGCCAGGGAAGAGATGCTGGCTCGCAAGGTCGAGGCCTTGACGATCCAGATCGACCAGGCGCAACGTCATCGCGAGGTCACCGAGATCGTGGAGACAGATTTCTTCAAGGAGCTTCAGAGCAAGGCGCGGCAGATGCGGGATCGGCATTCCGCTGCATACCGCTCCGAGATCAGCCCATGAGTCTGCCCGCCGCGCACGCCATGCCTACCGGCCCGCGACTCACGCCCCCATATCTCGACGCTCGCATCCCCGTCGCGGTGATCTTCAACAATACCGAGAGCTTCTATCCGTACCTCGCCCGGGCTAGTGATCCAGGGCTGTTCCCCACGATGTATGAGAAGGGGAACCGCGCCCTGCTGTGGGTTGGCGACCCGAAGCTGGTATTCATCAGCGCGCCAGCTCCGCACGCCGGCTATCTCCGGCAAACTGTCGGCTACCCGGGGACAGAATACATCGTGCCTCACGTGCCAACGCCGAGGCTGTGCCAGGATATCCTGCGAGAGCCGCCTCTGTTCGAGCGGCTCGTCGACCACGCGGGTAAAGGGAAGCAGATCCAGCTCATCCCGTACGTCACCACTCCCGACTTTCTGAATCTCGCCGAGCGGCTGCGCGAGAGTCACGGCCTCGACGTATTGCTACCCGAGAGCCCTTCCCCCGAGAGCCTCTGGATTCGAGACCAACTGGATACGAAGCTTGGCTTCCGCGAGGCGGTCGGCGCGTGGCTCGGCGCGGACGTACTCGCCGAGGGGTTCACGTGCAGCAGTCAGGCGCAGGCCGCTGAGGTTGTGCAATGGCTGCTCAGGAATGGCCGCGCAGCTATCGTGAAGGCAAGCCACAGCAACGGTGGTTTCGGCCACCTCACCTTCGAGTCGGCGAGCGGGGTGGGGCGAAAGGTTATAGATCGTCTGCACGACGACGCGTTCCTGGAGGGTGATGCCCTCATCGTGGAGGAACGGATCGACTCACCAGGACAGCTCTTTCCTGCGATCGAGATCTACGTGCCAGATCAGAATAAGGGCGCTCCGCAGGTGACGCATGTCTGCACCGAGTTGTTCCTCGATGGGAAAGTAACCGGCCAGTACGTGGGTCCCGAGCTCCGAGAGGCAGGCTGGTACGCGCCGCTGTGCAGGTTCGGGCTGGATATTGCGGCGCACCTCCAGGCATATGGCTACCGCGGTATTTTCGACGTCGACGCGGTGGTGGACCAAGGTGGAGGCGTCCCCCTGCTGGAGGTCAATACGAGGCGCACAGCGGGCACGCACGCGCACGAGTTCGCCTGCTTCGCCTTCGGCGCGAATTACGCTGAGCACCTCGCCGTCGTCTGTCATAACACCATCCCCGCGGGCTCGGTGTCGTCGGCCGACCAGCTTATCGCGCTGCTCAGCGACCTGCTGTACTGCGCGAACAGCTCAGCGCAGGGAATCGTAATCACGCACACAGCATGCTTGCGAGAGGCCGAATTCGGTTGCATCGTCGCCGCTCCCTCGCGCGCCGAGGCTATACGACTCGAGGCCGAGATGCTGAGACGCATCAGGATGGCGGAATGATTCGGATCTCTTTGGCTATCTGACCGGCAATCCCGCCGCGTTGAGGGCACGACTCATGATCGTATTCGTGGATCCCTTAAAGCGGGCGAGACGAAGAGAACCCGAAGGCGTACGCCATGTAGCGTATGCCTCTGTTCTATGCTACGCTTGTGCAACCAGCCTGCGGGCCTGGCCTGAACTCGACATAAGCTCGGCGCCCTGCGCTGCAAATGGAGACCCGGCGTGGCATCAAGGTACACCTTATTTCTCAAGCGGATCGAGATCTTCGCCGGCTTGAGCGAAGCAGACTGCGAGGAGATCTGTCGCTTGGTGCAGGCGCACCACTATTGCCAGGGGCAGGTACTCTTCCGGCAGGGTGATGCAAGTCACGATCTCTACCTCGTGGTCGACGGGCGGATCAAGGTTTATATCGAGCATCCCGAAGGCGACGAGCTCGTCGCCCATTTTGAGGGTGGGGAGATCCTGGGCGAGATGGCGCTTCTGACCGGTCACCCGCGGTCGGCCAGCGCGGTAGCGGTAGCCGATAGCCGCCTGCTCGTCATTCCGAAGGAGGACTTCGATGCCTACCTGGCGGACAACGTGCATGTGCTGCGTGAGATAGCCAAAATGCTCGCCGATCGCCAGGCGCGCACGAACGCGCGGCTCAGTGCGGTGGGTGAAAGCGGACGCCAGGGTCCAGCTCAACGGGAGCAGGTGCTGACCATCGAGATCGATGAGCTGGCTCGGCAGGAGGAGGTCGAGGAGATCATCGCCTCGGACTTCTTCGAGGAGATCGAGCGCAAGGCGAAGGAGATGCGCGCGCGACATCTTCGTTAACGAATCGGACCTGCTGATTTAGATGGCAGCATCGCTCACCGTCATACGCCACGACCGCGCAATCTCCGGCGATGCGAAGTAAAAGCGACTCCTCGCCGCGAGTGGCTTGCCCCTATGGAAGCCCGCGGGGATTCTCACCTTTGGACCCCGAATTCCGAACCGTAGCTGGTCCTAACCCGGATGTCTCCGCGCTATGCGGCGTGGGGATTTGGCCCGATGTCGAGCAGCAGGTCAATCGGGAGCTCCGGGCCATCCTCCGCGCCCGGCTCCTCCCACTCGAGGGGTGGCGCGCTGGAGGCCGGCCCTTCGCTCTGGTGGGGAGCGAGGTAGGCCACCTTGGCAAGAAGGTTCTCTACCACCCGATCCCATATGTAATGCTCTGCAGTCTCACGGGCGGCCTCGCGCATGCGATCCCGGTCGTCCGGATGCTGCTCGAGGTAATCCACGTACCAGGCCGCTTCACCCGGGTCATCCGTCTCGAGCACAATGGCATTCCGCAGGTGGCTCACGTACTCCTCGCCAGTGTTGCCGGTAAAAGCCGTGCCGCCGGCTGCCATGGCCTCTAAGCCCACGAGTCCAAAGGGCTCGCGGCCCGAGTTCGCGAGGACCGCGTCGCAGCCATAGTAGAGGAGGCGCAACATGTCCTGCGAAATGGGCGAGGTGATGTTGAGCACGTCCGCGGCGCCGGCCTGGGCGAATGCCCGGGCGTAGGCATCTGGAGTTTGGGCGGGTACGTGTACGTCGCGCACTTCGAGATCCAACGCCCGGGCATGGGCAAGCACCTCGTAGCCATGTGCCTCCATACCCCCGCGGGCCAGCAGCACCGGCTCCGATCCTGACTCCTTGAGCCGGGCCGTCGTATCGACCGCCATCCGCCACCGTTTGTCGGGGTCCCAGCGTGCAACCTTAAGGAGCACTGGTCGACCAAGCATGCTGCTCCGGAGCTCGCGCCCGCCCTCGACGTCGAGGGGGCCAAGCAGGCGCCGCGGGATCCCGTTGGGGATCACGAGCGGATTCACCCCGAGCGGCCACATGATGTGCTTCATGTACCGGCTCACTGTGGTAATCGTGGTCGTATAGCTGAGCCGCCCCCAATTGATGCGCTCGAACCCCATGGTGTTGTTCGCATTCCACAGGAGGACCGAGCGATCGCGGAGGCCTGCCCGCCACAACAGATCGCTCGTCTCGCACATCGCCTGGGCCGTGTGCCACTCTTCGCCCAGAACGACGAGGGTCCGACCCTCCGCGATTGCGGCTCGAGCGATGCGCTCGACGACGAACTCGGGTGCAGAAGCCGTAAAGTCGCGCAGTTTCTCCTCTTCACCCTGGTATACCCCACCCGGATAGTATTCGCTGATCCACTGGCACCAGCGGTGCAGGGTGAGGCTGCCGCAGAGCCGAGTCTCCTCACCGGGGCGATGAGGATCACCAATAAAGACGACGTGGACCGGATACCCGTGCTCAGCAATCGCAGTTGATAGCTCGGTGACCCGGGTGCCGAGGCCTCCGGCCTGGGCGTATGGATCTGGACCCTCGAAAGAGAGGATGACGAAGGTGGGTTGGACCATCTCCCCGCCCGCTCAGGCAGCTACGTTGATGATAGCGGCGAGTCGGGCGGACTGGAGGTTGCACGTGCTGAAGGATGCGAATTCTGCGATGAGATCGACGGGTACGCTGCCGCACTCACAAAGGATGGGGGTAGCAAGAATTGCTCGATCGAGCGCGCGCTGCTCTTCCGTAACCCAAACGACGTCGACTCCAGCGAAGAACGGTTCTGCGTCACCGCGGGTTTTCGTACGCATGGGCTCTCCCCTGCACCGACGTAATGTTGAGCAAGCCAGAACATTTCAGGCCGATTGAGGGACCCAATAGAAGCGGTTGACGGACGGTTTGCGGGAGCCTCCTGACCTGCTCAAGTTTACGTCCCGGTTGGGCCATAATTGGTGAACGTGAGGTAAATGGCTTGTTACGGTACGTAAATGAGCTGCGGCTCATACCGTTACGGGTTCCAGTAGAGCCACCGGAAATTGTTTCAAAATCTCACTCATGGCAAGCTCCCGGGTTCGGCCCCGCGGCTTCACGTCGAGCACTTCGCCGGTCAACCAGTTACGGTAGCGATCCGCCGAACGAGTCGGGACCTCGACTGCCGTTTCTTTCCAGACCGTCTCGCCGAGCGGCAACCGGCCTATGTCTGACACAAGGCCGACGGTGAGTCGAGGGGCGATGACGATGACGTGCTCGCCCACCCACTCGCGCATGAACGCGACGACATGCCGTCCCGCTGGCCCGCGGCCATCGCACGGCGTGTAGCCTCCGCGGGTGAAGAGGTCTGGGTGCCTGCGCCGATAGTTCAGCACCCGCGCGATCAAAAAGAGCTTGGCGCCTGGCCGCGCAAGGTCACTCGTGAGGGAGGCCAGCAACTCCGCGAGCGTCTCCGCATCTCCCTCGAACGCAGGTTCGAGCGACGCGAGTTCAGCTCGCCGGGCAGCGTAGTCGACGGGCCGCCGATTGTCCGGGTCGACGAGGCTCAGGTCCCACAGCTCCGTGCCCTGATAGATATCGGGCACACCAGGTGACGTGAGTTTCAATAACGTCTGACTCAGCGCGTTGAGCCGGCCGTGGTGGGCGATCCGTCGCTGCAGGCTGCAGAAGTCCGCGAGAAAGGCGTTATGCTCCGGGTCGGCGAGAACCCGTCCCACAAACTCCTGGATGGCCTCGTCGTACGCCTCGTTGGGATTGATCCAGCTCGTGTGAGTTTTCGCCTCTTTGGTTGCTTTCAACATATAGCCCCCGATCCGCTCGCGAAGCACTGCGAGCTCTTCGGGAGTCGGATCCGTGTCCGGCCAGGCGCCGACGAGCGTCTGATAGAGCAGATATTCGTCATTGTGATCCGGAGCAGGCGTGCCGCCCGCATTGGTCCGATGTGCGGCGTTCATCTTGCCCCAGCGGCCGACGGCCGCTCGCCATTCACGAGGGATCTCTGAGATCACGTTGATCCTGGCGCGCACGTCTTCGCTGCGCTTGGTATCGTGCGTCGATGTCGCGAGCAGTGAGTGCGGCCACTGGCAGAGGCGAGCCTCGTTGCGTGCATGAAACTCGCGGAGCTGCACACCGACCCGAGAAGGGTCGCCGCCGACGTCGTTGAGCGATACCAGTCGGTTGTAGACGTAGAAAGCTGTATCCTCGATTCCCTTAGCCATGACCGGGCCCGTCACCTGCTGTAGCTTCATGGCGAATTCCACCACGGATGGACGGTCCTCGGTGCTGAAGCTTTCAATATTGCGCAGCAGTACGGTGTCGCCAATGAAATCGAAGATGGAAGCGGCGGTTCGAGGATTACGACGCTTGGCCTCCGCCACCGCGGCCTGCACGTAGCTCTCGTCACGCTCGTCGGCCGGTACCTCGGCGGTTACGTAGGTTCGGTATACGGGCAACGCAGCGATCACCTCGCGCACGGCGAATGTCAGGCTATTCAGCGTGAAGTCGCGGTAGCGACGGTTCCGCTCGGCCAGGCGTTCGAGCTGGTGACTGAGCGTGTTGATCTCGCTGGCCAGCGACACGAGCATGATCATTTTCCGGGTCGTATTCGTCAGGTTGCGAAAGCTCGTCTGCGGGCCGGCGAAGGCGCGGTAGGTCTGGTCAAGCTCACGAGCGTTGCGGCTGTCGACGAAAACACTGCTCACGAGGTTGAGAAACTCGTAACCGGTCGTCCCGTTGACTGCCCAATCCGCCGGCAACGGCTCGTTTTCGGCCAGGATCTTCTCTGCGACGACGAAGAGCGGCCATTGGTGGGGGCCGGTGTTCGGATGGGCCTCGCGCTGTTCCAGGAAACGACCCACGGCTGCCGCAATCGCACCGCGGTCGACATTGGCGCCGAGCTCTCCTTGAAGTCGATCCTCGAGATACCGAGCTTGCAGTTGGCCAAAGTAGCTGCGCGGATCCCAGAGGCCGTCAGGGTGGTCGATGCGCAACCCGTCCACCGCACCCTGGCGCAATAGGTCGAACACGACCGCGTGCGTTGCCTCGAAGACCGGATGCGACTCGACACGGATTGCCGCCAGATCGTTTACGTCGAAGAAGCGTCGGTAGTTGATCTCCTCGCTGGAGACGCGCCAGAATGCGAGCCGATATGCCTGCTGGCCCACCAGCCGATCCATCAGGTCGAAGCTTGCCGGGTCATGGACGTCGCCGTTGAACTCCCCGATCGTCCGGTCGATCGTCGCACGCACCTCGAAGCTCTGCTGGTGCAGTGCGGCGATGCGCCGCTTGATCACCTCCTTCTCCCGATTGCGCTCGGCGCGCTTCTCCGGTGCCGTCTCGGACGGGGAGGGCAGATATTTGATGGCGGTAAGAATGCTCTCGAGCTCCTGGACGTGGGCATCCTCCTCGCCGAGCGTCGTTATCAGCTCCGGCAAGTGGCACCCGAGGATGTCGCTGTACGTTTGAGGACCGACTGGCAGTTTCGTTTCGTAGTAGGTAATCCAGAAGGCGCCCTCCGCGAACCTTAACTGCAGCTTTCCCGACTCCAGGACCTTCCCAAACTGGTCCTCCAGGATCGGCAGCAGCACCTTGTTGCGCAGCTCGGGTTTTACCGGCGACCAATCGACGTCAAAGTAGGGGGCGTGGGCCGCCGCAGGGCCATTTTCCAACACGTCCAGCCACCAGACGTTTGTCGCCTCGCCAATGCTCATGTGGTTCGGGACCACGTCCAGCAGCATGCCCATACTGTGCGCGTGGAGCGCCTCGACGAGGGCCGCGAAGTCGGCTGGCGTACCGAGCTCTGGATTCAGCCGACTGTGATCCGTAATGTCGTAACCGTGCGAGCTGCCGGCGCGAGCCTGGAGAATCGGCGAGGTGTATACGTCGGTGATGCCAAGCGCGTGCAGGTATGGGACGATCGCCGCGGCATCGCGGAACGTGAAGCCCGCGTTGAGCTGCAGGCGGTAAGTAGCGCCCGGGATATGGACGCCGGCAGCGATCCGTTGCAGCTTGAGATCGAGCGCGCCAGGTTCTATCGCCGCTGTCATTGCGGTACGCGCACGCCCAGCCGTTCTCCCAACGCGGCGAAGCGCTGTTCCCAGAGTCGTGCGCTTGCGTCCCCTTGTTGGGCACGCCAGTGAGTCTGGGGATAGGTCGCGTGGAGGACCTCCCAATAGAGGTTCTGGGCGGTCCACAGATCGACCGGAAACGGCAGCTCGCGAATCAGGCCGGTCAGGCCGTCGAGTCGCTCGAGGAGCTCCTGATCGGAGGGTTCGGCGCGCAGCCGCGCGACCAGTCGCTCGAGCGTTCGCTCCATTGCATGCCCGAGCCCGGCTGCATCGAGTGTCACGTCGGTTTCTCTCGCCTCCCGAAGCAGGCTCCGTACGCGGTCCAGATCGACGTCGTCGCTGCTGATCTCGCGACGCAGATCGGTTGTCAGGACGAGCTCGGCCGCGGCCTGCAGCGCACGCGGTCGAGGCACGCCAATATCCCCGAGCATCCGCATGAGTGGCGCGTGGTGCTCGTATACCTGACGGTAGGTCGTCTCGGCCTCGTCGAGTGTGGATTGCAATATGAATGCCAGAATCTCACGTTGCTCATCGCGAAAGAGCGACTTCAGCGAATATGTGGCGCCGTTGAAGCGCTTATCGAGCACGAGAATGACCTGGGCAAGGTCGGCCTGTTCGAAGAGCGGGGTGATCTCGTCTACCAAACCCACGTAAGTCTGCTGGTCGCGGTCGCCGGCGACGCCGGCTCGCAGGTTGTGGTCGCCAAGGTGGACGACTCCGACGGTGAGAGGAGCCGACTCGCGGGTGATGTCCGAGGTGACTTTCAAGCGGCCAATTGCGACCTTGGCGTGCCCTGCCTGCATTGTCCGATAGGCGTCGCGTTGGACGTCATAGCAGTAGAGCTGCGTCCGATCGGCGTACGGTTCGAACAGCGAGCTGACCGCGTAGTGGGCGGCCACCTTCGGCAAGTTCACTGCCGCTGGCTTCACGAGCCGCTCGTATACCTTGCTGCCATCTCCAAATATCGCGACGTTGCTCTTTGCGCGTTGCAGCATCCGGATGAAACGGGACTCGACCTGGATGCCCAATGCCTCGTGCGCGAGCTGCATTGCCCGTCCCGCATACTGCAAGCATTGCACCGTCTCGATGCCCGAGATCTCGTCGAAGAACCAACCACAGCTCGTGTACATGAGCAGCAGATGGCGCTGCATCTCGAGCATCTGCAGCGCCCTGGTTTGCTCGCTCGGGCTGAGCGGGTGAGACTGGTGCGTCTGGAGGAAGGCGTCGACGTTCGCGCGCGATCGGTCGAGAACCACCTGGACGTAGGCGTCGCGCGCCGCCCATGGGTCGGCGAGGATCTGCCCGGCCTGCTCCTCGAACGGTGTCGCCAGCGTGTCGCGCAGCCGGTCCAACGATTGTCGCAGCGGACCTCGCCACGACTGGCTCCAGCCCGATTGATTGCCGGAGTTGCAGCCGCAATCGCTGCGCCAGCGCTCGATCCCGTGCGCGCAGCTCCATGCCGTACGCTCGACGATCTCTACTTCGTGGGTGGGTGGGCATATTTCGAGATATTCACTGTAGTTCGTGAGGCGAGCCAGGTCGTTCGCCTCGATATGATGGAGCGCATAGGCAAGGGCCATGTCGCCAAACCGGTGATGGTGACCATAGGTCTCCCCATCCGTCGCGATGTGGAGCAGTTGGGGGCGCTCCCGTGTCTCGGAGAAGCCGCCGAGGAGCCGATTGGCGAACCGCTCGCCGTTTGCCAGGAGCCCCTCGAAGGCGACCGCGCGCGAGATTGGCCCATCGTAAAAGTAAAGAGCCAGCCGGCGTCCCGATGGGAGGCGGATCTCGTAGGGCATGGTCGGGTCGACGCGAGCTCCACTGACGTCAGTCCATTCGCTTGTCCCGATCTTCCGCACTCGCTGCGCCTGATGGGGCGCCAGAATCGTGAAGCGGATTCCGCACCAGGCGAGGGCTTCGAGTGTCTCGAGGTCAACCGCGGTCTCTGGCAGCCACATGCCTTCGGGTGAGCGTCCGAAGCGCGCCTCGAAGTCTTTGATGCCCCAGCGGACCTGCGTGTATTTGTCGCGCAGGTTCGCCAGGGGCATGATGATGTGGTTGTATGCCTGCGCGATCGCCGAGCCGTGCCCGGAGAAGTACTGCTGGCTCTGCCGATCGGCGTTGATGATCGCCATATAGGCAGAAGGCGCTGCCTGCTCCATCCAGCTCAGCAGGGTTGGGCCGAAATTGAAGCTCATATGAGCGTAGTTATTGGAGATGTCGATGATGCGATTCTGGCTGTCGAGGATGCGCGATGCTGCATTGGGGGCATAACACTCCGCGGTAATCCGCTCGTTCCAGTCGTGAAACGGATAGGCGGAGTCCTGCAGCTCGATCGCCTCGAGCCAGGGGTTTTCGCGCGGTGGCTGATAGAAGTGGCCATGTACGCAGATGAAGTGGTCCATCGACCTGCCTTGAGTTATTTCACCGAGATTATTGCAGGCGTGCGGGGACTCGCTCGAAGACGACGAAAGAGAGCGGCGCCAGGCAAAGCCGAAGCGCACTCTCGCCGACGATGTCGTCAGGCGGGCCTTCCCCGTTCCCATTCCAGGTCGGGTCATCAGAGTCCAGCAGTTTGCGCCATGCGCCGCCCGGGATGCGTACCTTGATCTCAGCAGTCTCTTCGGCGAAATTGAACGCGACCAGCGTGTCGCCGCCTAAGCTGCTGCGCATCGCGGTCAGGGTATTGCTCGGCA
The DNA here is from genome assembly GCA_034666705.1 of Chloroflexota bacterium. Lineage (GTDB taxonomy): Bacteria > Chloroflexota > UBA6077 > UBA6077 > SHYK01 > JAXDLH01. Next base: position 17,354 of record JAXDLH010000235.1, read on the forward strand.
CGTGCGTCTGCACGCTATAGCCATTGGCCTCGAGGGACTCGACCGGCGGCAACTCGCGACGCAGTGCAATCAAGCGCCGATAAAAGGCACGCAGGGCCAGTTGCTCAGGCAAAACCTCCTCCCGCCTCAGCCTCGATTGCTGGAACGTCGCCTCATCCTGCGGATCGGGCACCTCGCCTTGCCAGGCGAACGATGCGAACTCGTCGCGCCGTCCACGGCGGACCGCCTCGATCAAGTC
>JAXDLH010000236.1:0-12200 GCA_034666705.1 Chloroflexota bacterium
AGGAGGTCAACATGGCGAACAAGCGATGCGCCCATGACCGCGTGTGGCTGCAGCTCTCATGCCCGGACTGCGGGGAGGAGATGGAGCACCGTGAGGTCAGTCGCGCCGAGATGGAGGCCCGTGCGGTCGAGCTGCCGGATCGTGAGGCGATGTCGCTGATCAATGCGAACGTCGCGATCCCGATCAACCTGGCTGCCGCGCTCAACGTCCTCTCAGACAACGCGACCGCCGGCGCAGTGGCGAACCAGGGCACGCCGATCATCCAGGGCATCTAGCGGCCGCTGGGGACCGACCAACATGGCCCACCCCAGTGGAGGCGACGCCCAGAAGAAGGAGCAGATGCATGGCAAAGCAGCGTCAATGTGAGCACGAGCGGCTGGCGATTCAGTTGCTCTGCCCGGATTGCGGCGAGGAGATCGAGCGCCGTGATTTGAGCAGGGCGGAGATGGAGGCGCAGGCCGTCGATCTGCCCGAGCGGCAGGCGATGTCGCTGGTCAACGCCAATATTGCGGCGCCGATCAACCTGGCGCTCGCGGCGAACATCCTCTCGGACAATTCCACGGCGGTCGCGATCGCCCAGCAGAACACGCCGATTACCCAGCATATGTAGCGCCGGCACGAGTACGTGGTGCGCCGCCCTAACGGCGGGCCAATGACCCCGCACCGGGCCCGCCGTTCATCCACGTGGCGGGTTCTGCACGTAGCTGACAGATGGGCCGGGCCCATGGCCCGGCCCATCGTGTGCCAGGAGTCAATCCAGAGGCGGGAGCAGGACGGACTATGGCGCAACCACAATCCCATCAGCCAGCGGACGACGATACCGCACCCGTACCCACGTTGCGCGCGATGCCCCCGCCCAATCCCACAACTGCGGCTCCAACGGCGGCCGCGGCGCCGCAAGCCGGGCAACCACCGCAGGCCGGGGTCCAGCCGCCGCGACCACAAGCTGGCCAGCATGTGGCTCAGCAATCAGCCGCGCAGCCAGCCCCGCAAGGAGGCGTGCAGCCAAAGGCGCAAGCCGGCCCGCGGCCCGCTGCGCAAACCTTTCCGGAGCGGCCGAAGCTGGCGCCTGGCGTGCGGCTTGCCGGCCAGATGCAGGAGAGCGCCTTCGAGGACCCGCCGTGGCTGCTCGAGCGCGAGAACACTGGCTATATCCAGGTGACGCGCCCGCTCTATCGCATCGCCGAGCTGTGCGATGGGCAGCACACCGTGCAGGAGATCTCCGCCGACGTTACCGAGACGACCGGCGCCAAGTTGGGCCCGGCTGCCGTGCAGCGGCTCGTCGCCGGCCAGCTTATCGCGAAGGGACTGGTCGCGCAGGCTGATGGCTCCGTGGTGCAGGCGCCCCGCGGCGCGGCGTCGCTGCTGGCGATCAACGCCAAAATGAAGATGGTCGGGCCGGAGCTGATCGACCCGTTCACTCGCGTCCTGCAGTATCTCTACTGGCCGCCGATCCTGATCGCCGTGCTCCTCGCCGCCTTCGCCGCCGAGATCTGGCTCTACTTCATCCATGGCGTGGGCGGGAGCCTGCACGACGCGCTCTATGCGCCCGGTTTGCTCGCCCTCGTGTACCTCATCATCGTGCTCGCGGCCGGCTTCCACGAGCTCGGCCACGCTGCGGCCCTGCGCTATGCCGGCGGCCGCGCTAAGACGATGGGCGCCGGCTTCTACCTCGTCTATCCGGCCTTTTACACAGACGTTTCGGACAACTATCGGCTCGGCCGTTGGGCGCGCATCCGCACCGATCTGGCCGGCTTCTATTTCAACTTGATCTTTGCGCTTGGCATCATGGCCATCTACGTTGCGACCGGCCAGGAGTTCTTGCTGCTGATCGTCGCGCTCATCAATCTCGAGATCATCCACCAGCTCATTCCATTCGCCCGGCTCGACGGTTACTGGACGCTCGTCGATTTGACCGGCCTGCCAGACTTCTTCTCGCTCATGGGCGCCTTCCTGCGCAGCCTCGTGCCCGGCCACAAAATGACCGGGCGTCGCCTGCCGCCACTAAAGTGGTGGGCGAAGGGCGTGTTCCTGCTCTACATCCTGCTCGCCATACCCGTCATCGGCCTCTTCCTCTTTGCCATGATCCGAGGGTTCCCCCGCATCATGGCCACGGCATGGGAATCGGCGGGCATGCAGCTCAGCACGTTCGGAACCGACGTCGCCGGAGCTGACGTCGGGGGCGCGATCGCCGCCATCGTGCAACTCGTCGCCCTCAGCCTGCCGACCGTCGGCATGATCATTGTGCTCGTTACCCTGGTGCGCAAAGGCTTCGGCGCGCTGTGGCGATGGAGCAGCGACTCGACGGTGAAGCGGGGTGTCGCCGGGCTCGCGACGGCCGCGGTCGCCGCGCTCGTGGTCTTTCTCTGGGTGCCTGAGCTTCCCTTCCGGAGTGGCGGCTCCGGCCCGCTCTATGCGGAGTCCCAGTTCCGGCCAATCCAGGCGAACGAGCGGGGCACTGTGGGTGACGCCATTGCCGACGTGCCGGTCGTCGGCGCGTCGTTGGCGAGTCCATTGCCGCGTACCGATTCCGCCCCACTGTCGCGGGCGACGGTCACCCCGGAGCCCACCGTGGGTGCCGGCGCCGATGCGACGGCGGGCCCGACCAGCGAGGGCACACCGGGGACCGGGCCGGGCGGGCTGCCGGTACTCGTGCCGCTCAACGGCGGGCGCGCGACCGCGACGGCCACCACGAACCCCAATCGAAGCGCGACGCCAGCCGCCGGCGCGGCGGCGCGACCGACCGGAACACCCGGCCGTGGCACGCCGACGGTCGGAGCCGGATCCCCGACGATCGTCGGGGCGCCGCAGCCTGCAGCCGGGACGCTCCTGCCCACCAGTGAAATCGTCCAAACCACACCGCTCGCCGTGGAGGGCGGCCAGAACGTTACCTCCGTACCGACGACGTCAGTCGGCGAGACCGCAGTGGCGACGCGGCAGCGGACCGTCACGTCGACGGTTGGTGCGGTCCGCGGTGCCACGCCGACGTCGACACCAACGGTGACACTCACGAGCTAGCGTTGCGCCGACAGGCGTGAGGCCCAGGGAGGGATACCATGCCCCGTAATCGAATGACGCGGCTAATCGCCGGCCTGCTTACTGGAACGCTCGTCCTCTCGTGGTCGTTGTCCGGAGGCGCCTGGGCGCAGGCTGGTGGCGTGCAGCCCGGCGCGGCCCCAACTACCCGGCCCGACGACCGGGGGGCGCAACGCGACGACGATGAGGGCGGCGACTTCACCTATGGGGAAACGGAGGACGCGAGCGGCGACTACAACAACATCATTGTGGTCGAGAATCGGTCGGATAATCGCCTGCGGATGCGAGGTCACGTCGACCTCAACCGGATTCCGGGGAGCGACGCCGAGCCCGGCAACGTTGCCATCGCGTACTCGAGTTGCACCGATTGCCAGACGTTCGCGATCGCTCTCCAGATCGACCTGATCAGCGAGGATGCCACCACGATCGCGCCGCAGAATGCCGCCGTAGCGGTGAACGACCAGTGCACGAGGTGCTACACCGTGGCGCGCGCCTTGCAGTACGTTTTCCAGGTCGAGGACCTGCATGACCTGCCGCCGCGCGTGAACCAGTTGGTCAATCGCATGAATCGTGAGCTGCGCCGCATTCAATCGGATCGCCGCATTGGCGCGACCGAGGCCGAGCGGCGCATCGACGACGTGATCGCCGAATTCGTCGACCTCGCCGATCGCTTGAGCGACCAGCGTGAGGAGCGCGACAACGAGGATGAGGGGCCGGCGCGAACCCCCACGGTTACCATCACCCCATCGTCCACAGCGCCGCTCGCCACCCCGCTCGTCAATGCATCGCCCGTGCCGACGGCGAGCGCGACGCCCGGCCCGACGGATGTGGGCGCAACGGCCATCCCGCTGGAGGGGAGTGCAACGCCTACCCCGGTGGATGCGAGCTCGACGCCGGTGGGGGCGGGCACCTCCACTCCATTGTCCGAGGCGAGCGCTACGCCCACGGTGATACCCAGTTCGAGCGAGACCCCGACCGCCGATCCGGCGCTGCTCACGCCGACGGTGGACGCCACATCAATGGCGACCGCGACGCCCTCGATAACTCCAACGCCCATTCCGGGGTAACGGAGGCCACGCGGCCGAGCTGATTTCTCTCCCCGGTCCATCAAAGTGACTGCACTCGCCCTGATGGATGTCCATGAGCACCCGCCGGTGGTACCATGGGCCGATCGAGGCTCCCAGAGGAGGACGTTCGTGCTGTACGAGCTCCGCAAGTACCAGGTCATGCCAGGCAAGATGCCTGCCTTGCTCGACCGCTTTGGCAGTTTCACCGTCCCCCACTGGCATGCGCGAGGCTTCAACCTCGTCGGCTTCTGGACCGCCGACATCGGCGGGGCGAATAACGAGCTCACCTACATCCTGGGGTGGGAATCCGTCGAGGAGCGCATCGCGAAGTTCGGGACGTGGCAGGCCAGCCCGGAGCGGCTCGCGAAGTGGGAGGAGACGGAGCGCGACGGCCCCCTCGTATACCGGGTCCACAACCTGCTGATGCAGCCCACGGCGTTCTCGCAGCTCGACCAGGGCATTGCCTACGGCCCTGATGCGGCGGGGCGTGCGCCGTACCTGTTCGAGTGGCGCGAGTACGATGCCATGCCCGGCAAGACGGCCCCAATGGTCAAGCGTTTCGACGACTTTGTCGTCGGCTGCTTCAAGGGGCACGGCTTTCGCCAGGTCGGCTATTGGACGCCGCTGCTCGGCGGACACAACGGGCAGCTAATCTACCTGCTCGCCTGGGAGAGCCACGAGGAGCGGATCCGCCGTTTCCAGGAGTTTCAGGCCGACCCCGAGTGGCGGCGCGTGATGGCCGACACCGAGCGCGGCGGCCCGCTGGTCGAGCGTATCGCCACTCAGATGCTGCGTCCCACTGCGTTCTCGCCGCTCAGATAGGTACTATGAAGGGTGCTCCTCCCTCCGGGCGGATGCAGCAACATGTCCTTGGTCACAAAGGAGTCTGTCTCGTGAATCGCCGGATGCTCTTGACCCGGATCGGCTCGCTCGTCGCCGCGCTTGCCGCCGTCCTTGTGATCGGCTTGCCCGCGTCGGCCCAGGGCAACCCGCCGAGCCGCCCCACGTCGTCCGCCCAGCCTACGGCGACCATCGGAACGCCGGCGCAGCTCGTCGGGCGGCCAACCCCGACCGTCCAGCCATCGACGGCTGCGCCCGACGCGGATACGACGCCCGTGAATGCGCCGCCGGATGCCTCGGCAGACGCGAGCGAGTTCGTGCCCTTCTGGGTCGCGGCATTCCAACCCACCAGCCTGTGGTCCGATGAAGGGTCGACCGCCCAGTCGCTCGGACCCGCGACCGTCGACGGGCCGCTCCAGGTGCGGCAGCCACAGAGTGGTCCGCGTCTCTCCGTGTACGATCCCGTGAGCCAGACCAACGCGTGGATCGATGCGACGGCGGTTGGGACCATCGGGACCCCCACTGCCGACGAGCTCGCGGCACTGGCCAACCAATCCCCATCGGCGGCGTTCGAGCCGTTCTGGGTGATGACGGACCAGCCCACCTCCTTGTGGTCCAGCCCCGACCCGGCCGCGACGGCGCTGGCCGCAATTCCGCAGTGGCGCTACTTCCAGGTAGTGCAACTGCCGCAGGGTACCCGCGCGGCAGTGCTCGACCCGCGCACCCGCACCTCCGGCTGGCTGGACCTCGGCAAGGTTGGCCCGGTCGGGGCCCCGCCGACCGAATACCTGCAGAGCCCGCCACCCGATGATCAGACGCTCAACAAGCCGGCCCGCATCCTCGGGAACGCGGATCTCTTCGACCACCCTGCACGTGCCGACTATTTCGCCCTCGGGCGCATGAAGACTAACGACGCGATCATCGTCGTCGGGGCGGTGAACCGCCCGGATGGCACGTGGTACCACCTCGACAACGGCGAATACGCGCCCGCCGCGAACGTGCGGCTGCCGGATCCCCCGGCGCAAACGTTCGCCGGGCGCTGGATCGATGCGACCCTCACCGAGCCGGTCATCGTGACCGCGTACGAGGGCAGTACGCCGGTCTACGCGGCCCTCGCGGTCAAAGGGACCACCGCGTTTGAAACGCCGACCGGCGTGTTCCACATCCAGTGGCGCGTGGCGGATGAGACCATGAACAGCGAGACCCTGTCGCCGCCGATTCCGCGCGATGGACCGGGTGGCTACTATCTCGAGCACGTGCTCGACACCCAGTACTTCACCGGGGATGGCGCCTCGATTCATTACAACTACTGGTACGCCAATTGGGGGTACGCGGGCAGCCACGGCTGTCTCGGGATGAATCTCACCGATGCCACGTTCTTCTGGAACTTCGCCACCGTTGGCACGACGGTCAGCATCCATAACTAGCTGGTGCACTCTGCGTCCTGAACACGGCGCTCACGGCACGGTGGCCCCCACCGCGCGCCGCGGCCAGGGCCGGTCGGGTCCACCCGGATGGCGTATCGCGCCGCTCCTCGTGGGGCTGGTACTGTGCGTCGCGTCCTGCGGCTCCTCCGCTGGGGGTTCTGACTCCGCGACGGCGCCATCGCTCGGCGGGTCGGCCACGCCGAACCTGGCAGCAACCGAGACGCCGGCCGTGGTGCCCACCGGGACGCCCACGTCGGCCCTTCCCACGCGCGATTTCGACGGCCTCGTGCAAGGAGATGGGGATCAAGTCCTCGTCCGTGGCACGCCCGACGCGAGTGGCCTCGCCATCGGCGCGTGCGCTGATGGCGCGCGCCTGCACGTCGACGAGCGGACTGCCAATGGGCTCTGGTTCGCCCTGGCGTGGGACCCCGGCAGCCCGCCGGCTCGCTGCTACGCATTCGCCGGCCACGAGCGTGATCCGCGCACCACCGCCTACGTCGGAGCGGCGCTCGTGACCCCGCTGCAGCCCCCGCCCACGCAGTTGGCACCCGCATCGGCTCTCGCGACGCCGGCGGATGCGGCGACGACTGCGGGCGGTCCGTCGCCGACGACCGGCACCCCCGTCGACCGCACGAGCACGCCAACGGAGCGGCCGACCCCGACCGCCGGTCCCCCCCGCACCCCGACGCCGGTCCCGCCGCCATATAGCCTTGGGGCGGAGGGCCCGCCAAGCTGCGCCCCTACGGCGGATGGGCAGTTTCTGATCCGCTGGACGGTGACCGAAGCGAACGGACAGGCCCTCGCCGGCATGTCAATCACCGTCACCGGTCCGAACGGGCAGGCGGTGCCCGCCGTCGTGCGCGCGGGTGCTGCTCCGGGGAGCGAGGTGGGTACGGCATTGGTTAGCGCGGCGGGCAGCTACCAGCTACGGGCAGCGATGCCGAGCCACGATGGCGGCACCGCCACTGAGGAGGCGGTGGTCGCGTGCATTGCGGCGGTGCCGCCCGCGCCCAGCCCGCCTGCCGCAGGAACCACGCCGTCTGGGCTACCTGCGGTGGTAGGGACCCCATCGACTGGTGAGCTCCCGACGACGCCAACGGACCCGCCGGCGGGGCAAACCGCGCCGGCGCCGGCCGCCAGCCTGCCGCAGCCCGCCCGTACCGCGACACCGTCACCGGCTGGAACGGCGGCCATTCCACCATGCGCGCCTGCGCAATCACCCGCATCTTGCCCAACCGAGGTGGTGGATTTTCGTTACACTGGGACGCAAATCTCGTAAGGAGGTACGCCGGTGCACCGTGCCATGGTGACACTCGTCGTTCTGGCAGCCGTCCTCCCCCTCGGCGCCCCCGTGCTCGCTCAGGAGATCCCGCCGATTCCTGATCCCGTCGCCATCTCCGTAGATCGCGACACGACCGCATTGCTCTTGCTCGATTTCTCGCCGACGAACTGCCCGACCAGGCCGACGTGCGTCGAGTCGCTTCCGGCAGTGGCCGGCCTGCTGGATTGGGCACGGTCAGAGGGGCTGTTCGTCGTCCATTCGGGCGCAGCGCAACTGCCAGAGGTCGCTCCGCTGCCGGATGAGCCGGTGATGCTTGGCGGCGGCCCGGACAAGTTCTTGAACAACAATTTGGACGACATCCTGCGCGAGCGAGGGATCCAGACCCTCATCATCACCGGAACTGCCTCGAATGGCGCCGTACTGTACACCTCGTTCGAGGCCGCCGCTCGCGGCTATACGGTTGCTGTGGTAGAGGACTGCATCTCTGGGACAAGGCCATTTGATACGATCCTGACCCGCTATCAGTTGCTCAACGGGCCTGGTACCGCCAACCCGACCAACGAGCCGCTGCGGGAAAGGGCGGTCACCCTCACTCGCTCTGATCTGATCTCACTGCGGTAGTCTGGTGCGACAAGCGAAACGAAATGAGGAAATTGCTGCTTGGCTTCAGGGCCCTTGAGCAATTGGTCCTGATGTTGAGGCTGGCCACATCATGGATCAGGAAATTCGCTTCTGCACCACTGCGGACGGGGCACGCCTCGCGTATGCAGTCTGCGGCACCGGCCCGCCGCTCGTGCTGCTGCCGGGCTGGGTCAGCCATCTCGAGCTGAATTGGCCACGGCTGCAGCCGCTGCTCGAGCCCCTGACACACCATTTCCAGCTCATCCGCTATGACAAGCGCGGTACCGGCCTCTCCGACCGGGCGATCGATGACTTCTCACTCGATGCCCGGCTCGCCGATTTCTCCTGCCTCATGGACCACCTTGGCCTCGCACGCTTCGCGATGTACGCGTCGTCCGCAGGCGGCCCGGTTGCCATGCGGTATGCAGCACTCCATCCCGAGCAGGTCGAGGCGCTGGTTCTCTACGGCACGTTCGCCCGCGGGGACGGAGTGGCGGGGAAGCCGCAGACGAGTGGGGCGCTCGCGGCACTGGTCCGCGCGGAGTGGGGGCTCGCCGCGACGGCGCTCACCGAGCTGTTCATCCCGGGTGCGTCGGGTGAAGAGCGGGAGTCGTTCGCCCGCGTGCAGCGTCTCTCGGCCGACGCCGAGGCGGCGGCGGCGCTGCTCGAGGCGACTGCCGTCGTCGACGTGCGGACGATGCTGCCCGGGATCGCGGCTCCCACCCTCGTGACCCATGCGCGGGGCGACCGCGCGGTGCCGTTCGAGTTTGGCCGGGAGGTGGCTGCGACGATCCCAATGGCCCGGCTCCTCGCGATCGAGAGTGATTGGCACGCGCTGGCGCCAGCGGACGAGCGCCAGCTCTGGGCCGCGGTGCTCGATTTCTTGCAGCACGCCAGGGCCGACGCGCATCCCGCCGGCGAGGTTGGCGCGAACGCGTTATGGCCGATGCTGACCAGCGGCCTCTCCGACCGCGAGGTTGAGGTGCTGCGGCTCATCGCCCGCGGCCGGACCAATCGGCAGATTGCGTCTGATCTCGTGATCAGCCTCCACACTGTCTCCCACCACGTCGGCAACATCCTGGCCAAGATCGGTGCGACCAACCGGACCGAGGCCGCGGCCTACGCGCATCGCCTCGGCCTCCTCTCATAGCTAATTTCTGCTATCGGGCGCACCGCAGCATCGTCAGAAACGGCACGTTTTCGCGATGACAAGTTTGCGATTCAGTGCGACACTGCTTCGAGTCGGCGCCACATCCCAACGGCTGCCGAGTTGTGGAGGAGCGCATGATCGAGACGATTCGCGCCAACCGCGCACCGGCGCCAAAGCCCAAACCGGACGCGAGCACGCTTGGCTTCGGAGATGTGTTCACCGATCACATGCTCCTGGCCGACTACAGCCCTGAGCGTGGGTGGACGAACCCCCGCATCGAGCCGTACGGGCCCCTCGTGCTCGACCCCGCCGCCGCCGTGCTCCACTACGGCCAGGGCGTCTTCGAAGGGCTCAAGGCATTTCGCGGCGTCGACGGCCAGGTGCGGCTCTTTCGCCCGCAGCAGCATCTCGCGCGGCTCAACCGGTCGGCCCACCGTCTCTGTATCCCACCGCTCGATCCGGAGCTGGCGCTCGCCTGGCTCGTCGACCTGGTCGGCCTCGAGCAAGATTGGGTCCCCGAGGGACCGGGCACGGCGCTGTATGTGCGACCAACGATCGTTGCGAGCGAGCCGTTCCTCGGCGTGCGACCGGCTGAAACCTACCTCTTCTTCGTGATCCTCTCGCCCGTGGGTACCTACCAACCGTCTGGAATACATTCGATGGCGATCAGGGTGGAGGAGCGCTATGCGCGGGCGGTCGCCGGCGGGGTCGGCGCCGCGAAGACCGGGGGCAACTACGCGGCGGGCCTGCTGGCTACGGAAGAGGCTCATGCGGCCGGCTTCTCGCAAGTGCTCTGGCTGGACGGCGCGTCCCGCCAGCTCGTCGACGAGGTGGGGATGATGAACATCATGCTGCGCATCGGCGATCAGGTGCTCACCCCGTCGCTGAGCGACACCTTCCTCCCTGGGGTGACGCGCGATAGTGCCCTGACGCTGCTGCACGAATGGGGCGTCGACGTGGTCGAGCGGCCGATCGCCATCGACGAAGTCGTAGAGGCCATCCGCCTTAGAACGCTGCGCGAGATGTGGGGCACCGGTACGGCGGCGGTCGTGGCCCCGGTCGGCGAGCTCGGCTACCGCGGTGAGCGCCACATCATCAACGGTGGCGAGATCGGCACGGTGACCCACCGCCTGTACGACGCGCTAATCGCCATCCAGCACGCCACAGTGCCCGATACCCACGGCTGGACCGTGCCGATCTAGCGTCTACCGTGCAGAACAGAGCGACGCGGTCCCTGGAGGCGGATCATCCTTGGCCGCGCCTTCTCCGGCCCGGATGCGGGGGCGCGCCAGGTGGCTAGTTGAGGGAACGAGATCAGCCTACGACCGTACCATCGTCGTGCGGTTGTTCGTATACCAGCTCCGTTGTCTCACGCCGCGTACCAGGCGGCGAGTCGCGCTGCGAGCGTGTCGAGCAAGTGGGTAGCGTCGGTTGGTTCAACCGAGCTCGGGCTGTTGAGCGGTACGCCGATGCGCGCGAGGAAATAATCGTTGGGGTGGTCCAGGAGGGCGTCCGATTCCGCCAGCAGCCACGCCGACGCGCTATCGCCAAGTACACCACGTCGCTCGCCGAACGTGTAGAGGAGCAGCCAGGCCTCCGCGCCGCGCCGTACCACCCGCGCGCCCCCGTTGACCGGCCGGATGATCTCCGGTAGCGCCTCCTCCGAGGTGTAGCCCGCGCCCAGAAAGTCGCGATCCGGCCCCTTGCGGAACAGCGTCTTGGCCTGGGGCTGCGGCACTGTCCAGACCACGAGTTGCGCCATGCCGCCTCCGAGGCGGTTGTACGACCGTTGCAGGATCGCGCCGGGCTCGGGGTCGGTGAACGATTGCACCTGGAGGGCGCCAGGCGCCCAGTCCTCCACCTGGTACATCGTATCGTCCGTGGGCCAGCGAGCTACCGTCATTGGACCGGAGCGGCTCAGCGGCACCGCGAGCCCGAGGCCCACGGCCAACACCGCGAGTAAGGTCAGATAGCGGCCCATACCCGGCACCCGACCAGCTTGCAGACTACCAGCAGCCCCCCGAGCGCGACGCCGAACAGGACCAGGCTCGAGGCACCGTGGAAGAAGCCGAGCGCCGCCTCCTCGCCGAACCACGTAGCAAAGAGCAATACCAGCGCCACGCGGGTGATATTGGCGACCACGACCAGCGGCGCCACACTCAGCAGCACGGCCACCCGTCCCGGCGGCGTTGCCGGCGCGAGATAGATCATGAGGCTCGTCAGTCCAAGGAGGGCCAGCAGCGAGCTCATGCCCGAGCACGCCTCGGCGACCACGAACGAGAATTGGTCGGAGTGCAGCACCAGGTCGTCGCGCACGACGGCGAGGCCGAGCGTCCGGGAGACGCCCTCGGCGCCGATGGCTGTGATGTGCTGGAGGTCGAAGGCGATGGGGGCGATAAGGGTCTGTTGGAGGCCGAGCGCGAAGGCAAGGAAGCCGATGGGGAAGGCCAGCACCCGTCCCGCGCGCCAGCCCCACAGGTAGACGGCACAGCCCCAGAGGAGCAGTCCGACCGCCCAGGCCGCCGGGCAGCGCTCCGCCAGGCGCACACAGAGCAACAGCGCGCCGCGCGCGCCGACCACGATCAGTAAGCCGGCTGTGGTGCCTTGCGCCATGGTTTGGCGCAGCAAGTCGCGTTGCCACCAAACCAGGAAGGCAGCGACCGCCGGCGCGGCGAAGCCGAAGCTCAGCCCGTCATCGCTCGCCCAGGCCCCGATCGCGTGCATCAATACCGGCCAGACTAGGAGACCCACGAGCAGCGCCACGCCCAGCCGCACCC
>JAXDLH010000237.1:0-19751 GCA_034666705.1 Chloroflexota bacterium
AGCCTCGCGAGGCTGAACCAGGGCCGCTCTGTATCGTCGACGTGCGTCGCGCTACGCGGAGGCGTCGCTGATCTTATTCGTGTCCACTACCCGGTCATTCCGGGTGAGCAGCAACGGCGTCTTGCCCTGCGTAATGGTGTCCGCATTGATGACACATTTCTTCACGTCGCCCCGCGAGGGGATCTCGTACATCACCTCGAGGAGCACTTCCTCAATCAGGGTTCGCAGCCCACGTGCGCCCGTCCGATATGCCAGCGCCCGCTCCGCCGCCGCCTCGAGCGCCTCTGGCGTGAACACGAGCTCCACCTTGTCGAGGGCGAGGAACTTGGCGTACTGCTTCGTGAGCGCGTTCTTCGGCTCGATGAGGATGCGCATCAGCGCTTCCTTGTCCAGCGGCTCAAGGGACACAACGACCGGCAGCCGGCCGACGAACTCAGGGATCAATCCATACTTGAGCAGATCGTCGGACGAGAGCTGACGCAGCAAGGTCGTTGAGTCGTCCGCCAGCATCGGTGCGGACTGAAAGCCGAGGCTGCGCTTCGCACCCACCCGATTGGCGATCAGGTTGTCGAGGTTCTCGAAGGCGCCGCCGCAGATGAAGAGGATGTTCGTCGTATTGATCTGAATGAAGTCCTGGTGCGGGTGCTTGCGCCCACCTTGCGGCGGTACGTTGGCAACCGTCCCTTCGAGGATCTTCAGCAACGCCTGCTGCACGCCCTCACCCGAGACGTCGCGCGTGATCGACGGATTGTCAGCTTTACGGGTAATCTTGTCGATCTCGTCGATGTAGACGATTCCACGCTCGGCCCGCGACACATCGAAATCCGCGGCCTGGATCAGGCGCAACAGGATATTTTCGACGTCCTCGCCGACGTAACCGGCTTCGGTGAGCGCGGTCGCATCCGCAATACAGAATGGCACGTCGAGAATCTTGGCAAGGGTCTGCGCGAGGAGCGTTTTCCCACAACCGGTGGGGCCGACCATCAGGATGTTGCTCTTCTGGAGCTCGACGTCGTCGATCTCCATGCCAGCGTTGACGCGCTTGTAGTGATTGTAGACCGCGACTGAAAGCACTTTCTTCGCGCGGTCCTGACCTATGACATATTGGTTCAACAGGTCGTAGATCTTTTTTGGCGTCGGAAGCTTGGTCACGGGGAGTTTGGTGCGGGCCGGCGGCGTGGCTTCTTCGGAAATGATCTCCCGGCACAACTCCACACACTCGTCGCAGATGTAGACGGAACCGGGCCCGGCGATCAGCCGACGAACCTGGTCCTGGCTTTTTCCACAGAACGAGCAGTGGTAGGGTCCGCGACTGCCTCGTGACGTCACCATTGCGGGGTTCCCCCAAAGCCCGCGCCTGCGGGCAGTTCTCCGTACTACTGAGCTGTGGCGGCCTTGTCACCGCCGTCGGTCGATGCGACCGCGCCGTTCGAGGACTCCGGCCTCGCCTGCCCGATGATCTGGTCGACTGCACCGTACTCCAGCGCTTGGTCGGCCGTCATGAAGAAGTCTCGGTCGGAGTCACGCGAGATTCGATCCATCGATTGCCCGGAGTGCAGGACGAGGATCTCACGGATGCGATTCTGAAGTCGCAGGATCTCGCGAGCCCGAATCTCGATGTCGGAAGCAGTTCCCTCGAATCCACCTGCGGCCTGATGCAGCATGACCGTCGCGCTGGGGAGCGCGAAGCGCTTGCCCTTCGCGCCACCGATCAGCAATACCGCGCCCATGCTTGCCGCCATGCCCACACAGATCGTCGAGACATCCGGCCGGATCAACTGCATCGTGTCGTAGATGGCGAGTCCGGCCGTGATGATCCCGCCCGGCGAATGGATGTACATCTGAATATCCCGGTCCGGGTCTTCGCGCTCGAGGAAGAGGAGCTGCGCGATGATCAGGTTGGCGACGTGATCGTCGATCGCTGACCCTAAGAACACAATACGCTCTTTGAGGAGCAGCGAGTAGATGTCGTATGCGCGCTCACCCCGATTCGTGCTCTCGACGACCATCGGGATGACGTTACGTGGATCGATCATGGTTGCTCTCCCTCGGACTCCCCTGCCATTGCGGGCTCTGGAGTAGCCGCGCTTTCACCGGATGCTGCACCGTCGCTCGCGTCCCCACCCGTTGCTTCGTCGACCAGCCACTTGGCGGTCCGCTGCTCGAGGAGCGCCGACCGGACTCGCGCCCGGATCTCGGCCTGGCGAAGGGCTCGCTCGATGGCGCGACGATCCGCCCCGTCGGCCCCCATTGCCTCCCGCACGCTCGCATCGACGTCGTCTTCTGAGACCTCGACGTGCTCATGCTCAGCGATTGCACGAAGGACGAAGCCCCGCCGTAGCGCCCGCTCCGCGTCCTGGCGGTATCGATCGATCATCTCTTCTTCTGGGATGCGGAGTACCCGTTGGTATTGTTCAATCGACAGTCCGCGACTGTCAAGGTCGCGGGCGAGCCGGTCTCGCATGCGCTGCGCTTCCTGAGCGACGAGCTTCTCGGGAATCTGCACGGTCGCCTGGTCGACTGCCTCAGACAGGATCTCGTTCTCGAGTTTTGCCTTCGACTCCAGCTCATCGCGCTCTCGCAACTGCTCGCGGATGCGCGTTTTCAGCTCATCCAGATCCTTGTACGAGCCCACCGTGGTCGCGAGCGCGTCGTCGAGCTCCGGGAGCTCTTTGCCCTTCACATCCTGAACTGTGACATCAAACACAATCATCTTGGATGGCTTGGGCTCTTCCGGCGCCTCACCCTCCACGGGCTCTGGGGTCTCCTGCTGCTCAGCCGGAACCGGCAGCTCGAAATGCCGCGTCTGACCCGCCTCAATACCGACGAGCGCCTCAGCAAAGCCGGGGACCGGGACCGGGCTCCCCTCCGTCAGCTCGAACTCCACGTCCTCATCGCGGAGGACCTCGTTGTCATCCTCCACGCCGACGATGTCCATAGCAACGCGATCGCCGAGCGCGGCCGCCCGCTCCACCGGTACCCACTCGGCGTGGCTCTCACGCAGTGACTGGAGGACGCCGTCCACTTCCTCGTCTGAGACGGCGACCTCCGGCCGGTCGCGGTGAATGGCATGGTAGTCGCCGAGCTCCACCGGCGGCGGCACGACGACCGTGGCCTTCGCCTTGAGCGGAGTGATGCTCTCGACGTCAAAGACCGGCTCCGTCAGCGCCTCCACGTTGGCCTCGCGCACCGCTTCGTCGAATACCTCGGGAAGCAGGACGTTGAGCGCCTCTTCAAGCAGCGACTCGCGGCCGATCACCCGCTCCACGAGCGCCCGCGGCGCCTTGCCCCTGCGGAAGCCAGCGATATTCACGCGCCCGGCGAGGCGGCGATACGCGGTATCCATCGCCTGCTCGACGCGCGCATCCTCGACCTCGAGGTTCAATGCGACCTCACTGTCTGGAAGCTCCTGAGTCTCTACTTTCATGGGCGGCTTGTGCCCTCCACACTGGCTCGGTCCAAAAGTTCCCTGCACAGCAAAATGGGCTCCGTCTGTATCAGACGAGCCCATTCATTACCGCTGGAGCGGAAGACGGGATTCGAACCCGCGACCCTCACCTAGGCAAGGTGATGCTCTACCACTGAGCCACTTCCGCGTATTAGGCCTCGCACATTGTACTCCAGTGTTTCCGAGCACGCCAGCAGAGTCGGCCCCTCCAACTCAGTGCGTCGCCGTCAAACCTACCACAGAAAATTGGGGCCTCCTCGTTACCAAGATAGTACCCTAGCTCAGACACGACCTCGCGATGACACTCGTATCGACTCGACTTGCGGCGTGAAAGAGAATTGCACTGTCAAAAGGCGGCTGGCTATGATTGCCGAGCGGCTGAGCTCCCGGCGCCATGTGACAATGTGCAGCGCCAGCGAGCAGGTCGCCCACGCCTGGTCCTGGGACGTCGGGTGAAATACTGCCCAGAATGCGCGACCCCGATCGTCTGGCGGCTGGAGTCCGGCCGCGAGCGCCCTGCATGCCCTCGCTGCGGCTTTATCCACTATGAGGATCCTAAGCTCGTTGCGGTCGGCATCATCCCGATCGCTGGGCGCCTTGTCCTCGGACGTCGCGCCATCCACCCTCGGCTCGGGTACTGGTCGTTCCCCTCGGGGTACGTCAATCGGGGCGAAGCAGTCGACGCCGCGCTCGTCCGTGAAGTGCGTGAAGAGACTTGCCTGGAAGTCGAGGTCGAAGGGCTGCTGGGCCTCTATTCGGCGCCGGACAACCCGATTGTCCTGGCCGTATACGTCGCCCGGCAGGTCGGAGGAGAGCTCGCCGTGGGGGATGAAGTAAGCGAAGTCGGCCTTTTCGGCCCCGAAGAGCTTCCCGAGCTCGCCTTCCCCAACGACCAGCGGATCTTCGCCGATTGGCTGGAATACGAACGTCGCCAGGCCGCCTGCTGATCAGCGGAGCCCTGCGGCTCTACCTGGCGGTTGGGGATGCGAGCGGCTCGATAAAAACGTCCATGACGCCGCCGCAGACGTCCCCGCTCTCTTCAGCCTCATCCGCCGTGAGGTCCACATGCAGCATGCATGGACTTCCAGACTCGATGGCATCGAGCGTCGCCTGCAACACGTCCGCCTCACCGCAGCCGCCGCCGACGGTGCCCATGAAAAGGCCATCCTCGAAGACCAGCATCTTCGCGCCCACCTCGCGTGGCGTGGAGCCGCGCGTCTGCACGATCGTCGCGAGCGCCACTCGCTCGCCGGCGCCTACACGGCGGCGAGCCTCGCGCAGGATTTGGTTGAGGTCACCTGAAGCTGGCATGCGTGCCTCCTCGGCGTTCGACGGCACGGTTGGCCTCGAAACGCTCCCAGGCATGATACGCCCCCGCGCTGCGTGGCGGTGCTCGCGGCGCTCAGAAGTCGATTGGCCGCCCCTGGCGCGAAAGCGACTCGCCGGAGCCGCCGCGACGCACCTTGACGACCTCTGCGATGATCGCCAATGCAATCTCTTCAGGCATCTCGGCGCCAATATCGAGTCCGATCGGCGCATGGATGGCGGCAATCCGCTCCCGGGCATAGCCCTCCGCCGCGAGCGTGCGCAGCACTGTCTGCACCCGGCGGCGGCTGCCGATCATGCCAACATAGGGCGTCGGTTTGTGCAGAATGAGCCGCAGCGCCTCCTCATCGTAGGTATGCGCCCGGGTGATGATTACGACGTACGAGGCCTCAGTAATCGGATAGTCGCGCAGCGTGGCGCCAAAGTCTGCGGCCAACACCTGGTCGGCGTCCGGGAATCGCTCGCGGTTTGCGTATTTCTCGCGATCGTCCAACACGACGACCTCAAACCCCAACTGGCTTCCAAACTTCGCGAGCGGCACTGCGATGTGCCCTGCCCCCACGATCAGGAGCTGCGGCTGCGGCTCCAGGATCTCGTGGAAGACCTCAACCGTGGCCTCGGCACCCGGCTCAAGGGCCACCACATACGATCCAATTCGGCTTCGCCGTTCCTGGAGCGCCTGAGCTCCATCGTGGGCTACCCGCTGGTCGAGGTCGGTCACCCCGAGTGATCCCCACCAGGTGCCATCGCGCTCAGCTAGGAGCTTCCGCCCGACAAGCGCTTCGGCGCCATCGGACGCCCCGACGACGGTTGCGAGATCGCCGATGCGCCGCTCGTCGACGACGCGCTGCACTACTTCGTCGAGCCAGACAGCCGAGTCACCTGCCACGGCGCCGCTCCTTCTGGCAATGAGGTTTAGGGGTCGGCGAGATTCTAGCCGCCTGGCCGTGAATGCTACGAGCCCCACCCCGGGTTCACGATACAATCCGAGCACACAGCTAAGGAGAGCCTGGTGATCGTCTGCCCAGGATGCGGTGGCCGCAATGCACCAGAGACCGTCTCCTGTGAATGGTGCGGCCGTCCATTCGTCGCGCCGCGCCGGGAGATCCCGTTCGCGGTCATGCTGCTCGGGGTCGGTGCGATCATCCTCCTCCTCGCCCTCCTCGGGATCGGGGCGCTGCTCTTCAATGAGCGCAGCGTTTCGAGCCCAGGTCGCCCAACCGCAACCGCTATCCCAACCGAGGTCGTCGAGCGCCCCGCTGTCCAGCCCGAGGCGACCGAGGAACTCGCGACTCTCGAGGCAACCGCACCCGCCACGTCGGGACCCACCGACACGTCGAACAGCGAGTTTGTCCGCATCGGGAGTACTGGCGGGCTGGGAGCTTTCATTCGCCGCGACCCACGTGCCGCCGCGCCCGGCATCGTCGCCCGCCGGGACGGGACGATTCTGAAAATCGTAGGGCCAGACGTCGACACTGAGGGCCGCACCTGGCGGCACGTGCAGGATCAGCAGGGCAACGACGGGTGGACACCCCGCGACTTCTTGCTGCCAAGCGAGTCGGGTTTCTAGCCCGGGACCTCAGGACCGACGTTCGACGACCGAGTCGCCTAGCTCCACCAGCAGGTCGCGATACGCACCGCGCGGCACGGCGTCGAGCGCGCGCACAGCGTCCGCTACCAGTTGGCGCGCCTCGTCGTAGGAACGATCGATGGCGCGACTCGAACCGGCGCAGCTCGCAATCGTGGCGATTGCGTCGTCGCGATCTCCATTGCTGGAGAAGGCGGCGCGAAATAGCTGGTCAGGCAACTCCTCGCGGAGGTAGATAAGGGGCAGCGTCACCACGCCTTGGCGCAAATCGCTCCCAGCAGGCTTGCCCATCTCGTCCTCGTCTCCGATCAGATCGAGGATGTCGTCCACTACCTGAAACGCCATCCCAAGTGAGCGGGCATAGCGCCGCACGGCGTCAGTGGCCTCGACCGGCGCCTCACCAAGGATCGCTCCCGTCTCGCAGGAGAGTACGAACAGTGCAGCAGTCTTGGCGTCAATCGTGCGGTAGTAGGTCTCACGGTCGATCCAGCACATGCCATCGCCATCGCGCGTGCTCTCGTCGATCTGGCCGGCGCATACGGTCATGACCGACTCCGCGAAGAGATGCATCACCCGCAGGTTGTTCGTTTCAGTGGCCGCGGCCGCGGCCTGTGCATAGAGGTAGTCGCCAACGAGGATGGCGACCGAGTTCCCGATCACGCTGTACAGAGTTGGCTCGCCGCGCCGCGCGTCCGTCTGGTCGACCACGTCGTCATGGATGAGGGTCGCGGTGTGGAGGAACTCGACTGCCGACGCCATCGCATACATGCTGGGTGTCGAGTCGTGAAAGAGGCGGCCGCTGGCGATCGTAAGCGCCGGGCGCATGCGTTTGCCTGGCGCGAGGAGCACGCCTTCCAGAATCGAGCGCAATAGCGGATTCGGAAGCGCGCTCGCCTTCGCCAGTCGACGCTCGACAGCGGCGAGGTCTTCTTCTATCGAGTGAAAAACCGGCGGCAAGGACTCCGTCATGGGGTCGGACCCATGCGCGTGAAGACGCGAAGCGCATTCACGGTCGTCGTCTCCTCGATGTGATCGATCGATGTGCCTCGAAGCTCCGCGACTCGCGCCGCCGTTGCCCGCACGAAGGCCGGCTCGTTGCGCCGGCCTCGATGAGGCACGGGAGCGAGATAGGGCGCGTCCGTCTCGACGAGCAGTGCATCGTCGGGAACTTCGCGTGCCGCGGCAGCAACGTGGGCCAGCGACTTGTTCGGGAACGTGACCATACCGGAAAAGGAGATGACAAGGCCCGCCTCGAGGCAGGCCGCGCGCATCGATACGCTGCCACAGAACGAGTGCAGGATGCCCGGCGGGTCCGCTGATCGCCTGCGCCGCGCCCACGGTACCAGCGCCGCGGTCACGTCATCGTCCGACTCACGATTGTGGATCACCACCGGCAGGCCCACCGCATCGGCGAGCGCAAGGTGCCACTCGAGCGCTGCCTGTTGCACGCCAGGTGGGGTGTCGCGCCAGTGGTAATCGAGGCCTGTTTCACCGACCGCGACGACGCGCGGATGGGAGGCAAGACTTTCGATAGCAGACTGCCAGTCCGGAGGCGCCGCGGCGACATCGTTCGGATGCACGCCCACAGTGGCATAGACGCGGGAGTCGCGCTCAGCCAACGCGACCGCGCGCCGACTCGTCGGCACGTCGTACCCCACGCAAACAATGCGCATGACCCCCGCGTCCATCGCCCGGTCGAGAACGGCGGGAAGATCATCCACGAACTCAGGCGCATTGACGTGGGAATGGGTGTCGACGAGCAATATGGCGCTCCCCCGCGAGATTCTAGCATCATTGTCGGGACCAACTTGCTCACGGAGGGCGCGGTGGGCGCTGACGAGCCGATGACTGCGCCCAAGCCGACCGTGTCGATCATCGTGCTGACCTTCCAGTCGGAGCGCACGGTGCGCGGCTGTCTCGCATCGATCGCCGCGCACGCCGGACCGAACGCGGAGGTCATCGTCGTCGACAATGCCTCGATAGACGGCACCCTTGACGTCGTCCGCGAGGTGGCGCCCGAGGCGCACATCATCGCGCTGACCGAGAATCGCGGCTTTGCCGCCGGGATGAATGCGGGCATCGCGCATGCCAGCGCGGATACTTTTCTGCTGCTGAACCCGGACGCCGAACTGACTCCAACCACCTTGCCGCCGCTCATGAGGTCGCTCGCCTCGGATCCGACCATCGCGGCGGTCGGCCCACGCCTGACCTACCCGGATGGAACACCACAGGATTCCGCCTTTACCTATCCCACGCTGCTCATGACCTGGCTCGAGTTCTTCCCGCATCCCGGCCGCCTCCTGCACACCCGTCTGAATGGGCGCCTCACCTCCTCAGACGGTCAGCCGATCGAGATCGACCATCCGCTCGGCGCCTGCATGCTTATTTCCCGCAGCGCATGGCTCGACGTCGGCCCCATGGATGTGCAGTTCTTCCTGTACTGCGAGGAGGTTGATTGGTGCATGCGCGCCAGGGCACACGGCTGGCGAATCTTGCACGTGCCGGCGGCGGTCGCCATTCACGAGGGTGGGGCCAGCTCCTCGCTGGCGCCCGCCGTGAGCCTGCTCTATCTCTACGTGAGTCGCCGTTACCTGCACCGGAAGCACCGCCGCCACCTCTTCCGACGCCTCGCCGGGGCAATCACCTGGCTCGGCCTCCGGCGCGAGCGGAAGCGCCTCGCCGCACGCCTGGACCCGAATGAGCCATCCACCGCGCCTTTCCTCGACGCGTTGCGGCGCGCCGCGCGGGTGAGCCTGCGGTGAGGACTACGGGAGGTGGCGGTATTACCGCGTGCGTGGTTGCCCGCGACGAGGCGCTCGCCCTTCCCGAAGTACTGCCGACGCTTCGCTGGGCCGACGAGGTGCTCGTAGTCGTGGACGACGCCACCGTCGACGCCACGGCGCTCGTCGCCCGCTCGCTCGCCGATCACGTCGAGGTACGGACCTTCGGCTCGTTCCCCGCGTTCCGGAATGCGGCGCTTGCGCTCGCATCGCAGCAGTGGGTCTTCTTTGTGGATGCCGACGAGCGCGTCTCAGCCGCGCTCGCGGGGGAGGTGCAGGCGGCCGTCGCGGCGAGTGAAGCGAGCATCGCCAGTGATGATCGAAGCGCCCCGGTCGGGTACTGGGTGCCTCGGCACAACGTCATGTTCGGGCGGCTGATTCAGGGCGGCGGGTGGTCCCCCGACTACCAGCTACGCCTGCTCCACCGCGATCATGCGCGGTACGACGAGACGTGGCTCGTCCATGAGCGGGTAATCCTGGACGGCACGGAGGGACATCTTCAGGAGCGGCTCTTGCACCTGAGTTACCGCTCACCCAGCGAGTTTCTCGCCAAGCAGCATCGGTACGCGCTTGCGGAGGTCGCGAGCGACCGCGCTCGCGGAGTGCGTTATCGACAGCGAGCGCTGGTCGGCCAACCGCTCCATGAGTTCGCGCGGCGATTCTTCGCGCTCGGCGGCTGGCGCGACGGCCCGATTGGCCTGTTCCTCTGCGCAGCGATGGCGTACGCGGCCTACGAGCGCGTGCGCCTCGTCCGTACCCAGGAAACCCGCTCGCGCTGAATACAGGGCCCGTCGAAGCATCGCACGGCTCACCGCGGCGGCGAGTCGAAATTATCCGAGGGGCGGATCATCCGGTGTCGCGGCCCGAAGGTCCTCCAGCGAGGTGATTCGCGCCACTCGAGCCAGGAAGTCGCCGAGGTTCGCGCTTCGCGCCCGCAGCGCGCGCAGGCGATCTGGGATCTCCGTCGAACCGCCAGCACCCGGGCCCTCTGCGTAGCTGCCGTAGAACGCAAAATAGGCCTGGTTCAGCTTGCGGATCTGATATCCCTGCGCCACGAGCGATTGCCGCGCCTCCTCCATGAACGCCTCCGCTCCATCGACGTCTCCCTCGGCCAGGAGCTGGTCCACGGCACGGCGTACCTCGCGGAGCTGCGCTTGCAGCGAGGGACCCGACGACGAAGGAGCCTGTGGAGCCGGCTGCGCAGACCGCGACGCCGGACCAAGCGCCCTCGCCAGACTGCCACCAATCTCGCTGCCCACGAGGTCGGCGGTGGTTTCGTTGATCGCCCGCGCCTCTGCCTTCAAGCTGTATGCCTGCCCGAGCGGGGTGGCGAAGAGTTGCGTGTGGGTCCATTCATGCGCCACGGTCTGGAGCACGAAAGAGGGCGGCGTGTCGGGTGGGATGAGCGTCGGGTAGGTGGCGATCCCGCCAATCTCGACGACGAGTGCGGAGAGATTCAAGCGGCTGATCTGGGCCTCGAGCGCCTCCACCCGGTCCGGTGACGCGTCAGGAATCAGCAGCTCCGAATAGGCGACGCGAATGACCGAACGCGGCGACACGATCAGCGCCCGCGGTGGCCGATCGAATGTGAAGAGCACCGGCGGGAACACCCCGGCGCCAAACGGCAGCACGCCGTCCGCGCGCAATCCGCGAGCGATCTCGGCCGCAATCGCCAGCCGCAGCTCTTCTGTGCCCCGGTCGCTCGCGCTTCGCAGTCCATCCAGGTACGCCTGAAGAATTGATTCCGCATCCGATTTGCTCGACGGCCGCGCAGTCTCGGCGACCGCAAGACTCACGGCACTCGGGAGTTGTGCACCTTCCCAGGCAACGACGCTCCATGCCTGATCTGCAGCCAACTGGCGGACCCGCCACTCCAGCACGTCCGGCGTACTGCCAATAAAGAGAGCGAATAGTCCCAGGAGGCCGATACCCGCGGTGCCGAACCTCACCCGCGTAGCCCGCCTCCTACCCATCGCTCGATAATAGCCGTAGGGATGATCCCTGCATGGAGTACCGCTGTGGACTCGGGACCTGCGACCACACCGTCACGGCTGGGACGCTTCTCACCTGTCGAGCGCGATCGTCGCTGGGAGCTGGTGCGGTCGCTCATGCGGATGGCGGGAATGACGATCCTCGTCGTGCCTACGGCGGCTGACGCACGCTACCTCACCCAGTTGGGCCCCGAGGTCGCGGTGGCCATCCTGTCGCTCGACCAGGACCCTACGGCCTTCACGGCGTCGAGCCCTGGACAAGTGCGCGAACAGTCGTGGATCACGGACCTGCGACCAGCGCCGCGTGGCCTCACCGCGGCGATCGTCGATCGCCTCGCCGAATTGCATGCGGACCGCACCATTGTCGGCGTGGTCGGTCTTGACGGGAGCGGACCGCTGCCCGAAGGATCCCTGAACTACACCACATTTATCGCACTCCGCGAAGTTTTTTCGCACGCGCGCTGGGTCGGCGCCACGAGTCTCCTCCAGGAAGTGCGGGCCGTGAAGAGCGCCGAGGAGATCGCGATCCTGACGCGCGCCGCAGTCGCCGCCGATGCGGCGCTGAGCGCCGGCGCAGCCGCGGCCGGACCCGCCGCGACAGGGCGCGAGCTGTGGATTGCCATGGCTCAGGAGGCAGTGCGCGCGGGTGCCGATCCTCCGCCAGGTATCGATCTCACGCTGGGCGACACTGATGACGAATGGGATACCGCGCTCGGCCAGGAGGGAGGGCTCACCGCCGAGGTGCGTATAGCTTGCAATGGGTACAGGTCGCGAAGCACTCAATCCTGGATCATAGAGCCCGTGACATCATCCGGGCGGACCCTCCAGGATCGGCTCGCAGCGTGTTGGGATACCCTCTGGCCAACGCTGCGGCCCAGCACGCCCGTCTCTAGCCTGGCGGCGCTGGCACACGGTAGCTCGTCAGCCGATTGCGTGATCGGAATCGAGTTGCGCGGTCTCGGGCTGGGAGCTGACCTGC
The DNA here is from genome assembly GCA_034666705.1 of Chloroflexota bacterium. Lineage (GTDB taxonomy): Bacteria > Chloroflexota > UBA6077 > UBA6077 > SHYK01 > JAXDLH01. The sequence goes on from JAXDLH010000237.1 coordinate 12,113, forward strand.
CAGACTTTCCACCGCCGGCGACGTATCGACCGCGCGATGAGCCATTCCTACTCCGCGAAGGACTCTGCTGCTTCCTGCGCGTGACCGCGTCGGCGCCCGACGTGCAGCTCGCGCGGGGCGAATCGGTCATAGTCACAGGCAGCGGGCTGCGGTCGCTCGGACCACGGCGGAATGCGCCGCTGGTCATCGGCTGAACGCCACGAAGGCACCCGCGGAACTCTGCGCGCCCGCGCGGCGTCTCAGAGAGAGAACATCAATCGGAGGTGGCTTCGTGACTCAGGACCGACGCGGCTGGCCAGGGACGATTGCGCGATGCGGCGTTGCCATTGCAGCGACCGCCGCCATTCTCCTCGCGATGGCGCCACACGGCGCGGCCATCGCCGCGGACTCGACTGCGCCCCAACAGCAGATCGTCGTGTCCGGGGAAGGGACGGTACGCGCGCAACCGGATCTCGCCGTCGTGAGCGTCGGCGTGACCCAGATCGCACCCACCTCGACCGAAGCGATGAATCTCGTGAATCGTGCGCAGAGCGCGGTCATCGACAGCATCAAGGCGCTCGGCATTGCCGACCGCGACATTCAGACGTCGGGCCTGTCCCTGCAGCCGAACTACAAGCCCCGCCGTGCCAACGACGACAGCCCGCCGGAGATCGATAGCTACCGGGCGAGCAACAACGTCACGGTAACGGTGCGGAACCTCAACCAGGCCGGCCCGGTATTGGATGCGGCCACCGGGAACGGCGCCAACAGCATTGGCGGCATCCGCTTCGGTTTTGCCAACGAGCAGCAATTGCGCTTGCAAGCGCTGGCGAACGCGACCACCGACGCCGGCGCCAAGGCACAGGCGATCGCGGGCGCGGCCAGCGTCGGTCCATTGGTATTACAGTCGATCACCGAAGATAGTGTGGCGAGCCCACAGCCGCTGGCGTTCGCCGCCGCCCCGCGCGCCGCCGGCGTCGATTCCGTCCAGGCTCCGGTTCAGGCCGGGGAGCTGACGATCACCGCGCGCGTACATTCGACCTACACGTTCTAGCGGTCCGCTCCTGGTCCTGGCACGCCTCAGCTCTCCTTCAGGGCGTGCCAGGACCCCGTGCTAGAATTTGACACGGAGATATGGAGCGACGCCATGGCGATCCTCACCGAGCAGGATCGAGCGACCATCACGCAGATGTTCGAGCAAACCCTGCAGGAGCCAGTGCGCCTCGCATTCTTCACGATCCCGTCGTCGTCCCTGATTGTCCCCGGGCGCGAGACGTGCGAATCGTGCGGTGAGGTGCAGGCGCTCCTCGAAGAACTCGTGGAGATCTCGCCCAAGCTCACACTCGAGATCCATAACATCCAGCAGGAGCGCGAGCTCGCGACGCAATACGGCGTCGAGCGCGTGCCCGCGGTCCTCGTTCTCGGACCGGAGAGCGGCGGCGTTCGCTTCTTCGGGGCGCCGGCCGGCTATGAGTTCGCCACTCTCATTCAGGACATCCAGAGCGCTTCGCAAGGCAAGACGCGACTGGCGCCGGCCACGCGCGAGGCGCTGGCGGCGATCCCCGATCCGATCCACATTCAGGTGTTCGTCACCCCTACCTGACCGTGGTGTCCGCAGGTGGCCAGTGTGGCTCACCAGATGGCGCAGGACTTCCCGAACGTGCGGGCGGACATCGTCGAGGCGAACGAGTTCCCGGATCTGGCGCGCGCCTATGGCGTCTCAGGCGTGCCGAAAGTCGTCATCAACGACTCGGTGGAGTTCGTCGGCGCGGTACCCGAGCCGCATTTCGTGGCTGCGATCCAACAGGCGCTGGGCGTCGAATCCGGCGAGGCCGGCCCCGACAACGTCTAACCAACGCCGCTCGCGTTGAGCGCCTCGGCAGGCCAGAGCGGCCTGTGCCGAGGCGGTGCGCCCTGGAACGTCAACCGCGCTATCCCGCCGAGATGCGCCGCGCGGCGCGCGCTCGGTCGATAATCCCCGGCAGCACCGCGACCACCCGATCGATGTCCTCATCGGTGTTGTCCATGCCGACGGTGAGGCGCAGGCTGCCGCCACCCATCTCCTCGTCCAAGCCCATCGCGCGGAGCACGTGCGACACCTCGATGGTGCCCGAGGTACAGGCGCTGCCCGCGGAGGCGGCAATCCCCTCCGCGTCGAGTGCCATCAATACTGCCTCCGCGTCCGCACCTCGAAAGGCGAAACTGGCATTGAACGCGAGCCGCTCGCTCGGGTGACCCGTCAGCTCGGCATCATCGACGCTCTCGAGCAACTCGTCGATGAGGCGGTCGCGAAGTCGCTGGCTGTGCGCGACGAACGCCTCGCGGCCCTCCTGGGCCAGCCGCAACGCGAGCGCCGTCCCCACGATGCCAGCCGTATCCTCGGTGCCGGACCGCAGGCCACGCTCCTGCCCCCCACCTTGCATTTGGGGAAGCAGCGGCGTACCTCGCCGCACGTACAGCACCCCCATCCCCTTTGGGCCATTGAATTTGTGAGCGGAGAGGGAGAGCATGTCTACCCCGAGCCGCCCGACGTCGAGGTCCATGCCCGACGCTCCTTGCACCGCGTCCGTGTGGACGGGTACACCGCGCGCATGGGCGAGTGCCGCGATCTCCGGGATCGGCTCGATCGTGCCCACCTCGTTGTTGGCAAGCATGATCGTGACCAGCACGGTTTCCGGTCGTATTGCCCTCGCCACGTCATCTGGATCGATGCGCCCGTAACGATCGACGGGCACGGCCGTGACCTCGTAGCCCGCGTACTTCTGGAGATACTCCAGCGAGTGAACGACGGCGTGGTGCTCGACCGCGGAGGTCACGATGTGCCGCCCACGCCCAGGTGTCGCCGAGGCAACGCCCTTGATTGCGAGGTTATCGCTCTCGCTGCCGCCGCTCGTGAAGATAATCTCCGCGCTGCGACAGCCTAGCAGCTCTGCGACGGTGTCACGCGAACCGTCGATCGCGCGGCGTGCCTCGCGAGCCAGGGCGTACGATCCCGAGGGGTTGCCATAGCCTGCGGAAAAGTACGGGAGCATCGCCTCGACCACGTCGCGGTGCACGGCAGTCGTCGCCGCATGGTCCAGGTAGATAAGGTCTGTTTCATTCATGAGCTAGCATCACTTTCGTTTCGATCACGGAGATTAGGTTCGTCCGGACGAGCGAGCACTGCCCACTGTCAACGTGCGTTGTCGCGCCTCGACGGGCACGAATTGCAACAGCCGCGCGACGTCGTCGTAGACGATGCACGACGCTGGACCACGCCCCGGTAAGGGCAAGCCCGTCGTGCCTGCGTTTACAACGTATTGCAGGCCGGCGCGTATTTCCACCACGTTGGCCTCGAGCGACTCGGATGTGCCGTCAGCAACCGTCCAGGCACGCGCCCGATGCGTGTGGCCGAATAGCCAGAGCACCGCGCCCCGCTCGGCTGCATAGGATGCAGCATGCGCGAAGCCGTCGCGCTCGGCACGCGAGCTCAACACGCGATGGAGGCTCGGGTCGCCGTGGCTCAGGACGAAGTCGCTCGCCAGCGCCTCGTTCGGCCAATCGCGCACCACCTGCTGCAGTGGCTCCGACACGCGCGAGAGGTAGTCGAGGTCGCGGTTGCCCACGATCGCGAGGTCGGCGTGGTCGCGCACCCACGCCACGCAGCCCTCGGGGTCGCCGCGACCGATCACGTCGCCCAGGCACGCGAAGCGGGTCGCGCCGAGCCGAGCGCAATCAGCAGCCGCGGCCTCCAGCGCCGCGAGATTGCCATGGATGTCCGAGACGACGCCCCAGATCGTCATCGGGCGAAGGCGGTCTGGCTCACGTGCCAGGCCACTCGCCCCGCTTCACGGGCTCTGGCGTGAGCTTCGACGGCATCCAGATGTGGTTGGAGATGTTGTCGCAGCCGAGGATGTGGAGCTCTCGCATGACCCGACGGTTATCTGGTGAGGCAACGTATGCCTGCCACGACGCCATGTCGGCAAAGTGGATGACGACCAGGATTTGTGGCGTGCCCCCCATGGGGTTCTCGTACGTCGCGACGTCGAGCACGCCTTCTTGGCCGAGGGTCATTGGAATCCAGTCGTTGCGGGCTTTGTTCACGTAGACGTGCAGCTTCTCACGCTCGGTCGGCAGATCCCAACCCATCATGTACAAGACCACGTGTCGCTCCCCGGTGCCCACACGAGGCACCCGCATTGACCCCTGCTCCCAGTATAGTTCCACCCGGGTGAGGGACCAGCATGCGATCACGCGCCGTCGACCGCACACTCCGCATTCCGCGCCATGTCTTCTGCCTGCTCCTGGCTGCTGCATTCGCGACCGCCTGCACGGCGAACCCAGCGGCGCCGACGCCAGCCGCCGCGGCGCCGGTGCAGATCAACGATGACCGGCCGCCCGAGGCAGCATTCGTCGCTGCAGTGTCGCAGCCGGCGTCAATTGCCGACGTCACCACCACCTCGGAAGCCGAGGCTGACAATCCCGCCGACGCGCCGGTGTGGGTGGCTGCTCATGCGGACGCCGTGCTGTGGGATGGCCCAGACGCAGAAGCCGGCCGGCTGGCCCGTTTGCCCGCGGGCTCCTATTTCGTCGTTGTCGGCGAGTCCGACAACGAGCGGCTTCCAGTCCACTACTGGGGAAGCGCTGCGCTCCCCGCGACGGATGGCTGGGTCGACGCGGCGGCAATCGGGCCGATCCCCGGGCCGGGACCTGATTGGACCGAGCCGACATTTTCCCCGCGGCGGATCATCAACGATCTGCGGACGGAAGTGCAGCGAGGCGATCCGTCGCTGCCGCTGATCGCGCTCACCTTCGATGCCGGCGCGGACGCGGGCGCTGCGTTGCAGCTCCTCGACGTGCTGCGCGAGCGCGACGTGCACGCTACGTTCTTCGTAACGGGGCAGTTCGCGGACCGCTACCCGGACATCATCCGCCGCATTGCGCGCGAGGGCCACGAGATCGCGAACCACAGCTACAGTCACCCGGACTTCGCGACGCTCAGCGAGTCGCAAATGCGGATCGAGATTCGCCGTGCTACGGTCTCTATCGAGGCCGCCAGCGGGATGCGGCTCGCACCATACTGGCGCGCGCCCTTCGGGAGCCGCACTAACCGCATCCTGCAGATCGTCGAGGAGGAGGGTTTCCGGCCAATCTACTGGACGTTCGACTCGGGCGATTGGCTCGACACTGCGACTACCGCCAAAGTGCGCGACACCGACCTTCGCCTCGCCGTCTCTGGCGCGGTTATCGTGCACCACGTGCAGCCGCGGCCCACCGCCGAGGCCATGCCGACGATCATCGATACGCTCCGGGCACGCGGCTATGAGCTGGTCACCCTCAGCGATCTTCTCGGATCGTGACGCCGACGTTGCGCACCACCGATACCAACCATTCGACCTGCACATGTCGGAGAGCTTCCACCGCCGGCCCCCAAAAACCACACCTGCCACGTGGGCTGTAACGACTTGAGTAGCTGACAGCGCAGACCCTGCCCGGTACCATTGCTCCACTCGAGGTCTGACGGAGGGGGCGTGCAGAAGTGGCTCGTCGGCGTTGGGGTGCCGATCCTCGCGGCCGTCGCCGTCGCGGGGTCGCTGCTCGGGATCCTCGCCCTGCGCTCCCCGGCGCCAACTATCGAGGTGCGGCCTCGGGATCCAGTCCCAACTGAAGTCCCAACGATGTATGTCCACGTAGATGGCGCCGTCGCCGCACCAGGCGTCTATGCACTTGCCGGCGGCGCTCGCGTGTTCGACGCCGTCGACGCCGCGGGTGGCGCCACCGATGATGCAGACGTCACGCAACTGAATCTCGCGGCGCGCGTGAGCGATGGTCAGAAGCTCGTCATACCATCGCAGCGTCCCGCCGTCACCACCGCCCAGCCCGAGGGGGCAGACGCGAAGCTCGAGCCAACGGACGCAACCTCGCGAATCAACGTCAATACGGCGAGTCAGCGCGTGCTGGAGTCGCTGCCCGGCATCGGCCCCGTGACGGCCGGACGCGTGATCCAGTACCGACAGGCCAACGGACCATTCACCCGGATCGAGCAGCTTCGCGATGCCCGCCTCGTCAACGCGGCGACGTTCGAGCGCATCAAATCGTTGATCGCGGTCGAGTAGCAGCGTGCGCGCGACCCTGGTCCGGCCACGCCTTGCATCTATTCCCCTGCTGGCCGGCTGCTTCACGGCTGCGATCATTGCGGTCGAAGTCGCTGCGCCAGCGCCCCGCGGTGTCGTGGTCGGCGCCCAGCTCACGCTGATCGTGTGCCTCGGCGCTGCTATCGCCGTGGCAGCGCTGCGCCGGCGGTTTGCGTGGCCGCTCCTGATCGTCGCGGCACTGGCGCTCGGGAGTTGGCGCGGGGCGGCGGCGCTGGCAACCACTCTACAGCCCTGGTCGGGCGCCCCCAGTGTGCCAATTGAAATGGTGGGATCAGTCGAGCAGCCACCCGAGCCGCGTGGCTCGACGCTCGCCGTCCTCGTGCGTCCTGCCGAGATCACGAACCCGGCCGGTATCGCCGCGCCGGCAGGCCTGGTGCAACTGGCACTTCCGGCACTCGAGCCGGTCGACTATGGGGACCGACTGGTGATCGTGGGGCAGTTCCAGCCGGTCGAAGGCGGCGCATCGAGCGGACGGCGCCAGTTGGCGAGTGGCGTCGTGGCGACTTCGCTGTTACCGGCGACCGCGGTGATCGGCCACAACGGCGGCAATTCGGCACTCGCCGCGCTCTTCGCGTTTCGACAGCGACTGCAAGGGGCGGCCGCGGCGTCGCTCCCTGAGCCATATGCGACGCTGGTAATGGGGATGATTCTCGGCATCGTCGGCGGCGTGCCCGACTCACTGCGGCTCGGCCTCGTGGCTTCGGGGACCACCCACATGCTCGTGGTATCCGGGTACAACATCTCGCTTGTCGCCGCCGCATTGCGGCGGAGCTTCGGCAGGATCCGCGGCACACGGCTGCTCGTGCCGCTGGTCGGCGTCTGGGCGTTCACGCTCATGACCGGCGCCGGCGCACCCTCACTCCGCGCGGCGCTCATGGCCACGGTGGCGCTGGCGGCGCGCGGGACCGGCCGCGGGCGGGACGCGCTTGCCGCGCTCGTGCTGGCGTGCGCGCTAATGCTGGGGTTCGACCCGCTGCTCGCCACGAATCTCGGCTTCGAGCTGTCGGCACTGGCCACCCTGGGCCTCATTGCGCTCGAGCCCCGCGTGGCCGCGCTCCTGACTCGGCTGTCTCCGGTATTGCGAGAGCCACTCGCGGCAACCCTCGCCGCCGAGCTCGCGACGAGCCCCTTGCTCGCCACGACGTTTCATCAGGTGACGCCCGCCTCGCCGATTGCCAATGCGGTGCTCGCCCCACTCGTGCCGATCATCACCGTCGCGGGCGCCGGGCTTCTGCCGCTGGTGGCGATCCTCCCATTTCTGGCCCCGCTCGCCGGCCTCATCCTGTTCGTGCCGTCGTGGGCCTTCGTGGAGGTCGTGACGCTGACCGCGGCAATCCCGCGGGTGGTGCAGCCCGTAGGCGAGATACCGGCGGGCATCCTTGTGCTCTATGCCGCAGCGCTCCTCGTCTGGGCGGGCTGGGCCACGCCGGAAGGCCAGGACCTGCGCGCCAAGCTTGCCGGCGCTCCGCTCGCGCGCCGGGCCGGCTATGGCGCCGCCGCAGGCCTTATCGCGGCAATTGTCCTTG